>NZ_JBGNUW010000029.1:0-139640 GCF_041950495.1 Nonomuraea sp. MTCD27 | reverse complement strand
GCCTCCGACCAGCAAGAACCCAGCACACAGGCGTGGACACACGACTCGCAGGCTCTCCCACGCCCGTTGTCCCAGGTCAAACACCCAATTCAGCGCTCTCGTCTGCCCACTAACTGCGAAACTCGGGTGAAGGAGCGCGCGGTGGGATCGGCGTGCTTTGTTCGGTGGCGGCGGGCGTCTTGTAACGATCACGCAATTCGGCTTCGTCGGGATGTGGATGACCTGCAGGTCCCGGAGCAACTGACATTCGTCATGTCTGGCGATTCTCCAAAGTCACCCGTAAGTGGTGTTAGCTGCCACTACAGGGCCATATGCCGTAGAAACCATGCTTGTTAATATGAAGCAGCGCATCGTGACATTCCTCCTCGGCGCGGCGGTCCTCGTCGGCTGCGGTGTTACCAGCAAGCCGGCCCATAATGAGTCGGCCCCCAAAGAGTCGACACCGTCGAAGCCCGCGGGCACGATCGCGTGGACCGCGTGCAAGGACCTGATCGGCCTCGACGGCAGGCCCGCCACCCCCGCCCCCGGCGTGGAATGCGGCACCGTCAAGGTCCCGCTCGACCATGCCGACCCCGGCGGCGAGCAGATCGACCTCGCCCTGATCCGGATGAAGGCCACCGGCGAGCGCCGCGGCTCGCTCGTCTTCAACTTCGGCGGCCCTGGCGCGTCGGGGGTGGACACGATGGCCATGGCCGCCGCCGCCTTCCGCACCCTGGGCCGTAACTACGACCTGGTCAGCTTCGACCCTCGCGGGGTCGAGCGCAGCGCCGGCGTCAAGTGTGGCGGCCAGGTCGAGAAGCTGCTCAAGGCCATGAACGACGCCGAGAACGGCGACCGGTCGGCCAAGGAGTTCGCCGCGGCGTGCGCGCAGGACTCCGGCAAGATCCTGCCGTACGTGGGCACTGTGCAGGCCGCGAAGGATCTCGACCTTGTCAGGGCGGCCGTCGGGGACGAGAAGCTCAACTACTTCGGACTGTCCTACGGCACCCACCTCGGCGCCGTCTACGCCACCCACTTCCCCAAGAACGTCGGCCGCTTCGTCCTCGACGCCGCTCTCGACCCGACGGTCTCCTTGGAGGAGCGGGCGGTCACCCAGGCGACCGGCTTCGACCAGGCCTTCGAGGCGTTCGCCAAGGACTGCGTGGCGCAGAAGTGCGACCTCGGCGCTGCCCCGGCCACCGTGGAGCGAACCGTCGAGCAGGTGCTCGACGGGCTGAAGGACAAGCCGCTCAAGGTGGGGGACCGCGAGCTCACGTACGTGCTGGGCCAGCACGGCGTCATCGCCCCGCTGTACGCCAAGGCCACCTGGCCGGCGCTGGAGAAGGCCGCCGCGGCGGCCGTCAAGGGGGACGGCACCGCGCTGCTCGCCATGGCCGACGCCTACATGGGCCGGAAAGCGGACGGGACGTACTCGACGATGCTGACCAGCCTGACCGCCATCAACTGCGCCGACACCGCTGAACGGCCCAGCGCCGCCGAGGCCGTCGCGATCAACGAGAAGGTCAGGAAGGTCTTCCCGATCCTGGCGACGGAGGGCACGGCCGTGTTCTGCGCCCACTGGCCGGTCAGGGGCGACAACGCGGCCAAGCGCATCGACGCCACGGGCTCGGCGCCTATCGTAGTGGTCGGCGGCAAGGGGGACCCCGCCACGCCCTACAAGTGGGCCACCACGTTGACGCAGCAGCTCAAGACGGGCGTCCTGGTCACCTACGAAGGCGAGGGGCATGGCGCCTACCTGAGCGGAAATGGGTGCGTGATGAGCACGGTGGAGTCGTACGTGCTGGACGGCAAGGTGCCGTCCCCGAACACCACCTGCGCGGCCTGACCCTCCCCGCGAATGCCCCGACCGCACCACCGGCCGGGGCATTTCCGGCTGCCAGGACAGGCCGACCTCCGCCGGCAGGAGCGGCACCCACTCGGGATCCCGGAGCAGGGCGACCGAGCTGACGCCGTACGCCCGCGCCGAGCACCAGACCGCCAAGCTCGGCGGCACCACAGCCTCGGACCTGGAGCACGCGCGCCGCTGCTGGAGGGCGGTACGCGAGTCGATGCCCCTCCCGACAGCACGCCGGCGCCCCCGCTGACGATCTCTCGGCGCTGCCTCACAGAATCGCTCGCTGATCAGGGCGGACGATCCTCGAATGCTCTTCCCCGTCAGACGGTCGTGGCCGTGTCGAGTTCCTCCTGCCTGGAGGGGATCAGATTCGTCGCGGTGAGCTGGAAGGTGTCCCCGTCCGCGGGGAAGTGGATGTTCGGCCGGGTGGAGGAGGTGACGTCGTCGTCGCGGTGGGTGGCCAGGAGGGGCAGGTCGGGGTGGCGGTCGGCGAGGGCTTCGACGTCTTCCAGCCCCATGTGGCCGGCTTTGCTCTGGTGGAAGCTGGTGTCCAGGACCAGGGCGGAGCTGTGGCCGGCTAGTTCGTCCACCGCGGGGCAGTGCACGGTGTCGCCGGTGTAGCCGAGCCGGGTGCCGTCCTCGTCGGTGATCAGATAGCCCTGGGAGGGCACGGTGTGCTGCGTGTGCAGGGCGCGGATGGTGTAGCCGTAGCCGGACCAGTCGCCGCCTTCCTCGCCGAACTCGACGAAGCGCGGCCGGGTGCTTTCCTTCATGTGCGGCCAGCTGCCGGGATAGGCCAGCTCGAACAGCTGCTCCACGCGCTGGGCGAAGCCGGTCGGCCCGATGAGGACGAGTTCGCTGTCGCGCTTGCGCAGCAGGCCTTGTTCGAGGAACAGGAAGACGATGTCGAAGAAGTGGTCGGCGTGGTAGTGGGTGATGAGGCAGATGTCGATGCCGGTCGGGTCGAGGCCGTGGCGATGCATGGCCTTCATGGCCCCGTTGGGGGCGTCGATCAGAATCGTGTCGTCGATGAGGGCTGAGGCGCTCATCTGCTTGCTGAGGATCGATCCGGTTCCGATGAGGTGAAGCTGCACGTGGGCTCCCTCGGGTTGGGGTCGGGCGGCGTGCCGGAAGGTGGACGACGGTGACGGGCCACCTCTGTGATGGGTCCAGCACGCCCATCACTTCGCTACCCTCTGTAACTGATCGTCACTCATTCGGATGTCCGCAGCTCGCAAGGGGTCGGCCATCGCCGGTGCCCCTCCGCCATGGACATGCCGCTGGCCGGGCTACCCACGCGCCCCTCACCGGACGGTACTTCACTCGTTGATCACCGCCGAACCGATCGGAGGAACCATGCCCGACATCACCTTCGACCACGCCGCCACCAGCTACAGCCTGGCCCACGCCCGCTGCCTGGCGTACGCGGCCGACCTGGCCTACAAGGACGAAGAGCGTCGCGGTGACGGGCTCGCGTGGTGGGGGAGCTGATCCCAGGCTCTCGTCCGGCGGTGCCGCGGCCTTTGCCAGGGCTTTCTCGAGCTCCTTCTTGCTCATGCGTGATCGCCCGGGAATGTCGGCCTTGCGCGCCCGCTCGTACAGCTCCGTCTTGGTGGGTTCGCCTTCGGCGGAGGTCGCGCGGGCCTTGCTGGGGGCGGTGAGCGCGCGCAGCTCCTGCTGGCGGCGTTGCTGGAACGTCTTGCCCAGGTCGCGCAGCTCCCGTTCGTCTGTCATGCGGGCGAGCAGGGGCAGAAGGGCGCTCTCCTCCTCCTGTACGTGGTGGCTCACCGAAAGAGCCAGCAGGGCGTGGGCATTGGTGAACTCCGCGCTGCCCGGCTGGGCCCGTTTCAGCGCGTCCAGCAGCACCTCGGCCTCCTTGTGCTCCTCCAGGCCGTGGTGGGCGTCGAGACGGGGGTAGATCACGTCTTCCTCGGCGCGGGCGTGGGCGGTGAGCAGGGCGTGCAGGGCAGCTACGATGGCCCGCCGATCGCCCTTGCCGCCGGTCAGCTTGGCGAAGAGCTCCTCCACCTTGCGGTGGTCGGCCTTGATGAGGCTGATGACGTCGTCTGCCATGGCCGTTCGCTACCCCGCTCAAGCAGCACCAAGCGCCGTCTTCAGGGCAGGACGACGATCTCGAAACAGGTCATCGGAGGGGTGCACCGGCCATGGCCCGGAGTTTCATCCCCTGAAGTCCGAATGTCCCGGCTGTCGAATCCTGATTCGTCCATGCGGAGCCCTCTCTGGTCGCGTGCAGGCCCCGAGGCAGGCGGGTTTTCGTGCATGCCGTGGTCCTCCGCGCGAGCCGAGGTCACACCGACGAACCCGCCCAGCCCGGCGCCGGACAGCTCGAGTCCCTTTCGGGTCGTCAGGGGGTTCTTGCCCATGGCCTGGCGGATGACGGCGCCGCCTTCGAGCCGAACAAGGACTACATCCGCGAGCTGATCAGCCGTCTCCGGCGTGGCGCCCGGGCTCGGGATGCGAGCCTGCGGCAGCCCCGGCTCAGGGTACGAAACCGCGCGTCCTGGCTGCACTCACCGCGCCGCGGAGGCACGTCGGCGGGACAGGAGAAGGCCGAGGGCGATCATCCCGACGGCCAGGATGAGGTGCAACCAGTTGTCGGCCGTGTTGAGCGGGACGAAGTTCGCCGGGCTGTTGTGTCCGATCAGCAGGCCGTAGATCCACAGCAGCAGGTAGACGAGGCCGCCGCCGATGAGGAAGCCGCGGGCGCCGGACCAGGTTCTGGACAGCAGGATGCCTGCGACCCCGAACAGCAGGTGGACGAGGTTGTGCAGGATCGATACCTGGAACACGTTGAGCAGCAGCGCGCCGGACTGGTGGCCCGCGAAGGCCATCTCGTCGTAGTGGGTCGTGATGCCGGGGACGAACCCGAGGAGGCCGGCGAAGACGAACACGGCGCCGGTGACGAATGCCGCCAACTGGACGGGGCTTCTACCGGCGGCGGTACGAGGGCTGTCCATGAGGCCGCCTGAGGGGTGTCACCGAGCGCCTACCCCGAGGGGACAGGTCCAGTCGCGCCGTTCGTGGCCGGCCATGCGCGGCGGAGTCACCGATCAAGGCCGCCGTCCACGCCGGTCAGGAACTCGCGGATCGTGCTTTGTCCGCTGGTATGGGACGACAGCGGCGGCGTGCCGCCGGCCGGTACGCCTCACCGGCGTCCCCGGCATGCCCGGCCTGCGAACGAAGCCCTGGGGCGTCCGGCACGTGTCCCGCTCGCGCCTGAAGATGGAGCGGGGGCGGAGCCGTACGACCGGGGCCTGCGGACGGTCGCGCTCGAAGGTGTCCGCTTCGGAGAGGGCGGCCAGCCGTGCGTCGGCCGGTCCTCGGTGACCGGCGCGTCCTCGGGGCTGGGGGAGTAGGCGCTGGATGCGGCGTCGCGTTGCCGGTGGCGACGTCCGGCCGCTGCCAGGTCGTCCTGTCCGGACGCCGGCCGGGCAGCCGGCGGGCCGGCCCGAGGACGGAGGTGCCGTGGGGATCGGCGGAAGGGACGTCGATCGAACTCCACCGAAGAGCCGAAGAGCCGTGCTTCAGGTCTGGGGGATGATCCGGAAGGATGGCCGGTCGTCATCGATCTCCGCGTCGAGGGTCTTGTCGTCCAGGAAGGTAGCGGCGGTCGGTTCGAGGTACACCCGTACGCCCTCTGCCTCGAGTATCTGATCGTTCGGGTGCGGGCCACCCGAGACCGACAGCTCGAGAGATCTGCCGGAGCCGTTGGTGGAGGAGGCTGCGATGCGCAGCCCGGTGTCCGGCGGGGTTTCCGGTTGGGTGGTCAGATCGCGTATCGCCGCAACCGCGTCGGCGGTCAGCGTGAGCACGGCAACTCCTCGAGCTCGGCGGACTCCGTGGTCGGCGAGGAGCGGTTGCCCGCTCCCTCGCCCTTGTTGGCTTGCCCGTGCTGGACCAGCCAATAACCCCATTAAGGGGCAAATGGTGTCAATATCGACGTGCCGGCCCGGCTGTCACCCGATGACCCCGCCCCTGGCCGAAGCTCGATACCAGCGGATGGCGGCCGTTGCGGCCCGCGCGACCGCGCGGGGGTGGGACTGGTGCTGTGACATGGCCCTCGCCGCGTGCGGGGTCCGCCGACAGCCCGCAGGGAAGAGGCCGAAGTTAAAGGCCGAGACCGGCGGGGTAGAGCTGGGCATGTTTGCGGCGTACTCGGCGACGCTGGACATGGGGGAACATTCGGGGGCACGATGCAGGCGTTCGTGATGAAGGAAATCGGACGGGTCGGCTTGGTGGACAAGCCCGTCCCACGGCCAGGTCCGCTGGATGCCGTCGTACGGACGACCGCCGCCCTCATCTGCACCTCCGACTCCCACACCGTCAAGGGCGGTATCGGGCCGCGGGAGAACCTGACGCTCGGCCACGAGGGCGTCGGCGTGGTGCACGAGGTGGGCGGCGAGGTGACGGCCTTCCGGCCGGGCGACCGGGTGCTGGTGGGCGCCATCACCCCCGACTGGGGCGATCTTGCCTCCCAGAACGGTCATCCGTCGCAGTCCGGCGGACCGCTCGGAGGGTTCAAGTTCGCCAACTCCAAGGACGGGGTCTTTGCCGAGTATTTCCACGTGAACGAGGCCGACGCGAATCTGGCGAGGATCCCCGACGGCGTGCCCGACGAGATGGCGGTCTACTGCGCCGACATGCTGTCGACCGGGTTCATGGGCGCGGAGAACGGCAACATCCCCATCGGCGGGACGGTGGCCGTGCTCGCCCAGGGCCCGGTGGGCCTCATGGCCACCGCGGGCGCCAAGCTGCGCGGCGCCGGCCTGGTCATCGGGGTCGAATCGGTGCCCAGCCGGCAGAAGCTCGCTCGCGACTACGGCGCCGACGAGATCGTCGATTTCACCACCGAGGACGTCGTCGAACGCATCCTTGACCTGACCCGGGGGCAGGGCGTGGACACCGCCATCGAAGCCCTCGGCGCGGACGTCACCTTCCAGACCGCCATAAAGATCACTAAACCGGGTGGGACGGTGTCCAACATCGGCTATTACGGAGAAGGCGAGTTCGTGCGCATTCCCCGTATCGAGTGGGGCGTCGGGATGGCCGACAAGACGATCGCGACCGGCCTGTGCCCGGGTGGCAGGCTGCGCATGGAACGGCTGCTGCGCGTTCTGCAGAGCAAGCGGCTCGATCCCACGCACATGACCACCCACACCTTCCGCTTCGAGGAGATGGAGCGCGCCTTCGAGGTCTCGGACAGGAAGCTCGAGGACATGGTGAAAGTGCTGATCACCTTCTCGTGACGGAAGCTGATCATCGTCCAGTATGGGAAAGCGGCGACGTCCGCCTGCCAGGAGCACCCCCCCTTCTCCGATGGTGCACGTCGGCACGGAGGAGAAGGCCAGGCATGCTCGATCTCGATCCACCCTTTCGCCCGGTGCGCCGCCAGGAGGGCTATCTGGCGCTGGAGGACCTGGGCCTCATCGGCGACGGCACGACGGCGGCGCTGGTCGGCCTCGACGGTTCGATCCCGTGGCTGTGCCTGCCCCGCTTCGACAGCGACCCGCTGCTGTGCGGCCTGCTGGATCACGAGCGCGGCGGCCACTTCACGTTGACCGTGGACGACCTGCGCGAGGCCCGGCAGTTCTACGAGCCGGACACCGCGGTGCTGGTGACCGAGTTGCGCGGCCCGACCGGCCTGGTCCGGATCACTGACGCGCTGGCCCTGCGTGCCGACGCGGACCTCAGCGACGACGCGGGCGGCGGCCGGGCCGAGCTGGTCCGGTCCGCGGTCGTCCAGGCCGGGACCGTGCGGCTGCGGGCGGAGCTGGAGCCGCGCGGCGGCGGGCAGGCCCGGGCCCTTTACGGCGGTCTGGAGATGCGCGTCTCCCGGCGGCCCGACCTGCGGCTGCATCTGCGATCCAACCGTCCGCTCACCGGCCCGCGCACCGCGCACGACCTTCAGGAGGGCGACCGCCTCGATCTGGTGCTGTCCTGGGGCCGCATCCACCGCCATCACCGCTTCGACCCCGAGGCGATGCTGCGGCAGACCGCCGAGGCCTGGCGGCGCTGGATGCGCAAGTGCAGCTACCGCGGCCCGCAGGAAGCGCTGGTCCGGCGCTCGGTGATCACGCTGAAGCTGTGCGACGACTGGGGCAACGGCTCGCTGGTCGCGGCGCCCACGTCCTCGTTGCCCGCGCCGATCGGCGGGGTGCGCAACTGGGACTACCGCTACACCTGGATCCGCGACGCCGGCTACGCCGTGTTCGCGTTGCGCCGCGTCGGCTTCGACGAGGAGGCCGATGCCTTCCTCGGCTGGGTCCTGGACGCCTTCGAGCACACTCGCCACCCCCGCATCATGTACACCCTCGGCGGCGAGCCCGTACCGGAGGAGATCCACGACGCCGAGCTGGAGGGCTACCGGCGCTCGGCCCCGGTGCGCTGGGGCAACGGCGCCGCCGACCAGCGCCAGCACGACGTCTACGGCGAGGTGCTGGACTGCGCCGACCAGTGGCTGCGCCCCGGCCGCGAGCTGCAGCCGGCGCTGTGGTCCGGTCTGGGGGAGCTGGCCGAGGCCGCCGCTGATACGTGGCGGCAGCCGGATCAGGGCATCTGGGAGGTACGCAGCGAAGGCCGGGTCTTCACCTACTCGACCGGGATGTGTCAGGTGGCCCTGGACCGGGCCGCGGCCATCGGCGAGCGGTTCGGCGTGTCCGGGCCGATCGCGACCTGGCGCGCCACCGCCGAGAAGCTCCGCCGGCTCATCCTGGACCAGTCCTGGGACGAGAAGGCACAGTGCCTGAGCGAGCACCTCGACGGCGGCGGCGGCCTGGACGCCAGCCTGCTCGCACTGCCGCTGCGCAAGGTCGTACCGGCCGACCATCCGCGGATGGCGGCCACCACCGCGGCCATCGCCGAACGCCTGTCGGCCGGTGACGGCCTGCTCTACCGCTACCTGCACGATCACTCACCCGACGGCCTGCCCGGCGACGAGGGTGCCTTCGTGCTGTGCAGCTTCTGGTTGGTCGACAACCTGATCCTGCAGGGTCACCTGGACCGGGCCGAGGAGCTGTACGCGTCGCTGTGCGCCCGCGCCAACCCCGTCGGGCTGCTGCCCGAGCAGATCGACCCGGCCACGGGGGCGTTCATGGGCAACTTCCCGCAGGCGTTCAGCCACATCGGGATCATCGCCAGCGGCGTCAACCTCGCACGAGCGAAAGCAGGTATGACAGCATGATCAACCGGCTCGTCGTCCTCGGCGCCACCGGCGACCTCAACGCCCGCTATCTGCTGCCGGCCCTGGCCGCCCTGCGCGCGGCCGGGCACCTCCCTGACCGGTTCGAGCCCATCTGCGCCGACCGGCAGAACCGGACCGACGAGGAGTTCCGCCGCTGGGCGTCCGCCCAGCTCGACCGGCACGCCGCGACGGAGCCCGGCGAGGCCAGGAAGGCGATCGCCGACTCCGCCCGATACCGGCAGGCGGACGCCACCGACGCCGCTGACATCGCCTCGCTCGTCGCCGGTGACGGGCCCGTCGCCGTCTACCTCGCCCTCCCACCGGCGATCTTCCCCGGCGCGGTCGCCGCCCTCGGCGCCGCGAACCTGCCGCCGGGCAGCCGGATCGTGCTGGAGAAGCCGTTCGGCGAAGACCTCGACAGCGCGGTGGAGCTGAACCGGCTGCTGGTGGGGGTCGTGCCCGAGCAGGCGGTGTTCCGCGTCGACCACTTCCTGGCCATGACGACCGTCCAGAACGTGCTCGGCAGCCGCCTGGCCAATCGGGTGCTGGAGCCCATCTGGAACAGCGCGCACATCGCCGAGGTGGAGATCGTCTGGGACGAGTCGCTCGCGCTGGAAGGCAGGGCGGGCTACTACGACGGCGCGGGCGCGCTCAAGGACATGGTGCAGAACCACCTGCTCCAGGTGCTGTGCCTGGTGGCCATGGAGCCACCGCTCAGCCTCAGCGAGCGTGACCTGCGCGATCGGAAGATCGACGTGCTGCGCTCGGTACGCCCCCTCACGGACGACGATGTCGTACGCCACACCCGCCGCGCCCGCTATCTGGCCGGCCGCATCGCGGATCGTGACGTTCCCGCCTACGCCGAGGAGGAGGGCGTGGACCCGGGGCGAGGCACCGAGACCTTCGCCGAGGTGGAGCTGGCGCTCGCAAGCTGGCGCTGGTCCGGCACGACCTTCCGGCTGCGCACCGGCAAGGCGCTCGGCCACGACCGCAAGGAGGTCGCAGTACGGTTCCGGCCCGTGCCGCACCTGCCCGCCGGCCTCGGCGAGGAGGCCGCGCCCAACGTGCTGCGCTTCGGCCTGGAGCCGGAGAGCATGACCCTGGCGCTGACCGGCATCGGCTCCGGCACCCACACCCTCGCCCCGCTCACGCTCGGCGCGCAGCTGGCGCCTCCCGACCTGCCCGCCTACGGCCGCCTGCTACTGGACGTGCTGCACGGGGACGCGGCCCTGTCCATCCGCGGCGACGAGGCCGAAGAGGCCTGGCGGGTGCTCGCGCCGGTCATGTCGGCCTGGTCCAGGGGCCTGGTGCCACTTGCCGAATACCCGGCCGGATCGGACGGGCCGACCGCAGAAAGGAGGAGCTGATGCCGCCGACGGAACATGCCGCAGGCCGCCTGCGCAGCCAGGCCTGGTGGGACAACGCGGGCAATCCGGAGATGACAGCCCTGTATCTCGAACGTTTTCTCAACTTCGGGCTGACCCCGGCCGAGCTCCAGTCCGGCCGGCCGATCATCGGCATCGCCCAGACGGGCAGCGACCTCGTTCCCTGCAACCGCCACCACCTCGCCCTCGCCGACCGGGTCAGGGACGGGATCCGCGACAGTGGTGGCATCCCGCTCGAGTTCCCCGTCCATCCGCTGCAGGAGACCGGTAAACGCCCGACCGCCGCACTGGATCGCAACCTCGCCTACCTCGGGCTGGTCGAGGTGCTCTACGGATATCCGCTCGACGGGGTCGTCCTGACGACAGGCTGCGACAAGACCACGCCCGCGTGTCTGGCGGCGGCGGCGACGGTGAACATCCCGGCGATCGTCCTGTCCGGCGGGCCGATGGTCAACGGCTATCACCAGGGCCGGCGGATGGCCTCTTCGGGCTCGGGGCTGGTGATCTGGCAGTCCAAGCGGCTGCTGGCCACCGGGGAGATCGACTACGCCGAGTTCATGGCGCGCGTGGCCGCCTCCGCGCCCAGCATCGGTCACTGCAACACGATGGGCACCGCCCTGTCGATGAACAGCCTGGCCGAGGCCCTGGGCATGTCGCTGCCCTGCTGCGCGGCGATCCCGGCCCCCTACCGCCGGCGAGCGCAGATGGCCTACGACACCGGCCGCCGGGCGGTGGACCTCGTACGCGAGGACCTCACCCCACGCAAGATCATGACCTTGCCGGCCTTCGAGAACGCGATCGTGGTCGCCTCGGCCATCGCCGCCTCCACCAACGTGCCCATCCACATCAACGCCATCGCGCGGCACGTCGGGGTGCCGCTGACCATCCACGACTGGCAGCGGGTCGGAGCCGACATCCCGGTGCTGGCGGACGTCGCGCCCGCCGGCGAGTTCCTCGGCGAGGACTTCTACCGCGCCGGCGGCGTCCCCGCCCTCATGCGGACATTGCTGACGGCAGGGCGCCTGCACGGCGACGCCGTGACCGTCTCCGGCCGTACCGTGGCCGAGAACCTGGCCGACGCCCCGCCCGCCGACCCGACGGTCATCCGTCCCTACGACGAGCCGCTCGCCGCGCGCGGCGGACTGCTCATCATGACGGGCAACCTGTTCGACTCCGCGGTCATGAAGACCTCGGTCCTCACCGACGACCTCCGCGCGGTGGCCGACTACCGCGCCATCGTCTTCGACGGGCCCGAGGACTACCACGCCCGCATCAACGACCCCGAACTGGGCATCGACGAAGGCTGCATCCTCGTCATCCGCTACACCGGCCCGATCGGCTACCCGGGATCGGCCGAGGTCGTGAACATGGAGGTGCCCGCCGCGCTGCTCCGCCTGGGCGTCACCACCTTGCCCACGCTCGGCGACGGCCGGCAGAGCGGCACCTCGGACGCCCCGTCCATCCTCAACGCCAGCCCCGAGGCCGCGGCGGGCGGCAACCTCGCCATCCTGCGCACCGGCGACCGCATCCGGATCGACATCGACAACGCGCGGGTCGACGTCCTGCTGACGGATGACGAGATCGCCGCGCGGTGGGCGGCCTACACACCGCCGGCCCTCGACAACCAGACACCGTGGCAGGAGATCTACCGCGCCACGGTCGGGCAGCTGGACACCGGAGGCTGCCTGGAACTCGCCGTGTCCTACCAGGATCTCGTACACACCAAGGGGATTCCCCGTGACTCGCATTGACGCCAGAGGCACCATCATGATCGCCGACTCCGACTTCGGCGACGTGGACATCGAACGCGAGATCGTCGAGGGCGCCGGATTCGAGCTCCTCGCCGCACAGTGCAAGAGCGAGGACGAGGTGATCGAAAAGGGCCGGGACGCCGACGGCGTCCTGACCCAGTACGCCCGGGTCGGTGCCCGCGCCATCGACGCGTTCACCCGGTGCCGGGTGATCGCCCGCTACGGCACGGGCGTGGACATCGTCGACGTCGACGCCGCGACCCGGCGGGGCATCCAGGTCACGAACGCGCCGAACGAGTGGTGCGCCGAGGAGGTCGCCGACCACGCCGTCGCGCTCTGGCTGGCCGCCGCCCGCAAGATCTGCGCCTACGACCGGGCGACCCGGCAGGGCGTCTGGCAGTGGCAGAGCGGGGAGCCGATCTGGCGGCTGCGGGGACGGGTGTTCGGGCTGCTGGGCTTCGGTGCCATCGCCCAGCTCATCGCCGAACGCGCCAGAGCGTTCGGCGTCGAGGTCTGGGCGCACGATCCGTTCCTCGACGAGTCCGAGCTCCGATCGCGCCACGTGCTGCCGGCATCCTTCGACCAGCTCGTGGAGGGCGCCGACTACCTCGTGGTCCAGGCGCCGCTCACGCCCGAGACACACCACACCTTCGACCGTACGACGCTGCGCAGGATGAAGCCGACCGCTGTCCTCATCAACACCGCGCGCGGCCCGATCGTGGAGGATGCGGCGCTCCACCAGGCGCTCACCGAGGGATGGATCGCCGGCGCGGCACTGGACGACCTGGAGGAGGAGCCCGCGAAACAGCGCGACTGGTCTCCGCGCAACCCCCTCTTCACGCTGCCCAACGTGATCGTCACCCCCCACGCCGCCTACTACTCCGAGCAGGCCATCACCACAGTGCGGCGCATCGCCGCGGAAGAGGCCGTACGGGTCCTGACCGGGCAGAGCGCCCGCAGCCCGGTCAACGACGTGCCGGCCGACTCTGAGGAACCCGGGTAGGGGATCGCTGGTAGGGGCGGCGCGATGGCTTTCGTCAAAGTTCCTTCCGCGTATCGCCGCACTCCCGCCACTCACCCACCAGGAGCCGCCCGGTCGGATCGGTGAACGCCGGAACTCCGCACTCCCTCGCCGACCAGCCTCTCGGCTTCCTGGTGCGGGGCCGCGATCAGGAGGATCGATGGTTTGATCACCGGCTGAAGGGACGCAGAGGTGACTCGGGACCGTGACGATCAGGAGGCGAGGCGCGAGCCGGGTTCTCCGGAGGGGACGAGCGGGCAGGACGTGGACCGGCGTAGCGATCTGGCTCGATGGATCAGCGGGGTGCACGCCTTCCCCGCCGACCGGGCGACACATACTCCTGGACCAGCACCGAACCCGACGGAACTCGCACTGCGGCACCGCCGCCCGGGGCAGGAAGCCGGGGCCGTCGACGCCGTCAGGGGGAGGCCGGGGTCTCGGTGAGGAGTTGTTGTTCGAGTACCGCGTCGAGTTGCAGTTCGCGGTAGCCGGCCGTGTCGAACAGGACCGTCAGCCGGTCCTCGCCGCGCTGGATGACCTCGCCCGGCCCCCAGGTGCGATGCTCCACGCGGGCGTGCGGGGGGAACGGCCCGGTCTCCTCCTGCTGCCGGTCGGCGGTGCCCGCCAGGCAGCGGTCGCAGTTTCCGCAGGGCTCGGCGAGCTGCTCGCCGAAGTAACCGAGCAGGAAGCGGCGCCGGCAGTCATCGGTCTCGGCGTAGTGGCGCATCATCTCCAGCCGGGTACGTTCGACGTCACGACGGCGCTCGGCCAGCCGCCGGGCAAGATCCGCGGCGGTCTCCGGGTCGGGCGCATCGGGCACCGGGTCGATCCGGCGCGTGCCCAGCCGTACCGCACCGGTTCTCTCCAGCAGGTCGAGCAGCAGCGTCAGGCGGCGGGGCGACAATCCGGTACGCGCGCGCAGCGTCCTGCGGTCGACGCCCGCACCGGCCTGGGCGACCGCCTGCGCCACCGCGGTCAAGGTCTCCGGATCCGGTACGGCGGCGGTGAAATAGCGCTGCAGGCCCAGGTCCTCAGGACGGTAGAACAGCACCGCCCTGGCCGGCTCGCCGTCCCGGCCGGCCCTGCCGATCTCCTGGTAGTAGGCGTCCGGCGACCCGGGCACC
This sequence comes from Nonomuraea sp. MTCD27, assembly GCF_041950495.1. Taxonomy (NCBI): domain Bacteria; kingdom Bacillati; phylum Actinomycetota; class Actinomycetes; order Streptosporangiales; family Streptosporangiaceae; genus Nonomuraea; species Nonomuraea sp. MTCD27. Next base: position 125,324 of record NZ_JBGNUW010000029.1, on the reverse strand, counting down.
TCGGCGTGGAAGACGAACCGCACGTCCGGCTTGTCGATGCCCATGCCGAACGCGCTGGTGGCGACCACGACGTCCAGGTCGCCGGCCATGAACCTGCCGTGGACGTCGTCGCGCTCAGAGCGGCGCAACCCGGCATGGTAGGCCGCCGCCCGCACGCCCGCGTCCGTGAGCAGCTCGCTCAGGCGGCCCGTCTGCCTGCGTACCGCCGTATACACGATGCCCGGTCCCGCTTCCTCGCCCACCGCGGCGACGATCTCGTGGGCGGGATCGTCCAGCATCCGGCGTACCGCGAGCGAGATGTTGGGCCGGTCGAAGCCCTGGACGATCTCCACGGGGTCGCGCAGGCCCAGCCGTTCGGCGATCTCTCCACGCACCGGGGGAGCCGCGGTGGCGGTCAGGGCCGCGATCGGCGGGCGGCCCAGCGCCTCGGCCACCGGCCCGAGCCGCAGGTAGTCGGGGCGGAAGTCGTGCCCCCACGAGGAGATCAGATGGGCCTCGTCCACCACCAGGAGGGAAGGCGCGGCGGCGGCCAGGTCCCGCACGACGTCGGGCCGGGCCAGCTGCTCCGGCGCGCAGAACAGGAATTCCGTCTCGCCGGTCCGCAGCGATTCGAAGGTGGTGCTCCGCTCGCCGGCCGAGGTGCCGGCGTCCAGGCTCACCGCCTCCTCGTCGCGCTCGCGCAGCGCTTCGACCTGGTCGCGCTGCAGGGCGATCAGCGGCGAGACCACCACGGTGGGGCCTGGCAGCAGCAGCGCGGGCACCTGGTAGATCGCCGACTTGCCGCCGCCGGTCGGCATCACCACCAGTACGTCCCGGCCCTGGGCCAGCGCGGTCATCGCGGCCAGCTGACCCGGCCGCAGGTCGGTCAGGCCGAGAGCCTGCCGCGCCACCCGTTCGCACTCCGCGCCCGCGTCCTTCATCGGTCCTCCCACCGCGCTTGCACTGCCGGGATGTCGTTCCTGCCCCGGCAGGTGGCCGGCATGTCACTCGGCGGAGGGGCCGGAAGCCGCAGGGGCTGGGCTTCGATCCGAGCATGCTGGGCGGATCGTGTGTTCGCCTTCCAGACCGGCGTGCAGCACGGCGAAGCACTCTAGACTGGTCGGCCCGCCAGTTGATCACCGGGTAAGGGCAAAGGCGCGCTCATGGAGCCGGGCCCGCTTCCCCGGAGAAGAGGACGCACCACCATGCGGTTCCACAATGACCTAGTGATCAACCGTCCGGCCGGCGAGGTGTTCAGGTATCTGGCGGACCTGGAGAACCTTCCCCGCTGGAACTACGCCATCGCCGAGACCCGGAAGGTCTCGCCCGGCCCGCCCGCCCAGGGAACCGTCTACCTGCAGACGCGCACGCTGCCCAGGCCCATGCAGGAGACCCTTGAGATCTCCCGGTACGAACACGACCGGCTGCTGGCCGTCACCGGCGGCTTCGGCGACCTGGAAGGCACCTCCACTTACACACTCGAGTCCAACGGAACGACCACCAGGCTGACCAACGAGATCGAACTGGCCGGTCGCGGACTGCTCCGCGCCTTCTCCGGCCTCGCGACCGCCAGCATCCGACGAGCCGTCGCCCAGAACCTCGACGTACTCAAGAACCTCCTGGAGAGCGCCGCGGGAACGCCGTGACATCCGCAGGCCGGGGCCGAAGAGCCGAACACGACCGGTTCGACGACGGCAGGCAGGGCCGCCATGCGTACTTCTGGGTCAGGGGGCTTCGGTGGCAGTGTCCGCCAGCCGGCTCTTCACCTCAGTCGCGGTGCCCTGGTGCAGGACACTGCCGTGGATCTCCTCCAGCGCGGCCTGGCGTACCTGCGGCTGGGGCAAACCCCGACCAGCGCGGAGATCTTCTCGGCCGAGACCCTCTCCCGAAACTTTCCGCAACGAAGGCACCGGCTGCACAATGCCGGGCATGGAACTACGACCGGAACTGCTGCCCCCGTCCGTGCCGAGGGAGCGCGTGGAGCAGCTCGGTGCCCAGATCGACCGGATCGCCGAGCTGCTGGAGGAAGGCATGATGCCGGAGGCACGCCAGGCCGTGACCACGTTCAACGAGCAGACTGGCCACAGGTACGAGCCGGAGGACTTCGCCTCGTACTGGGAATCGCAGGATCTGGAGGAGATCGCCACGAACGCCGCGCGCCCTGTGCCGCCGAGGGTACCGGACATCACTCGGGCGGAGCTGGCCGAGCTCGTTCGTCGAATCATGGAGGCCGATCCGGAGGCCGATCACTACCTGGCGCTGCTCGAAGCCAATGTGCTGCATCCGCACATCAGCGACCTTATCTACTGGCCGCCGGAAGAGCTGAGGAACGCCACCCCCGAGGAGATCGTCGAGGCTGCCCTCAGCTACCGCCCCATCCCGTTGTGAAGCCACCAGCCCACGAAACCGCCGGCCGCGCCTGATACGGCCAAGAGCTCCCTCCACCGTTCGCCCTTGCCGGTAGGTCGTGCGCAGGCCGGGGGAGCCGCTCCCCGAGCTACCGGCGGGCGAAGGCGGCGAGAAAGACGCGGGTGCCCTCGTCGGCCAGGCCGGTCAGTTCCTCGGGGGAGCCGACGGCCGCGTCGCCCAGGAAGGCGACCCGGTTGGTGGGGATCGAGACGATCAGCCAGGTGAACATGTAGGCGGCGCGCTCGGGGTCGGGGGTGTTCAGCAGGCCGCGCTCGGTGAGCTTCGCGAAGGTCTCCGCCAGGAGTTTCAGGGTGCGGACCCAACTCCGCTCGAAGTACTCGCGGCCGATGGCCGGGAAACGCTCGGCCTCGGCGACGACGAGGCGGCGCATCTGCAGGATCTCCCGGTTCATCAACCCGGCGAGCGTCATCCGAGCGTGGTCACGCAAGGCGGTCTCGAGGTCGTCGGTCTCCGCGAGCGCGCGGATCGCGGGCTTGAAGTGCTCGTAGCCGCGATCGACGGTGTCCAGTACGACGCCGGCGAACAGCTCCTCCTTGTCGGCGAAGTACTGGTAGACCGTCCGCTTCGAGGCGCCTGCCGCGGCGGCCACCGCGTCCATGCTCGTGCCGACGTAGCCGTGGGCGGTGAACACCGTCCGCGCGGCGGTCAGGATCTCCTGGCGCTTGCGCGCCGAACGGGCCTCGGCCCGTGTCGAAGCGGTCAACGAACTACCTCCTTGACAGAGAACACTACCCGGTTTAGTTTTCGTCTCGTGAACACGGTACGGTTTAGTTTACCTGGAGGTTGGAACATGGGTAGCGTGATCTCCGTCGTCGCCGCGTCGATCGTGGTGTTCGTGCTGAGTTCGGCCTACTACGCCCTGCTCACACCGACCGAGAAAAGACTGCTGGGTGAGCGCGCCCCGGATCGGGGCGATCGGCCGCCGCCGCTGAAGATCCTCCTGGAGCTGGCGCGCAGCCTCGTCGTCGCCTCGGTGATCGCGGGCTTGGCCCGGTACGCCGGCCTCACCGGCGTGAGGTCGGTGGTGGTCCTCGGCCTGGTGCTCTGGGTCGGATTCCCGGCAGTGCTGCTCACCGGATCCATGATGTGGGAGAAGACGCCCGCCGTCACCGCAGCGCTGCACGCCGGCGACTGGCTGATCAAAATTCTCGCCACCTCAGCGATCGTGGGTGCCTGGCTGTGAACGACGTACGACCTTATGAGACAGATCCACGCGTGGACGACTACATCGCGGCCCTGCCCGACTGGCAGCAGGACATCTGCCGGCAGGTACGCGACCTGATCCACGCCGCTGACCCCGAGGTCACCGAGACCATCAAGCGAACCGTCCAGCCCTACTTCGTGCTCAAGGGCAACGTGTGCGCGCTGCTCGCCGCCAAGGACCACGTCAACGTGTTCCTGTACGACGGCGGCATCGTCCCCGACCCCGAAGGCATCATCACGGCCGGCCACCACAACAAGACCGCCCGTACGGTGGCTTTCCGCGAAGGAGAAACCATCAACGCTCCCGCCCTCCTTGCCATGTTCCGGCAGATCATCGCCGACAACCGAGCCGGCGGGTGGCGCAAGCTCAAGAATCAGCCCGGGTGATGAATGGCGTGGATCGCGGGAGTGTCGCGGATCCGGCCACAGGTGCCCGGGGCGCGATCACTCCGCCGAGGTTCACGACGAGCACGCGGTCACAGACGTCCATGACGAAGGCCATCTCGTGCTCGACCCAGCAGGACGGTGCTGTTTGGTCCGGGCCGAGATCGCGCCCCCGGATCGGCCACGTATCGCGCCCCAACTGCCCCCGCGCCGGGGGCATCATCGCCGAGATCCCTCAGCCACGCGCGCCTGGGGACCACCCGCCGGTACAGCTTGCGCCGCCGTAGACGCCGTACTCGGTGACGTGGGGCGGCACCGACTGGCTCAGTCCGGCCCTACTCAGTAGGGATCGGAGAGTGACGCGATGGCTGAGCGCCTGCGCGGATTGTCGCGGTTCTTGTGGTAGAGCTGCACCGCCAGGAAATCCAGCCGCTTGAGGAAGTCCAGCAGCCACTCGGACGGCAGATTGGACGTCGTCGGGCCGCCGAAGGTCAACGGGATCGCGGGTTTGAGACCGTCGTCGGCCGCTGTCACGGCACGATAGCCCGCGGCGTAATAGGGATAGAACTCCGCCGGGGTCATCGCGGTCTTGTCCGGATGGCCGCCGACGATCCCGAGGTTGGGCTCGATCCACGGCATCACGCAGTCGATCTGCGGATAGCGCGTCTTGTAGACGAGCAGGGCTTCCCGCATGAAGGTCTCCCACTCCTGCGGCGTCTTCTCCGTGCTGGTGGAGGAGGTGAAGCTCAGCAGCAGCCGGTTGGCATAGGACGCCGCCTGGTCGAGGTAGGGGAAGTTCAACTCGGGCGACTTCTCCATCTTGACCACGCGGGCCCAGTTCGGATGGGTGTGGTTGACGTACCATCCGGGGTTGAAGAACGTGCCCAGGAGGCGACCGGCGTCCACGACCATCGTGGAGTCGTAGGCTGTGGCCTGCGCGGCCCCGGCGGGCATGAGCCCGGCAGCCAGCGAACCCCCCAGGCCCACCAGCGCCCGCCTGCGGTTGAGCTCGCTCATCTGGCCCTCACCCCGGCGGCACGGATGGCGGGCCGGCCATCATCGCCCTGTTCCCCAGCGACGTGCGCAACGTCAACGAGGACAAGTCCCTGTCCTACCCCTGCTTCTGGGCCAGCTTTCGTGCCTGGGTGGACAGCCTCGACCTCGGTGCCGCCGTCGCGCACCAGGCACGGCACACCCTGGCCACCAATCTGCTGCGTGCCGGCGCGAGCCTGGCCCACATCCGGCGCTACCTTGGCCACGTCAGCGACCGCATGGCCGAGCACTACGTCAAGATCGCGGCCTCCGATCTGGAGGACGTCGTGCACGCGGTCTGGGTCGCCGGGCCCGGCGCGGCCAACCCCGGTGAGCTGCTGTCCGGCGAGTCCACTCCGCTCACCCGCGAGCAGGCCCTGGCGCTGGCGCTGGACCTGTCCCGGCGCAGCACTCCGGCCGACGGCGGGTTCTGCACCTTCCAACCCGTGGTCCAGGGCGGGGCCTGCCCCTGGAAGCTGGACTGCGAGAACTGCGACAAATTCGTCCTGTCCGGCGCCGACCTGCTCTACTTGCGCCGCAAGCAGGAGCAGTGGCGCTCGATCGCCGAACGGGCACCCGACGACGCCACCGCTGACTACCTGCACCAGGTCTTCGAACCGACCGCCCGCGCCATCGCGGGCCTGGAGAAGGCTCTGGCCGGTCTCGGACTCCTGGACCAGGCCCTGGCGCTGGACCTGCGCCGGCCGCAGGACTACTTCCACCGGATCTGGAGCACGAACTTCCGCGCCACGGACGTTGCCGACCTCACCGAGGACGTCGCGCCCGAGCCGACGAGTACGGAGCCACAGGCATGACGGCCACCGCGGAGACGGCGCGCCGGACGGCGGCAGCGATCCAGGCCCGCCGCAGCACCAGCGAGGCCATGCTGGAGCGAGTACGCGGGTCGCTGAAGCAGATGCGGCGCGAACGCGCCCGCGTCACCGTCGCCGCTGTCGCTCGCCGCGCCGACGTCTCCCGGACCTTCCTCTACCAGAACACGGATGCTCGGGCACTCGTTGCCCAAGCTGCCACCGACGCTGGCGAGAACCGCCTGCTCGACCAGGCCGAACAGGCGGCCCATGTCGAAGCGTCCTGGCGGGAACGGGCACTCAACGCCGAGGCTGCGCTCAAGCACGCCCACTGCGAGATCGCCCTGCAGCGCACCTCCATCGGCGAGCTTCTCGGCAAGATCCGTGATCTGGAGAACGACCTGCCGGAAGACGGCGTTCAGCGACTCGTCACCGACAACACCTCGCTCAAACAGCAGGTCCGCCAACTTACCCAACAGACGAACCGCCTGCAGGAGCGGCTGACGGCGGCCCGTGACAACAGCCGGTTTCTGGACAATCGGATCGCCGGGCTGGAAGCCCAACTCGCCGACCAGATCACTCTCGACGCAGCTGGATCCTGAGGGGTGCCTCTGCTCCCGTGTCAGTGATCTTCGGGCAGGATAAGGACGATGTCTGATCACTACAATCCAGGCATGTTCGATCTCGACCCTGTGAAGTCGATCTTAGTCCTGGCCCTAATAGGGCTCATTGTTTTGGGGTTGCGAGCCTGGCGCCAGCGGCGCAACAGGGTATGGATCTCCATTCCGATGCCGTTGTTCACCCCAGTGGAGATCCAGGCCACGGCCCACGACCTCATCGAATCCGGGCAATTCGACGAGGCGGTCAAGGTGCTGAAGAAGGAAGCGCAGGTCTCCGGTCCGGATGCTCTGGCTGCGGCCCGCGCCCTGCGCCGAGGTGAACTCCTGCCGGACTTCCCGGGCCGGTGGCCGGAGGATCTGACAGGGCCGGTTACCGAATTCCTGGCCGAGGGACAGCGGAAGGCAGCCGTCTTCCTGATCCGCGATCAGAAGCAGCTCAGCCTCACCGAAGCCGAGGCATTTGTCGACTCGCTCACCCGTGGGAAGGCCGAGTAGACGTGCTACTCAACCCGTCGCTTCTCAATCGGTCTGGCCCATCGTCTACGTGACCAGCCGTTCGCCACTTGTTCCGCGAGTCGCCGGGCGTGACGACTTCTCATTTCGCCTGGCGATTTTGTGGGCCTTCCTGGCTATCGCGAGCGGTTGAAGTCAGCGATGGTGAACACATGGCAGCTGGCGATGATGACGGCAGGCAAGCAAACCCCGTAGGACCACAAGGCAATGATCCCGAGGCAAAAGTTCCGCCCTTTGGACATCGTCCAGGCACAGCAAAACTTGGTTCTCTGGCCGCTGGCCCGGAATCGAGGCGCCCGTCGGCCGATGAGGATTTGTCCCCCCTTGATGAGGACGATGAGGACGACGAGGATCGCCCGCAAACGCGGCGAAGCAGTGTGCTGGGACTTGGCTCTCAGGCCGCTGACCCGGAGGAATGGAGTCGCGCGGGGTCAAGAGCCGTGGCTCCACGAACTGGGGCATCGTTACGCGCGCTCCTGGCAATCATTCTTGTCGTCAGCACAGTAGTGATCGTCCTCTTGGGTATGATCCTTCGACTGCCTGCGGCGGAAGTAGTCCAGTACATGGCGCCCATTGCTCCATTAGCTGGAGCAGCCGTGGGCTATTGGTATGGAACTGAACGCCGCGACTGAAGACCAGGGTTGGCCGGACGCTTCCTTGCTGCCAACCGCTAATCCTCGACATATCTACTGAGCCCCACCAGGTGTTCCGCCAGATCGCTTGAGAAATCGCCGCCGCTTCCGATGCGAACTCTCATAACGCGTCGGGACATCCTCCGACGAGCGAACACCTCTGCTGGTCACGTCGCACACATATCAACTACGTGAAATCCCAGCTCAACAGCAATGTTGACCTTGGTGTGGTCGGTTAAGGCGATCTGGCGCTGGAGATCGAACCGATACAGCCGCACGGCGGTGCGCACCCCAACCAGGGCGAGGCGCTGTTCGGCGTCTTGGAATCGCTGCAACTGTACGCCGACGACCTGGCCATCCCGGTAAAGACGCTGGAGACCTACCGCTGGGTGTCCTCCCGCTGGCCCGGCCCAGCGCCGTCAAGCAGGGGTCCCGTACTACATCCACAGGACGCTGGCCTCCATCCGTGACGATCAGGAGCGGTGGGCGCGTATCGCTGATCCCCCACTGGATAACCGCACCGGAACCCATCGGTGGACCGATACGGCCGCCAAGCGAGCCGTGGACCAGAAGCTCGTCAACACCGCCTCGGTGCAGCAGAAGGTCGAGCGCATCCACGACCTGGCCCGCGATGAGGAGGTCGCCGTGCGGGTGGCTACCGACCTGCTGCGCCGGCCGCAAGTGGCCTCGCGGACGATGCTCGACGACACGGCCAAGCACATGGTCAACCGCGCCCAGGTCGACCATGTCCGCCAGGCCGGCCAGGTGGTGCGGCAGCGCACCCCGGCCCTGCCCCGCATCGAGCACAGCCGTGACTTCCTGGAGTTGATTGGTGCCTGCGCGGCCTTCGTCTCGGCCATCGGCCGCGTCGTTCCGGGCATGCGCGGCCACCAGTTCACCGCCGACGAGCGCGCCACGGTGGCCAGGAACGTGGCACGGGTGCGGGCGACGGCCGACTGGATCGAATCGGCCGTGGAGTCCGGCGAGATCAGCATCGATGAGGGCCTGGCCCGGCTGCTGCAAGGCGAGTAAGACCCATGCCCCCGAGGTCACGGGGCCTGGCGGCCAACGTGTGTGGCGACCAGGTCCGCCTGGCCCTGCTCGAGGCCCGCCCGGCCGGGCTGGCCACCCAGCAGCTGGTGCGCGCCACCGGGCTGAGCCTGGGCCATGTCCGCAAAGGCATCCTTTATATCCGGGAGGTCTCGGCGATGGCGCACCTGACCCCGCTGATCTGGACCCCAGACGACGGCTACCGCTTCTCCACCTCGCCCGACGACTGGATCGCCTACGAACGCTCACGGCTGCGCACCGAGCTGACCCGTATCAGCCGCCTGCTGTCCGCCACGGTCGCCCCGCACGCGGCCAGCCGGCCCGAGGATGACTGGGTCCATCTGGTGCTGGGCCAGCTCAACGTCGTCCAGGCGGCACTGACCCTGCTCAGCAAAGCGGAGGCATGAGGTGCGTCCCCGCCATTACCCCTCCGACACCACCGACGCCGAATGGTTGCTGCTGAAGCCGCTTCTGCCGGTGCCGGCCTGCCAGACCCGTACGGGCGGCCGGCCTGAGAAGCACGACCGTCGCGACATCGTGGACGCGATCAGGTATCTGGTCGACAACGGCTGCAAATGGCGTGCCTTACCTGCGGATTTCCCACCATGTCAGACGACGTACGGCTTCTTCCGCCGCTGGGCCAGGGCCGGCGTCGTCAACCACATCCGCGACCAACTGCGCCGCGCCCTCCGTCTGCGCGCCGGCCGTCACTTGGTCGTTGACACGAAGGGCCTGCTGCTGGGCGTGATGGTCACCCCGGCCGGGCAGCCCGACCGCGACGCCGCCCGCGAGTTGCTTGCCCGGCTGCGGATGCTGCACCCGCAGCTCACCCTCGTCTGGGGCGACAGCGCCTATGCCGGGATGCTGGTGGAATGGGCCCGGCGGTTCCTGCGTCTCACCCTGAAGATTGTGACGAAGCTGCCGGGCCAGACCGGGTTCAAGGTGCTGGCCCGCCGGTGGATCGTCGAGAGGTCGATCGGGTGGCTGATGAACGCCCGGCGCAACGTGATCGACTACGAGCGGCTCCCACAGCACAGCGAAGCGCACCTGACCTGGGCGTCTATCACCTTGATGACACGCCGTCTGGCTAGAAAGACCACCATGCCGGTGTGGTCACAAGGGCCGGCCCCACGACGAGTCGCGTAATTCTCAGGTAGGCGTGATCGCCTTGGCTGGTGCGGGGATGTGGGTCATCGCAGGCTCTCGTTTCGGCGTGCACTCCACACGGCCAGCCCGGCCGCCAGGAGGAGAACGCCGGCGAGCCATAGGATGCCCTGGAGTGGCAGGGCATCGACGATTGCGCCGCCGACCAACGCGCCGAGACCGATGGAGAGATTGAACACCGCCACCCACAGCGCGGAGGCTTCCTCGACCGCTTGCGGCGCGGCCTTGATCATCCACGTCTGAAGGCTTGTGGAGACCCCGCCGTACGCCAGGCCCCAGACAACGAGCAACGTCACCCCGCCCACAGCGGTGAGACCTGCCACGGGGTAAAGCAGCACGGTCACCCCCAAGGCGGCGGTGATGGAGAGGACGGTGCGATGGAGCTTCTGCGCCACAGCCGCACCCGCGACGAAGTTTCCCGCGATGCCTGCCACGCCGAATCCGAACAGCAGCGGCCCGACGAGTTGCTCGTCGATGCCGGACAGATCCTGTAGCACGGGGCTGATGAACGTGTAGGCCGAGAAATGGCCGGTCACGATCAGGAAGGTGGCCAGGATACCGACCCGGACGCCCTGGTTGCGGAACTGGCCAGCCAGCCGCCGCAGCCCGACGGGCTGAGCAGCGGTCAACGGTGGCAGCACGGCCAGCAAGGTGACCAGCACGGCAAGCGCGAGGGCGCTCAGCGCGCCGAACGCGATCCGCCAGTTGGCCAGCCCGCCGATCATCGTGCCGAGGGGGACACCGAAGACGTTCGCGGCCCCGACGCCGCCGAAGATGATCGCTGTGGCCCGCGGCACGCGCGAGGCCGGGACGAGCCGGACGGCCAGGCCGCCGGCGATGGCCCAGAACCCGCCGATCGCCACGCCGACCAGCACGCGGGCGATGATCAGGAGCGGATAGTTCGGGGCCAGGGCGGAGGCAAGGTTGGCGAGCGTCATGAGTGCCATCAAGGCGACGAGCAAGAGCCTGCGGTCCATCTTGCCGACGAGTATCGGGACTGCCGGCGCCGCAACGGCGGCGACGATGCTGGGGACCGTGACCATCAGTCCTGCCGCACCTTCAGACACCGATAGTGCCGATCCGACGGGGGTGAGCAGCCCGATGGGGAGCTGCTCGGCCGTCACCAGGAGAAATGTGCCAAAGGCTACGGCGGACACCGCGATCCAATGACTTTTCGTTGACGCCTCTCGCTCGGTCAGCGGGCGGTCTGTTGCCGTCACGTCGAGTCTCTCCCCTCATTCGGGAGCGCTCGCTCCCATATGACGGCACACCCTAATACGGGAGCGATCGCTCCACAACCTTGGTAGGGTGGCGACCATGGCAAGGCCCAGGGAGTTCGACGAGCAGAACGTGATCGCCAAGGCAACCAACCTGTTCTGGTGTCGCGGTTACAACGCCACGTCCGTCCGGGACTTGGGCGCCGAGCTCAGGCTCAAGCAAAGTAGCCTGTATCGCACCTTCAACGACAAGCGCACACTGTTCTTGCGGACGCTGGACCACTATCGGGCGACCGAGTCCACTCAGGCTGAAGAGCAGCTCAGCGCCCCCGGTCCCAGCCTCGAGATCTTGCGGGAGTGGCTGATCTGGATGGTCAGCCACGACGCCGGTCGTGGCTGCTTCGTGGTCAACACGGCCACCGAGCTCGGCACTAGCGACCCCGAAGTCCGACAAAGGACTGAGGCTGCGTTCGAAGTCACCCGGAAAACCCTGACGTCGCTACTACGCCGCGGCATCCGCGACGGCGACCTGCCCGCCACATTGGACGTCGACGCTGCAATGGAGTTGCTGTTCACAACCGTGCTTGGGCTGCGCGTACGCGAACGCGCCGGGCACGATCCCCAACGGCTGGCCACGGCTATCGACTTCACGACCAAAATGCTCGCGGCATCTGCGACCTGACCCGCATATCGCCACCAAGGCGAAGGCAATCCGAACGAAGATCAGTTAGAGGGTTCGAAGACAGCTTCTCAGAAACGGCGCGGACGACAGCGGCGAATCTGGTCAACCACCCCGAACCGTAGCCGGGGCAGGTCCACACCGGGTAAAGATCGTTACTGGTGCCGACGGCCGTGCCGATGTTCCTCTTCACCGGGCTTGTGACGAGCGTTTTCGCCGAGCCGGCCAGGCTGGTGCTCGGCGCCCGGGAGGTGGAGAGCACCAGCGTGTCGTCATCGAAGAGGAGGAGGGCCGGTGCACGGCCGGCGGTGGGGTCGCGGATGCGATATCCGGATGCGGTGTCCGGCGGCACAGGACGGACTTCTCTTTGTGATCACCTCTCTGGTGCGCACGAGGCTGCCAGGCCCGGCTGTCAGCGCTTGTACGCGGCGGCGACCTCGACCTCGACAAGCCAGCCCGCGACCGGGAGATTGGCGATTTCGATCGTCACGCGGGCCGGGCGGGCGGGGTTGACCTCCAAGGGCGGGGCGGGCGGCGCGGTGCCCAGCGGGACGGGGACGGGCTGACCCGAGGCCAGGTCCGTGTTGGCGAAGAACTGGCGGTAGGCGCGGTTCCACCCGGCGAAGTCGGCCGCCGCGGCGCCTGGAGGCTTCTCCAGGTACGCGCGCATGGAGACGACATCCTCAAGACCCAGCCCAGCCGCGGCGAGATTGGCCTTGATGCGCTTCAGCGCGTTGATGGCCTGGGCCTCGGTGACCGTGACGCCTGGGGGCAGGGCGCCGCCGGGGAAGTCGACGTAGCGCTCGGGGGAGTCGGCGGGGGCCGCGGGATTGGCCGCAGCCGGGCCCAGACCGCTGGCGGTGTACGTGGCGACCTGCTTCCCGAGCGCCACGCCGTCGGCGATCGCGGGATTGGTGCTGCCCGCCGGGAGGATGGGCTTGATCTCGTAGGGATGGGGTGACCAGCGGGCGGTGGCGGCGGCCGTACCCGTGCCCAGGAGGAGGACGGTGGCCGCGGCGAGGGTGACAGTGGTGCGGATCTTCATGGGACGGTGTCCTCTCAGGCGGCGCTCAGCGCGCGCTGGTGCAGCTCGGTGACGACCTTGCGGGCGGATTCCAAGGCCCCCGACTGCCAGGCGATCATGTGGCTCAGCCAGTCGCCCGCGAAGTACACGCGGCCGGCGGGCTTGTTGAGGAGTTGGTACGCGCCCTGGCGCGACGGCCAGCCCACCCATGCGCCCTCGATGTGCGGCTGGAGTTTCCAGGCGACAGACACCGACGAGGCCAGCTCGTCGCGGTACTTCGCGCCGTGGATCCGCATCCCCTGCTCGACCGCGCGGCGCTCGCGATCGGCGTGCTTGAGTGCGGCGTACGCGTCGGCCTGGGCGCCGAAGTTGTAGTAGCCGACGACCAGGCCGCGGGCCGCGCCGTACCCGTAGGAGGGGTACCAGATGGTGGCGAGGTCGAGGTCGGTGCTGGTGATGCCGCCGTAGATGTCCTCGTCGATCTCCCACCAGCGGCGGCGGTATTCCAGCCCGATCTTGCCCGAGTTGGCGACGGTCGGAGTGGAGAGGGCGGCCTGGATCTCCGTGCCCAGGTTGTGCGGGGTTCTGGCGAGGATGTGCGGGGGCATCGCCGCGACGCACAGGTCCGCCTTGATCATTTGGGTGCGGCCGTGGCGGTCCTGGTACTCCACCTCTACGCCGTCCGGCAGGTCGGTGATCTTGGTGACGGTGGAGCGCAGCCGGATCCGTTGCCGCCCGATCCTGCCGGCGAGGGCTCGCGGGATCGCGTCCATGCCGCCGACCGGCTGGAACATCAGCATGGCCTGGTCGTAACCGAACTCGAACGAGAACCGCTGCCCGATGCCGCTCGCCAGCACCTCCGACAGCGATGGCACCGGTCCGAGCACCGTTCCCGGCTGCTCGCCCGCGCCCGGGTTCACGCTGTAGCCGCGGCGGGAGCTTCCGGTGTACTTGAACCCGCTCGCCTTGTTGCCCACCGCCCCGAAGCCCGACAGGAAGGTGATCAGCCGCTCCTTGTCCTGCGTGGTCAGCGCGGCGTCCAACGCGCCCGCGTCGGTGGCGCGCGACAGGAGCTCGGAGACGTACCCGTAGACGTCGGCCTTGGCCGTACGCCAGCGGACGGGGGCCGGCATGTTCTGGTGATAGATGTAGGCCTGGGCGTTGGAGTTGGTGAAGACTTCCAGGTCCACGCCGAGTTCGCGGCAGTAGTCCATGGTCACCATCCACTGCGCCAGCCGTGCCGGGCCGGCGTTCAGGTAGACGCCGTCCCGGAACTGCGCGACCTGCGTGGAGCCGTCCAACTCGGTCAGCCGGTCGCCGCCGCGGATGGTCCAGTTCCGCCCGCCCACCCGGTCGAGGGCCTCCAGGATCGTGCAGTCGTAACCCGCCTTACCCAGCTCGTACGCCGTGGCGAGGCCGGCCATCCCCGCGCCGAGGATCACGACCTTCTTCGCGGACCGCCCGGTGAGCGCGAAGTCGGACGGCTGCGGCGGGTCGAAGGCAGTCTTCACGGACGCCTCGGCGGACGGCGCAAGCCCGAGCGCCCCCATGGTCGAGAAGAGCGCTCCCGCGCCGCCGGATACTCCAACGGCGGACAGAAAGTCGCGTCTGCTGTACCCCAACACCCACCTCCATGATCTCGTTGGAGGTGAGTCTCGGGGTGCCTTGTTGCCACCTATTCGTCCCCGTGTTCCCAGTGAGTTTCGGGGTGATCAACGGGGATTTGAGGCGGATGTGAGCTCAGCCGGGCCGGACTCGCTTGTGGCCATAACCACCGGCAAGAAGGGCCAGCACCCCTTACCCGCGACCTGTAGCGGTCGGCATGTCCGTGCTGTTCTCGTCGTGCTCGCGCGGGGCCTGGGGGAACGGCTGCGGGCCTGGCAATGGGAGGCGATCGCGCTGGGCGCGGTCGCCATCGCCGTGCTCACGGTCGCGTACGGGGGCTGCCCTAAGGCCACCCCGAGCGCGACGCTGACCAGCGGGGTGATGAAGTGGCCGAGCGAGGCGTCGACCACGTGCCCGGTCATCGTCGCCCAGATGAACGACGCCCAGATGAACGACGCCCAGTTGGCGGACGTCAGCACGCCGACGAGGGTGAGCAGCGACAGTGCGCGCGGCCGGCGCATGATCGCGCCACACCCAGCACGACGCCTTGGGGAGCAACTGACACCCATCAACCGTACGCGCCCACGTCAGCCCCGGGAGGTCGCCGGCCGCTCCCACGCCGTGTTTTCCCGGACGATCAGCCGATGAGGCCGGGGCGTCAGACCTGCTCGCGGAACCGCGTGCCGTAGGGGTTGTCGATCGCGTAGCGCCAGAAGCCGTCGGCGCCGCGGTGCGCCACGTCGGTGGCGGAGCCCTTCAGGTGCACGTGGGAACCGTCGGGGCCGGTGCCCTGGACCTCCCAGTCGAGGACGAACAGGGCGACGTCCCCCGCCACGTACAAGTGCCGGGCGTTGGCCTTCATCGGCAGGCCGAACGACATGAAGCCCTCCAGGTGCCGCTCGATCTCGGCGGGGTCGGTCACCGGCTCCCCCGAGTTGGTGACGAACACCGCGCCTTCCTCGTAGAGCCCCATCATCGCGCTGACCTTGCCGGAGTTGAAGCGCTCGAGAAGCGAAGCGGTGAGGCCTTCGGGCTCGGTCGGACGTTTGAAATCACTGGACATCGGTTTTCCTTTCAGGCAAAGGAGATGACGGTACGGAAGCGGGACTTGCCTGCTGCGGTGTGCCGGTAGGCGTCGGCGGCGTGCTCCTTGTCGAAGACGTCCACCATCGGGGTCACCTTGCCTTCGCCGGCGATGCTCAGCGCCTCGACGAGGTACCGGGTGCCGTTGTGTGCGGAGCCCAGGATCTGGACGCTGTTCATGACCATCTGCATGTTGGTCACGGAGAGGGCGTCGAACGCGATGCCCATGAGCACCAGGCGTCCTCGGGGCGCCAGCCCTTGCATGGCGTCGGAGACGGCCTGGTTGGAGCCGTTGGTGTTCAGCAGCACGTCGGCGCCGCCTGCTTCGCGCAGCTGGGCGCCGTCGGAGACGACGACGTCGGCGCCGAGTTCGCGGGCCAGCTCCTGCTTGTCGGGTGAGCGGGTGACGGCGATGGTGGTGAAACCGGCGGCCTTGGCGTACTGGACGGCCAGGTGGCCGAGGCCGCCGATGCCGGAGACGGCGACGCGGTCGCCGGGCTGCGGGCTGGCGCGCCGCAGGCCCGCCCACGCGGTGTAGCCGACGCACATGATGGGCGCGGCGTGCTCGTACGACAGCCCGTCGGGCAGCGGCACCGTGGCCTCGGCGGGGACGGCGACGTAGCCGGCGTGCGTCCCCGGCACGTTCATCCCGGTCAGCACGGGGCTCTCGCAGTTGGCGGCGGTGACGAAGTCGAGCGGCTCGCCCCGCCGGCACCACGCGCACACCCCGCACGCCTTCTGCAGGGTGACGATGCCGACCCGGTCGCCGACCTCGCGGGAGCTCACACCGTCACCGACCGCCACCACCTCACCGGCGCCTTCGTGCCCGAGCGCCATGGGGAAGCCGACTCCGAAGGAGAGCTTGCCCTGGGTGATCAGGACGTCCGTCCCGCAGATGCCGGAGGCGTGCACTCTCACCAGCACTTGACCTGCCGTTACCTCGGGGATCTCGGCGTCTCTGGTCTCCCAGGCGGTGTCGAGGGCGGGTACGACGACTGTTCGCATCTTCGTCACGGGTGTACTCCAAACATTTCATGGAACGGGCCTGTACCATGAAAGTAGGTCCGCGGCGCCGGGCGTGTCAATAGATGCACACGTACGTACTATGAAATTCGGTGTTCGGCACTGTAAAATCGGGTTCCCGCAGGCGGAGGGCCTGCGGGGGAGCGTCAGGAGTTCGAGGCGACCGCATGGCCGAGACGAAGACACCACGCAAATACGAGTTGCGGCGACGCGCCGACGCGATGGAGACGACCCGCCGGCGGATCACCCAGGCGGCCGTCGAACTGCACGGCCGCATCGGGCCTGCCCAAACGACCATCGCGGGCATCGCCGAGCTGGCCGGGGTGCAGCGCCACACGGTCTACCGGCACTTCCCCACGGAGGAGGAGCTGTTCGCCGCCTGCTCCAGCGAATACTGGGGTCACCATCCATGGCCCGACGTCATGCCCTGGAAAGAGATCGGCTCCCCTTCTGACCGGCTCACCACGGCCCTGACCGCCCTCTACGGCTACTACGAGACCGTCGAGCAGATGCTCACGAACGCGCTGAGGGACGCGGCCACGGTCCCCCTGGTCGAACTGAGCCTGCAACCCTTCACCGAATACCTGGACGACGTGGCCGCCATCCTCATCGACGCCTACGCCCCCCAGACCGCCGAGCCCGTCCTGCTGAAAGCGGCCGTTCACCACGCCGTGGAATTCCCCACCTGGCAATCCCTGATCCGCCGCCAGGGCCTTCATCCGGAGGCCGCCGTCACCCTCCTGACCCGCATGATAGGGTCCACGACCCCCTGAGCCCCGGAGTCGTGAAACCCGGAGCCCGCCACCGTGGCAGACCAGAACGGCCCTTCGCGATCCAGCAGGAAGCGGGAGCGTCACTTCACGTGAACGACCCTCTGGACCAGGCCGAGCTCGCGGGCCCGTACGCCGGCCTGGAAGCGTGATTCGGCGCCCAGCGCGTCCATCGGCTCGACTTGCGGGCCACGCGCGACAGCCATGGCCAACCTGCTTGCTTACGTGCCTGACAGACCTTCAAGCAGCTGACCAGCTATTTCGCTTCGCTGCCCAAGATAACGACGGTACCGGGTATCGGAGTGGTCCGGGAAACATCGGCTGCAGACGGTCTGGTCCGGTCGCGAGGTTGGACAACCAACATGCGCTCACAGCCGCCGGTCTAGACCCCGCGGCGAGGTCGGCCCAGGTCGGCCGCCCCAAGGCGTCGGTTCGTTGGTCCGGATGAGCGCTCAGGGAGACACGGAACGGCCTTCCCGATTTGCCCCGGGAAGGCCGTTGTCTTTCCTCCAGGCCCCGGACAACCGCGCCGGACAACTCGCCCTTGAACGGCTGTCGAGCGTCCCGAAGGCGGTCATAGCGAAGACAGGAGCTATTCGGCCGGGCCGAACTGGGCCGTGTAGCAGCGCGGACAAACGATCACCTTGGCGCTGCCCGGAACCTTCCAGCGATACCGGCACAGGCGCGTGCGCCGGCAGCGGATGAGCGTGTCGTTCGGCAGCAACTCGCCCACCTGGGCGAACCCGCTGCCGTCCCCGCGGTCAGCTGGCGGCTGCGGTGGTGCTGCGGTGGTGGTCGAGGGGGTGGCTGGTGCTGGGTCGGTGGGGTGCAGGCCGCGGTCGTCGAGGGTGAAGGTGTGGCCGTCGGCGGGAAGATGATGTTGGGCCGGTCGGAGCTGGTGACTTCGTCGCCGAGGTGGGTGGGGACGAGGGTGAGGGCGGGGTGGCGGTCGGCGAGGGCAGGGTGGACACTGCACCAACTGAACCGCGGCCGGGCTCCTGGGCGGCCTGGTGCCGGCGCTGGCCGGCCACCGCGACCAGGCGTGTACGCCTGCAGCCCGCCCGGCCCGGGCCGCCCGCACCGGCGCGGTGTCGGGCGCACCCGCTCGCATCCTGCAGATCCACCGGCGGGAGGGACGTCTTGCCCCTTCACCCCAGTGTGGAAGAGGCGATCACTCGTCTGACACCGGCCGACGTGGGCCATCCGCGGCGACCGGCCTGATCTGCCTGACCGGCGGCCGGTGGAAACGAGCCGGAAGGCATCGGCGCTGAACGACCGTGGCCGGCTTGCGGGAGCCGCGGCCGCTCACGCCTGCGCGCATCGGCGGCTCCCACGGGCGGGCGAGGCGATGGTTACCTCGCCGTGGCTGCGCCGGCCTGGCCGGGTGCGGACGCCACCGTTGCGGTGTCCGCACCCGGCCTCACGGGTGGTGCGGGGCTGCCTTAGCGGGAGACCGACCAGTAGAAGTTGGGGGTGTAGCCGTCGTCGTGCAGGACGGTGTACTCGTTGGGGAGGTTGCCGTAGACGGGCCGGATGGCGTCGCTGGTGGTGTAGGAGACGAACTTGACGGTGCGCCAGTCACCGTTGCGGTCGGGCTCGGCCCGCCACAGGAACTCATCGCCGCTGCCGCAGGTCTTGACGACGGCGCTGGGCAGGCCTTCGACCCAGCCGCCGGGAACGGCGCACTTGTTGGACTTGGCGTTGCGCATGCGGAACCAGACCTGGCCGCGCCGCGTTTGCGCTTCTTCGAAGAACCACTCGTTGGCCGGAGGGATCACGCCGGCTTCCCAGGCGAGCAGGCGGCAGAAGCCGTCGACGCACGAGGGGTCGGAGTAGCCCTCGTGGATGAGGTAGCCGTTGGTCTTGACGTTCTCGACCACGTGGCGGCGGCCGTCGTCGACGAACGGCGGCATGTCCGCGACCGGCGCGGGCGGGGGCACGGGCACGGGGGTAGGGGCGTGCGCCAGCTGGGCGGACTCGGCTGACCGGACCGACTGGGCTGACCGGTCGGGGGTCGCGCCCGCCGGCGCGGGCATGAGTAGGCCGCCGGCCAGTGCGAACGCTGACAGCGCGGCCGGAAGGCCGATCTTGATGGCGGTACGCGGCGACTTCATGGGGTTCCTTTCGCGAGAGAGTGCTGGAGGATGCGCATGGATGGGCGGGGACGGCCGCTGGACGAAGCGGCGGTCGAGACGTCGGCCGTCACGGTTGACGACGCGGGCACGTCCCGGAGGAGCTCGCTCGCGCGGCGCGTGCGGCGCCGGGCCCGCCACTCGTTCGATGATCATTACCGCGGGTCCTGCCTGCGGCCGGCGCTCAGGCGGCCCGCTGGCGGAATTTGTCCAGCGCGGCGATCAGGGCCGGCGGGTCGATGATGCCGTAGCCGTACTCGTAGTCGAAGCCGGCCGTGCTGCGGTCCTCGGCGGTGCGTTGCAGCAGGGTGCGCAGCTGGGAGGGGAACAGGCGCGAGCCGGGGTGCCGGGTGCGCAGGGCCGCGATGACGCCGGCGGCGACGGGGCAGGCGGTGGAGGTGCCCGTGTCGGCGCGAAGATCGGTGGCCTCGGAGCCGAGGAAGTGGGTGTAGGAGCTGATGTCGGGCTTCTTGTCGGCCAGGCGGGCGGGGCCTTTGGTGGAGTAGCCGGCGCGCGTTCCGTGGACGTCGACGCCGGCCACGGTGACGGCCTTGGGGTGGCCGTTGGCGCCGACGATGTCGAAGAAGGCGTTCGGGTTGCTGTTGGGGCAGTCCTGGCCGCCGTTGCCGGCGGAGAAGACGATGTCGGCGCCGGCCGCTTCCAGGCTGCCGAGCATGACGTTGAACGGGTGCATCGGGTTGCCGGCGTAGTTGCCGGGATGTCCTGGCGGCAGGTCGTCGTTCCTGTTGTTGAGTCCCCAGCTGTTGCTGACCACCAGGGTGCGGGAAGCCTCGGGCAGGTTCATCAGCACCTGCCACAGGTGGGCGTAGGCGGCTACGGCGTCCGACAGCAGACCGGTGACGGTGGTCTTGCGGGTCTGCATGATGGGGATGTCGAGCAGGGTCGCCTTCGGCGCGGCGATCAGCGCGTTGAACGCGCACAGGCTGCCGTGGGCGACCGGGTAGCGGCCGGGGTTCGGTTGGGTGCCCGGAGGGCTCCAGCTGCGGTCGCCGTCGATGAGGAACCGGCGGCCGAGTTTGGTGCTGACGTGGTCGTAGTTGATGCCGCCGTCCACGATCGCCAGCAGGACGTCGTGCCCGTCGTAACCGGCTGCGTGCAACTGTTCGACGTGCAGGAGGCGTTCGACGTCGTGCCAGTCCCCGAGCGGCACATCGCCGTCGCAGGCCAGGGTGGTGCCGATGGCGGGGTCGGCGAAGACACCCCTCACCTCGCGCACGGTCGAGGTCAGCAGGTTCCACCGAGCGGGCAGCTCGTCCTCGGCTATCTCCCCGCGTACCAGCACCGAGGCGTGCTCGGCGGACCGGGAGAAGCTGCCCGGATGCGGGCTGAGCGAGGACAGCAGGCCGCCGCTGCGTGGCGTGGCCGTAGAGGCGGGGCCGGGCAGCGGCACCGGCTTGAAGACCTGGTCGAGAAGGACACCGGGCAGATCACCGACCACATCGGCGACGGTGGATGCCACGCCGGGATCGAGAACCGAGGTGATGACGTCTTGGGGTGGGCGCAGCTGGATCAGGACACGCACGACAGTTCACCTACTCTGCGAAGGCGGCATAAGACCGCTGCAGGGACATGGAGGAAGGCGGCCGGGGCGAGGACGTCGCCGAGCCGCCACCGGGGTCCCTCCCGCCCTGACCGGGGCGAGAGAGACGCTGGACAGCGCAGTTCAGCGACCGATCACCACAGTGGGGACACAACTACTCGCAAACGCAGTAGCAACGCCCACCCCCGCTCCCGGCGCCGACCTGAACGAGGTAAGGGCCGTTCGGGCCGAACACGATGGCGTAGGTGATCCCGCCGATCGTGAGTGTGCCGCCGCCTCCGCCCCCGGTGTTCCCGCCCCCGGTGTTGCCGGCGCCGGTGTTGCCGCCGCCGACCGGGATGAGGATGAGCTGGCCGTTCGGGCCGTACCCGATGGTGTAGGTGTTGCCGCCGATCGTGAGTGTGCCGCCACCTCCACCACCTGTGTTGCCGCCCCCGGTGTTGTCGCCGCCGCCGTGGGGTGTGGTGATGCAGTCCGGTTGCGGGTGCACGCAGATGGTGCTGATCGCGGTGGCCGGGACGTCGGTGCCGGTTTCGTTGGCGCCGGCGGTGGCGGTGTTGTGGAACGTGCCGGCTGCGGTCACCTTGGCGTGGAGGATCAGGTGGGCGGTGGCGCCCACGGGCAGGGTGCCGACGTCCCACAGTCCGGTGGCAGGGTCGTAGGCGCCGGTGCTGGGGGTGGCGGACAGGAACGCCAGGGTGGCGGGCAGCTTGTCGATGACCTGTACGCCGGTGGCCTGGGTGGGGCCGTGGTTGGTGACGGCCAGGTGGTAGGTGACGACCTCGCCGACGGTGGCGTGCACCTGGTTGGCGGCCTTGATGAGGCCGAGATCCACCGCGCGGGCGGTGTTGTGGGTGGAGCTGTTGGAGGTCGAGGTCAGATGCTCGACCTCGTCGCCGTAGGTGTTGTCGTAGGTGGCCTCGGCCTGGTTGGCCAGGGCGCGACCGGTGCCGTCGCGTTCTACCTTGACCCGGAACTCCACGGTGGTGCCGTCGGGCAACTCGGTGGTGGGGTGGAGCATGCCGCCATGGCCGTCGCCCGCGCCGTCGCCGAGGGGGATGGTCAGCCGCCGGGTGCCGGCGTCGTAGCGGCTGTTGCGGCCGCTGTTCTTGGCACCGGAGCCGGGGCCGTCCACGATGCGCAGCGAGCCGTCGACGTAGCTGGTGCCGGCGGGGATGACATCGCGCAGGATGACGTTTTCGGCCGGGACACCGCCTTCGTTTTTGAGGTTGACGCGGTAGGTGATGGTGTCGCCGACCCCGGCTCCCGTCTCGGGCTCGACGCTCTTGGTCACCACCACGCAGGGCGCGGTGCCGAAGAAGATGCCGTCCAGGAAGTTGCCGATGGTGGAGTCTCCGCCGGCGGCCGAGACGGACTTGAAGGCGAAGCGGGTGGTGCTCTGACCGGCCGGCACCGTGTAGGAGCCGGTGTGCTCGCCCCAGGCGTCGGTGCCGTCGGCGAGGTCGGCGCTCTCGTAGTTCGGGGCGAACTGCTGCCCGCCGGCCGGGGGCGGGCCGATCTGCACCCTCATGGTGTCCTCGCCGTTTCGGCCGCGGTGCAGCAGCCGCCAGTACAGCCGGGTGCCGGGGGTGGTGGGCAGGTCTTGGTAGAGGGTGGAGACCTGGTTGGCGTTCAGTTCGGCGAACTGCTTGCCGTCGCCGGCGGGCACGCCCCGGTAGCCGTGCGGCCACAGCTCGATCTGGCCGTCGGTGGCGGTGGTGAACCAGCCCGGCACATCGTTCTGGTCCTGGAAGTCCACGTCGTTGCCGGGGATCGTGGGTTCTTCGAAGCTGCCGTTGATCAGGGCGATCCGCTGCGGGCAGCCGCCCGGGGCGGGTTGCTGGGGCATGGACACGAGGGAGCCCTTTCTGTGGGGGATGTCCGGTGGAGCCTCCGAACCGGTCGGCGGAGGACAGGCAGGAGCCGCTGTCACGGCGGCGGATTTCGTGCGGATCCAGCGGTTCAGCACGCGCCGCAGGACGACAGGGACGAAGTCGTGGCTGGAGAACACAGGATTTGCAGCGGCGATCGCCGGCCCGGGCGGACGCTCTTCTGCGGGCCGGGCGATGTGGGGGTGGTCGGGGGTCGGCACGCTCGCGGCGGCGGCCCTCGAAGCGGGCGGGGGTTGTTCAACGGCCGGCGGGTGATCCGTGGCCGATGGTCGATGGCCAGGCGGCGCTGCTTGCGCGTGGTGCGCGGAAAGGAGTCACGTGGCGTTGCCGGGCGGTCAGCGCCGCGTCGTACGGCTAGGGTGTGGGCTGCTCGGGAAGGGTGGTGCCGGGGCAGGTGGCGGCGATGGCGCTCTTCTCCCGTTCATCGGCGCTCAGGCCCCAGCGGCGTTTGATCGCGGTCCATTCGGCGGCGTAGCGACAGTGGACGGACTTGTACGGGGGCAGCTATTCGGCCACATCACGGTCGGCCTTCGCCGGTTGCTGCGGACGGTGACGGCGACCAGGTGGTGGGCGGCGTCCAGATCGTTGGCGTAGGCCACACGCTGCTCGACGGTCCAGGCCGAGGCGCCCGAGTCCCATGCTTCGGCCAGCGGCACGACATGGTCGATGTCGAGGTCGGCCGCATCCTCGATGAGTACCTCGCGGCGGGAGTGCGGTGGAAGCTGGTGCGCTGGTAGCCGTCGCGGCTCTCGTCCGCGGCGGGCAACTCGGCGACCGCAACCGCAAGCAGCAGCAGGGGCGGGAGCGAGGGAGGCCAGGTGCGTCGCTGTGATCGCGGTGGCGGTGAGGGAACGCAGGGGAACAGACATGATCCTCCAGCGGCCAAGGAGGTTGGCGGGGCAGGCGCCCAGCACACCGATATGTACAGACAGTAGTTGAATAACTACTGTAAGTTATAGAGCGTGAGGGTGACGCCTCGCTTACTTGAGCAAGAGAATTCGGATTAGCTGTTACAGCCATACGTTTTGAGCTGTTGCTGCCCCGCTCATTACCCCGGCCATGAGCCCGGCTTGATGACGTTCTCCGCCACAGCAGAGCCAGCCCGTCACCCTTTGGAAAGCTTCCCCAGCCGCCCCCGGCGGCCGAGCGCCGGGCACGGTCGCGGCCTCGGTCGAGTGCTTCCTCAACTCCCTGCAGGCCGCCACCACCCGGCGCAACCACACTGCCACGCTCGCCCGCCTGACCGCCCAGGCCGGCCAGCGGCCCGTCGCGGGCCTCGCCCCGGACGACTACGCCGCCGCCATGGACCGATGGGCGAGCGCGGCGGCGGCCACCTGGAACCGGCACCTGTCCGCCCTGGCCTCCTTCACCGCCTGGAAACGCTCTTCACCGACCAGGCGCACGTCCTGCGCGAACGCGAGCTGTGGCGCAGGCCCGGACGGCTTCACCGATCCTGGTTTGCTCGCGCTCCTCGGCGCGCCCGGCTCGTACGGTTCGGATCGCGCCGAGGGCGCGGTCGTGCTCGGCGCTCATCGCACCCACGCTCGCCTGGGTCTGCTCGGAGGCGGTGCGGATGCCCGCCAGCATGACCTCGATCAGTGCCGTGGACGCGGCGATGATGACCAGCACGAGGGTGAACAGGGCCGGGTCCAGCCAGAGCATCAGGGCGATGGCCATCACCGCGGCCAGCGTGCTGGTGATGATGTCCACGACGGCGTTGGGCGATCACATCGCGGAGCTGCCCGGCGTCGGTGCCGACGCGGGAGATGAGGTCGGCGCGCCGGTGCCGGCCGTAGACGTCCATCGGCAGCCGCAGCAACCGCCGATCATGCCGGTGTGCAGCCCGAACACCACGTGCTCGGCGGTGCGGCCCACGGCGTAGCGCCCGTACGCCTGCACCGCGGCCTGCGCGGCGAACGGCCCGGCCAGCAACGGCTGTGCCATGCCCAGCCCGGCGCCCAGCCCGGCGCCCAGCAGGCCGAGCAGCACGGCCATGGCGACGACCGGCCGGTGCGCGCGCAGCAGCCGGGCCAGGTGCCGGGCTCCGGCCCTTTCGGGACCGGGTGCCGCGCTCACCCGTCGCCGGCCGGTGGGGGGATGACGATGGTGGGGTGGAAGCGGGCGGGCGGCTCGTCGATGGGACGGCCGTCCGCCTCGATCCAGGCGTGGGCGGCGAACGGGTGCACGCGTACTCCCGTACACCAGGTGGGCCAGGCCCCGTGCAGCCGGCACAGGAGCGCGGCGGCGATCGAGCGCGGCAGGCATCCCTGCCCGGCACAGAACAGGCTGACCGCGATCACCGCGTCCCGCGCCCGCTTGGCCTGATCGGCGGTGGCCGGGACGGCGCCGCGCCGGGCGAGCTCCAGCACGGCCCGGATCCGGGCCGGCGGCAGCCGGGCGATCAGGCGCGCGGCGGCCACCGCGGCCATGGCGGATGGACGACGGCGCCAGGACAGGCGCGGCCGCTCAGCGGGCAACATGGGAACGCTCACCGCTGCTCCTCCTCGACCAGACCGGCTTCGCGTAGCTGGGCCAGGAACGCGGCGACGTCGGCCTCGGCGGTGGGCGCGGCGGCGGGATGGGCGCGTGCCAGGTCGCCGGCCGCTCCGGCGGGGTCGCCGCCCGCCAGCAGGCTGCGCAGCACCAGCGTCGCGGTGGCGTTGAGCTGCAGGTAGCGGCCTGTGCGCTCGTCCAGCAGCACGGCGGCCTCGTCGACGGAGGTGAAGGTGACACCGGAGCGAAGTCTCATGGTCGTCTCCCATGGTCGGGGGCGGGCAGGGCGCGCAGCCAGTTCTCCATGGCGGCGAACAGCTCCAGGTCGCCGCCGGGATCGGCCTGTGCCGGGGTGCGCAGGCAGGCGCGGCGCAGCGCGGTCTCGTCGGCCAGCCCGAGCGCGGCCAGCCGGGAGCCGTCGGCGAGTGCGACGAGCTGGTCGCGGTGGCGGCGCAGCCCCTCGAAGAGGGTGCTGGAGAACTCACCCTTGGTGGTGCGGCGCAGGCACTGCTCGGGGACGCGGCCGGCCATGGCCGCGACCGTCAGAGGCTTGTAGGCGCCGGGGCGGGCGCGCTGGTCCAGGCGGGTGGCCAGGCAGGCGTCGATCACGGCGGTGTCCAGGTACGGTGCGTGCACGGTGGCTCCGTGGCGGGCGGTCAGGCGCTGCAGCTGGCGCAGGTCGGCGGCGCTGTTGTGGATGACGGCGGCGATCTGGTGCTGGGCCCGCCGCCCCGCCAGCGGCCGGGCATCGGCGGCGGCCCGGCGCAGCATCGGACCGAGGGCGGCGGCGACGTCAGGGTGGGCCCACGAGGGCAGCCGCATCGGCCCCTCCCAGCCCAGCTCCGGCCGGTACCGCGACGGATGCGGCGCGGTGAGCAGGTCGGCCTGGGAGGCCAGCCAGCCGGGATAGGAGCGGTGTTCGGCCAGCGCGGTCAGGCTGGCGGCAAGCGGCCAGCGGGCCAGCGCCCGGTACTCGCGCAACCGCGACCACCACGACAGGGGCCGCGCCCGTACCAGATCGTGCAGGTGGCATGGCGGCACGAAGGTGACCTCGTCCCCGCCGTGCCCGGTCAGGTGGACGCGGGCTCCGTGATCGGCGAGCAACGCGGCCACGGCGACGTCGCGCCGTACCGTGGTGATCACGCCGAGCGGCTCGTCCAGGCCGGTCACCGGTTCGGCCACGCCGGCGTATCGGCCGGGCACCTCGCCGGGGGCGAGCACCAGGTGGTCACCCGTCAGCAGGCGGGCCGCCCTGGAAGCCCACCGTTCGTCGTCGTGATCGGCTTGGTCCACGCCGGTCCGTACGGTGACCAGCCGGCCGCCGCCGTCCTGGACGGCGCTTTGGGCCAGGAAACACAGCGGGGTGGAGTCCAGCCCGCCGGACAGGTCGGCCGCGATCGTCTCCCCCGCGCGGGTACGGCAGGCCACCGCCTCGGCCAGCGCCCGCCCCACCAGCGGAGCGGCTTCCCGCAGGTCCATGACGGGCTCGGGCGGACGCCACCACCGGGTCAGCCGTACCGGCCCGTTCGCGGGCAGGTCGGCGGCGTGGCCGGGGGGAACGGCGTGCACGTTCCGCCACATCGAGCCTGACAGGACGGGCGAGGTGGATTGCAGCAGGCGCACCATGAGCCGGTCGAGGTCCACCTCGGAGCCGTGCCAGACGGCCAGCAGGTCGGCCCGGTCGGCGGCCACCGCCGACGCGCCGGCTCTGGTGTGGAAGACCCTGCGCATTCCGGCGGCGTCGCCGCGCACACGCACTTCACCATCCACCGCCGTGACCAGGTGGAAACTGCCGGGCAGCCCGGCCACCAGCTCGTCGGCCGAGTCGAGGCCCGTGAGCCGGGCCGCCCGGCGTTCCAGGTCGGCGGCGGTGACCGGACAGCACCCGATCACCGCCACCCGGATCGGGCCGGCGACGGCGCAGACCAGAGCCCCAGCGGTGAAGGCTCCGATCAGGCACGGCCGGCCGGAGGCGTGGCGCAGCGCCACGTCCGCTCCCGGCCGCGCGGCCAGGCCGGCCGCGCAGTCCTGGGCCGCGGCGCTGTCAGGCAGCACCGCGAACCACTCACTCCCGTGAGCCGGCACCGATCACACCTGGCCGTCAGCCCCAGAAGCCGCGGCCACGGGAGTCCCAGCCGTAAAACCCCTCGCCACGGGTCACCTTGGCGAAGGCACCGGCCTCCTCCATGGTCGGCGGCTCGTACGGAGCCTGCTGGATCTCGTACTGATCCATGATGTTCTCCTCTCTTCGGTATGGCGCGCCTGGTTGGCGCTCCATGTCTTCCAACTAGCCCATCTACCTCCCCAAATAACGCAAAGCAACAATTATGTCACTCTAGGTAATGAAACGCTCGCCGCTCCTGTCCGGGCGGCGCGGGGTGATGGCTGAGCAGGTCATCGAGGCCACCATGCAGGTGATCGAGACGGTGGCCGTAATCCTGCGGCACCTGTGGGAGCAGGAACCGACCCCGACCGGCATCTGACCGCCTGGGAAGCGCTCGAAACGCTGGGGCTTCTGATCGACGATCGCGCGCGTTCATGGTCCGAAGGCTCCAACGTGCCTGACAGGTCTTCAAGCAGCTGACCTGCTAGTTCTCCTGATAACCCGAGATAACCCTGAAGATCCGTTCAGGGCCTCACCAGCGAGCAACGATCTACCAGCTGCCTGCGGTCCCTGCGAGGATCTCGAAGATCCGTCCGACCGAGCGAAGGGACCATGCGTGAACACTGGAAAACCGCCGATCACCGGCTTGCGCGAGCACTACCGGCACCTCCGTACCAGCCACCCCTGGCTGGACGAGGCCATGTGCTGGACCGTAGTGGTGCCGGACAGCGGACGTGCATTCAACCTCGACGAGATCGCCGTCCGGCTCAGCGGGGGCACGCCATACCAGCTTCACGAGCCGGCATCATTCACGGCCGCCGGGCCTCCTACCGAGGACGCCTATCCCGTGCTCGTCGACTGGTGCGGTCCCGCCGCCATGCTCCTGGAGATCGACTACCTCGGATCAGTCCCTTCCGTGCTGCAGCGGCTCAGTCAGGGAGCTCGGGCCTACAGCGCTTGGTGGAACGTCAACCTGCACAATCGGCTGAGCTTCGCGGCCGGAGGCGAGCTCATCTTGGCGATCGACGCGTTCTTCCCCGGGACCCCGGAAGACTATCCCGGCATCGGCCAATGGCCTGAACTGCAGGCGATGACAGACTTCTTCGTCGAGTTCGAGGAACGTGACGAGGACTACGACTGGATCGCCGCCTGGCTCGCGGTCATTGAGCAGACCGCTGGAGCAAGGCTGACCAGCGAGTGGCTGGAACAGGCACACCCGTACATAACGGTCCGTATGCCCGACGCGGCACGCTGAACTCCCGGATGCTCGGCTGGGAAACGATCACGAGCACCTTCGGAAGCGATTTCAGCTGCAGCTGTTCTTCGACTACCAGTTCAACCTCGACGCCTACCCCTCCTTCCAGGAGTACTTCCGCACCCATCGGCCACCCACCCTGATCACCTGGGGCGAGCACGACGAGATCTTCGGCGCCGACGGCGCCCGCGCATTCACCCGCGACCTGCCCGACGCGGACCTCCACCTGCTCGACGCCGGTCACTTCGCCCTGGAGACCCACGGCGACGAGATCGCCGAACTGATCCGCGACTTCCTCGGCCGCACCCTGCACTGATCAACGCGACGTTCGAGCACAAGTTCGCGGAGGTCCGCGACGTGCGCATGCACGACGTCATGGGCGGCAAGGGCCCGGCGCTGGTCCTGCTGCACGGGTGGCCGCAGACCTGGTACGAGTGGCGGAGGATCATGCCGGCCCTGGCCGAGCACCACACCGTCTACGCCCTCGATCTCCCCGGCCTCCGCGACAGTGAGGGAAGCTGCTGCACGACCGGATCGGGCTGCCCGCCTTCGACCTGGTCGCGCACGACTTCGGCGGTGGAGTCGGATTCCAGTACGTCTCGCAGTTCCCCGCCACCCGCCCCACCCTGGCGCCGTTGCCGCGGAACATCACGCGCGCGGTCGAGGTGCCCGAATCGGGGCATTGGCCGGCGGAGGAGAATCCCGTGTTCGTGGTGCGGGAGATCCTCTCGTTCACCGGCAGGTGACGTACGGGGGTCGCGGCAGCGCCAGAGGGCGCCACACGAGCCGCGCCCGCACCCGGCCCGGCACCCGTCGCCAGCACCAGTAGCGCCGTGTCGGGGTCGGCGGCGTCGTCTCTAGGGCTTTTCTAAGGTTCGCCGACGGCGTGGTGAAGGTCGGCCCGGTTGGCTGGCGGCAACCGCCGGCCCAGAGGTGCCGGCCGATCGGGACAAGGAGCGGCGACATGGACAGACGGATGGCGGGCCTGGCAGCGGGGATGGTCGCGGTGCTGGTGCTGGGCGGGTCGGGAGCCCTGGCGGCTGCACCTCAGCGGAACCTCGACGGCGATCCGTGCAGCGGAACGGCGACGTGCTCGCCCACCGACCTCGCGAAGGCGAAGGAGGCGGCTGCGGCCAAGGCGGACGACCCCGGCAAGGGCGGGTCCGGCTGCTCGCCCGAAGGAGAGCGGCCCGGGACCCTCGAATCGGAGAACCTCTCTCAGAGGCTCGCCCAGGCGCTGGCCGACGCGCTGGGCGTCGGGCTCGACCGGGCGAGCGCCGCCGTGCACGGCCTGAACGCGCTTTCCCAGAATGGCGGGATACGTCCTGACTCGCCGGAGTTCGCCGCCGTAGCCGAGCGCCTCGGCGTGTCGGCGGAACGGCTGCAGGAGGTGCTGAAGGGGTTCAAGCGGGCGAACGAACCACAGGGCGCCAAGCCCGGCCCCGGCAAGACGCCGGACTCCTGAGCATCCGGACGGCCGGGTGGGCGCTCGTCCCGGGGGATGCCCGGGGACGGGGCGACGGCCATCCCGCCCGGCGGTCCGGGACGTGAAGGCTGGGCGGGGACGGGGTTCGGCGAGGAGAGTGTCATCATGCACGTCCTTGTGGCCGACGACGATGAGGCGGTACGCCGTTCGCTCGCGCGTGCGCTCGCCCGCGAGGGCTACCACGTGAGCACCGCGGCCGACGGCCTGCGCGCGCTGGAGAGCGCCGGCGGCGGACGTCAGGACGCGGTGGTGCTGGACATCATGATGCCCGGGCTGGACGGGCTGGAGGTGTGCCGCCGACTCCGGGCGGGCGGCGATCGTACGCCGATCCTGATGCTCACGGCCCGCGACCTCGTCGCCGACCGGGTGGCCGGGCTGGACGCCGGGGCCGACGACTACCTGGTGAAGCCGTTCGCGCTGGAGGAGCTGCGGGCCCGCCTGCGCGCCCTGCTGCGGCGCAGCGGCGCGGCGGAGGAGGTGTTGCGCTTCGCCGGCGTGGAGCTGGACACCGCGGCCTGCCGGGCCTCCCGCGGGGCGCGGCCGCTCGACCTGACCAGGACCGAGTACACGCTGCTGAAGGTGTTCATGCGCAACCCGAACCGGGTGCTGAGCCGTGTCGTGATCTTCGACGCGGTCTGGGGGTACGACTTCGGCCCGTCCTCCAACGCGCTGTGGGTCTACATCAGTTACCTTCGGGCCAAGCTGGAGGCCGGCGGCGAGCCGCGGCTGATCCAGACAGTGCGCGGGCTCGGATACGTGCTGCGGGAGGAGCCGTGAAGCTGCGGACCAGGGTCGCGCTGGCGGGGGCGGCCGTGGTGGGAGCGGCGCTGCTGGCGGCCTCGCTCGTGCTGTATCCGTCGATGGAGGCCGGGCTGGCCGCCCAGCACGACGGAGAGCTGGTGGTGGCCGCCGCTGAGGCGCCCCGCCTGCTGCGATCGTTCAAGGCCAACTCCACGGAGGTGCCCACACGCCCCGTCTCCGCGGGCGGCACGCTGCTGCAGTTCGTCCCGCATCCCGCGGAGCCGGGCGCGGCGGGAGACCTCGCCCCGCTCACCGGCAGGGACCTCGACGTCGCGTTGGGCATGAGCCCCCCGTACTTCCAGAACGTGAGCCGCGACGGGGTGCTCTACCGTGTCTACACGGCTTCGCTGGGCCAGACCGACCTGGCACTGATACGCACCGCGTTCACGCTGGACCGGGACGACCTGACGCTGAACAGGCTGAAGGTCCTGCTGGCAGGGCTGACGCTGGGTGGCGCGTTGCTCGCCGGAACGGGCGCGCGGCTGCTCGCCGGGCGGGTGCTGCGCCCCATCGGCCGTCTGACCGAGGTGGTCGAACACGTCACCGCCACCCGTACGCTCACCGCCGCCGGCCTGGACGGCAACGGGCGCGACGAGGTGGCCCGGCTGGCCCGCGCCTTCACCACGATGACGGGCGCGCTGAACGAATCCCTGCTGGCCCAGCGGCGCCTGGTCGCCGACGCGTCGCACGAGCTGCGTACCCCGCTGACCAGCCTCATCACCAACCTGGAGCTGCTGGCGGAAGGGCGGGGCACCGCCGACCCGCAGGCCCCGGCCCTGGTGCGCGAGGCTCACGAGCAGGCCGAGGAGCTGCGGGTGCTGGTCAACGACCTCGTGGAGCTGGCCAGATACGGCGACATCCAGATCCACATCGAGGACGTCCGCCTCGACCTGGTGGCCGAACGCGTGCTGGACAGGGCGCGGGCGCGCGCGCCGCACGTACGGCTGCGGGCCGAGCTCGCCGAGTGCCTGGTGTCCGCGGACCAGGACGCCGTCGAACGCGCCGCCGCCAATCTCGTCGACAACGCGATCAAGTGGAGCCCGCCGGGCGGCGAGGTACTGGTGCGGGTGGATCCAGCCGGCACGCTGTCGGTCGCCGACCAGGGACCCGGCATCGCGGCCAAGGACCTGCCCTTCGTCTTCGACCGCTTCTACCGCGCCGAGGCGGACCGTTCGTTGCCCGGCTCGGGGCTCGGCCTGGCCATCGTGCGGCAGATCGCCGAGGCGCACGAGGGGACCGTACGCGCCGAGCCGCTCCGGCAAGGGGTCCGGCTCGTCCTCTGCCTGCCCGTCGCGACCTGAGCCCGGCTGCCTGGCAGGAGACGCCGGTGGGCGGCCCGCGTCCCCGATCCCGGTTTCGATGCGGTTGCACCCAGAAAGGCCCTCCGGTGGTCATCTGGGGTGGTCGAGCGAAATGGGGCGATCACAGGACGAGCACGAGCTTGCCGCCGGGCCGGCGTGACTGGCTGAGCTCGGCCGCCTCGTGGATCTGGTCGAGCGTGTAGGTGCGGGCGAGCGATACGACCAGGACGCCTTCGCCGGCCAACCGGGCGAACTCGCCCAGCAGGTCGTACCGCAGGTCGATCTGGGTGGTCCGGGTGCCCAGCTCGGCCGCCGCGGCGAAGTCCGAGACGGTGATGACGCGGTCGGGGTCCCCGGTCAGCTCGATCAGGGCCGGCAGCGAGCCGCCGGCCGGGCTGGGCTGGTCGGTACGGTCGATCCGGCCGCCGCTCGGGGCCGTGTCCAGGGCGCGGTCGACGCGGCCTGCGGCCAACCCGGTGACGCGTTCGGCCATGCCGTCGCCGTAGCCGGTCACCTGGGCGCCGATCGCCTGCAGGGCGGCGGCCCGTGTCGGCCCGGCGGTGGCGATCACCCGGACACCCCGGTGCAGCGCCAAGCGCACCGCCGCCTCACCCACGGTGGTGCCCGCGCCGTGGACGAGCAGCAGCTCGCCCGGCTGGACGCCGAGGTCGTCGAGCGCGCGCCACGCCGTCTCGGCCGCCATCGGCAGCGCGGCGGCCTGCTCGGCGGTGACGCCCTCGGGAATGCGTGCCCACGCCACCATCAGCGCATACTCGGCGGCTCCGGCCGTCGGGCCGTCGAAGGTCGCCGGGCCGAACACACGGTCGCCGATCTCGACGCCGGTGACGCCCGCGCCCAGGGCATCGACGGTGCCCGCCATCTCGAGGCCGAGCCCGCGCGGCAGCGGCGGCAGCTGGTCGGCGAAGAGGCCGTCGACCACCGCCCAGTCGGCCGGGTTCAGGCCGCACGCCCGTACGGCGATCCGGATCTGGCCGGGTCCCGGCTCCGGCAGCGGGACGTCGCGGAGCACGATCACGTCCGGGGAGCCGAATCGGTCGAACTGCAGGGCCTTCATGACAATCTCCCAAGTGATGACAGCATCTGCTGTCATTGACCCTAGCACCCGCGATGACAGCCTCTGCTGTCATATCCTGGTGGGCATGCCGAGATGGGAGTCCGACGCAAAGGGCCGGCTCGAGCGCGCGGCGCTCGAGTTGTTCGAGACGCAGGGGTACGAGCGCACGTCGGTCGCGCAGATCGCGCGCACCGCTGGTCTGACCGAGCGCTCCTTCTACCGCCACTTCCCCGACAAGAGGGAAGTGCTCTTCGCCGGCAACGAGCTCGAGGCCCATCTCGTCGCCCAGGTCGAGGCGGCCGACCCGGACCTCACGCCGATCGAGGTGCTGCTGGCCGCGCTGGGGACCGGCGACGAGGTCTTTCGCCCGCGCGAGTTCCTGCTGCGCCGCGTCAGGGTGATCGCCGCCAGCCCGGCACTGATCGAGCGCGATCTGATCAAGCTCGCCGACATCGCCGACGCGCTGGCGCGGGCGCTCGAACGCCGCGGCGTCGAGCCCGGCGAGGCACGCTTCGTCATCGACGTGGCGATAGCGATCTCCCGGCGCGCCACGTCCCGCTGGCTGGCCGACCCGGACGCGACCCTCTCCGAGCTCGTCGCCCAGGCCGCCGCCGAGCTGTACGAGGCGGTCGCGCCGCTGGCCCCGACGGTCCGCTGAGCCCGCCGCGAGGAGAGCGGCACCCATCTGGCCGGCCGCGACCCTGCGGTGTGGCGCCCGGGCAGGGTTTCCAGCCAGTCACCACGACGGGATTGCCGCGCGTGGTGGCGTGATCGCCGTCGCGATCAGCCAGTCATCCGGGGATCATCCGGGCCGTTCAGGCGTGCAGGGAATGCATCTCGGAGGTGGCGCTCGTCTGGCGGCTGTGCTCGAGGAGTTGCCGGTAGTCGCCGGCTACGCCCCGGAGTAGCGTTTCGACTGCGTGCTCGATCTCCCTGTCGTCGACCGGGAGGTGGCTGAACAGAACGCGGTAGTACACGAACGAGCCGAGGAGGTCGAGGACGACGGCCGGGTCGACCTCTTCGCGCAGGTCACCGCGCTCGTAGGCTCGGGCGAGCGTCCGCTGGACGGCCGTGCGCGGCGGCTCGAACAGTGTCGTCATGAACGTCTCCCGCAACTCGCGGTCGCCGGCGCAGTCGGCGAGGAGCGGTCCGAGCACGTCTGGCGAAATGCACTGGAACGCCCGAGCGAACAGCTTCAGGCATTCGTCGAGGTCGCAGAGCGTGCAGCCGGTGTCCGGCGCCGTGACAGCACCCAGGCGGGAGCCGAGCGCGGCGAGCACGAGGTGCGAGCGGCCTGGCCAGCGCCGGCGGATCGCCGGCTTGGTCGTACCGGCCTGTCGTGCCACCTCCTCCAGGCTCAGCCGGGTGTAACCGACGCTGAAGAGCGCCGCCAGTGTCGCCTCGAGCACCGCGACGTCGATCGCGGGGTCGCGCGGACGCCCGGCCCGCACGGTGTCTGGGGAGGTTTCGCTTGCCGCCATCATCGCGTACCACGATACGGCAGTTTCGTTGCGGTGGGGAACGTAATTGGGCCAGTGTCGCGGCCCCCGGAAGAGGCCTCGTTGCATGCCCGGAAGCATTACGTTACGTTAGGTATCGGAACATTATTCAGCGACTTCGCTGTTTCGAGGGCGGAGCGAGACCGTGGATCAGCTCGGTCTCAAGCCGACACCGCACTCGGCCGGCCGACCGACCCCCAGGAGTGTGCCAGGCATGTCCGTCAGCGCATCGCGGCCCATCGCCATGCGGGCCGGTCCACGGGAGTGGACCGGCCTCGCCGTTCTGTCCCTGGCCGGCGTGTTGATCGCCATGGACAACACCGTGTTGTTCCTGGCGCTGCCGCACGTCACCGCGGATCTCGGTGCCTCGGGACCACAGATGCTGTGGATCCAGGACGTTTACGGCTTCCTCGTCGCTGGGCTGCTGATCACCATGGGCACGCTCGGCGACCGGATCGGGCGCAGGCGGCTGCTGATGCTCGGCGCGGCCGGGTTCGGGGTGGCGTCGGTGCTGGCCGCGCTCTCCACCGGCGCGGAGATGCTGATCGCCGCCCGCGCCGTCCTGGGCATCGCGGGTGCGGCGCTGGTGCCCTCGATCCTGGGCATCCTGCGCAACGTCTTCGCCGATCCGAAGCAGCGCATCGCGGCCATCTCGGTGCTGATGACCTGCTTCACAACCGGTGGTGCAATCGCCCCCTTGATCGGTGGTCTGCTGCTGGAGAGCTTCTGGTGGGGTGCGGTGTTCCTGGCCGCTGTCCCGGTGATGGCGTTGATCCTGCTGCTCGCGCCGATCCTGTTGCCCGAGTCCGCGGACCCCGGTCCCGGAAGGCTCGACCTGCCCAGCGTGGGACTGTCGGTGGTCGCCATCCTGCCGACCGTCTACGGCGTCAAGGAGTTGGCCGGCCACGGCATGTCCTTGCCCGTGCTGCTCGGCCTCGCGATCGGCGCCACCTTCACCGTGTTGTTCATCCGCAGGCAGAACCGGATGGACAGCCCGCTGCTGGACCTCCAGCTGTTCCGCGGCCGTACGTTCAGTGTCGCGCTGGGAGCGTTGCTGGTGGGGCAGTTCGCGATCGGCGGCGTGTTGTTCCTGATGCCCCAGTACTTCCAGTTGGTGCTCAACAAGTCACCGATCCAGGCAGGGCTGTGGCTGCTACCGGGAACCGGGATCTTCGCGCTGATGGCCCTGGTCATCCCTCCCATCGCGGGGAGGCTGCCACGCGCATGGCTGATGGCAGGCGGCCTCATCGTCGCAGCAGCCGGGTACGGCCTGCTCGCCATGGTCGACCCAGGGTCGGGCCACGGGACCCTGGTCGTGGCGATGGTGCTCGTCCTGGCCGGCATGGCCCCGCTGGTGCTGCTGGTCACCGACCTGGTGGTGGCCAGTGCTCCGCAAGACAAGGCGGGCTTTGCCGCGGCCATGTCGAGCACCAGCATCGAGCTCGGGCTCGCGCTCGGCGTCGCGTCCCTGGGCAGCGTCCTTGCCGCCGTCTACGGCAACGGGATGAGCGACGTGCCGGCCGGCGTGCCAGCGGGGAGCGCCGATGCCGCACGAGCAAGCCTCGCAAGCGCGACCGGCGTGGCCCAGCAGCTGCCCGACCCGGTAGCCACGAGCCTGCTCACAACGGCCAGGGAGGCGTTCATCGCCGGGTTCAACGTCGTCGGCGTGATCAGCGCCATGACCGCAGTCGGCGCGGCGGTCGCTGTCGCTTGGCTGCTGCGAGACATCACGGCGACCGCAAGGGGCCGACGGCTCGGGCCGCACCGGCGTTCCGGTCCCACCTCATCAGCACGCTGACCGGCGCGGCGCCTGTTGCGGATGCGTGCCGCTCAAACCCGGTGGGCCGCGCGCACCGGGTCGCGCCGCGGCGTCCCCGGCTTCGGCGAGGTCAGCACCGAGCGGAGGTGCCGGCGCGAGCTGACCCCGAGCTTGGCGAAGACGTTGCCGAGGTGCCACTCCACCGTGCGCGGGCTGATGAACAGCTGGGCGGCGATCTCGTCGTTGGTGTGCCCGTCCCTGGCCAGGCCGGCGATCTGGGCCTCCTGGCTGGTGAGCTCGGCGACGGCGGCGACCGTGCGCTTGCGTACGGTCTCCCCGGTCGCCTGCAGCTCCCGGCGGGCACGCTCGGCGAAGCCGCCCGCCCCGGCCCCGCTGAACGCCTCGTAGGCGGCGCGCAGCTGGGCGCGGCCCTCCAGGCGGCGGTTGCGGCGACGCAGCCACTCGCCGTACAGCAGCTGGGAGCGGGCCAGCTGGACGGTGATCCGGCAGCGTCGGAGGTGCTCGATGGCCTCCCGATAGAGCGCATCGGCCTGCCGGCCGTCGCTGAGCAGCGCGCGCGAGCAGGCTTCCGTGCCCAGGGCCCATTCGGTCCCGCAGGCGCGGGTGCGCTCGGCGAGCTGGTCCAGCGCCGCGGCGGCGGTCTCGGGTTGCCCGCTGCGGGCGGCCGCTTCGATCAGTTCGAACAGTGCCCAGCCGAAGAATCCCGGATGGCCGAGCGTATGAGGGGGTGGTGGAAGCGCACCCTGGTGCCGAACTCGACCAGCCCCGCGGCCTCGGCCGGTACGGCGGCGTCCATGGGGATTCCCTGCCCGCCCGCCGCCCGCCACAACAGCTCCACGTCGCCGGTCGGCTCGGCCGCGGCGGTCAGCAGCAGCCGCCGGCTGTCCTCGGGAAGCGGAATACGACTGGCGTGCGGTCGAGGCGAAGCTGAACGCGCTGCCGCAGTTCATCACCGAGATCGACGGGCTGGACATCCACTTCGTGCACGTCCGCTCGAAGCACGAGGACGCGCTGCCGATCATCGTCACGCACGGCTGGCCCGGCTCGGTCATCGAGCAGCTCAAGATCATCGGCCCGCTCACCGACCCCACGGCATACGGCGCGGACGCGTCGGACGCCTTCCACGTGGTGATCCCGTCGATGCCCGGTTACGGGTTCTCCGGCAAGCCGGCCACGACCGGCTGGGACCCCGACCGCATCGCCCGTGCCTGGACGGAGCTGATGAGGCGCCTCGGATACACCAGGTTCGTGGCGCAGGGCGGCGACTGGGGCGCGCTCGTCACCGACCTCATGGCCGTACAGGCGCCTCCGGAGCTGCTGGGCATCCACTCCAACATGCCCGGCGTGATCCCTCCCGCCATCGACCGGGCGCTCCAGACCGGCAACCCGCTGCCGGCCGGCCTCTCGGAGGAGGAGCAGCGTACGTGCGAGCAGCTGGACTTCTTCTGGGACCACGTCGCCTACGCCCTCATGATGGGAACGCGCCCGCAGACGCTGACGGGACTCGCGGACTCGCCCGTCGGCCTGGCGGCCTTCATGCTGGACCATGACGCGGCCAGCCTGGCGCTGATCTCCCGCGTCTTCGCCGGCGAGTCCGAAGGCCTCACCCGGGACGATGTCCTCGACAACATCACGCTCTTCTGGCTGACGAACACGGCGGTCTCCGCGGCTCGCCTCTACGCGGAGAACAAGTCCGCCTTCTTCGCCGTCAAGGGCGTCACCATCCCGGTCGCCGTGAGCGTCTTTCCCGACGAGCTCTACGAGGCGCCGAAGAGCTGGTCGGAGCAGGCGTATCCGAAGCTGGTCCACTACAACCGGCTGCCCGAGGGCGGGCACTTCGCGGCCTGGGAACAGCCGCTCGTCCTCGCGGAGGAGATCCGCGTGGGGCTGCGGTCGCTCCGCCGCAGCTAGCTGACCGCGTCCGGGCGACGGCGCATTCCTTCGCCCGGCGGGTCCGGCCGGGCGGCTCGACCCCGAGCCGCCCGGCCACCCGGTGCGGGGAGGAGGCCCTCGATTCCACCGGCGTCCCCGTCCGCGCCGCAGCCACCGCCTGCTGACAGGGCACGCACAGGCTCTGCTTGACGTCGCTTCGCCGTGCTCGCGGACGCGCGGGCGGCTTGTCGTTTCCGGTCTCAGCCTTTGCCCGCCGCCGCGACGGGCGGGGTAGGCATCCCGACATGAGTCTTCCCGCCGCCGCCGTCAGGCTGCGAGGCGAGGGGGCTGCGGAAGCAGGTGACGCACGCCGATCAGCTCACGCGCGATGCGCCGGGGTCGCCGAGGAGAGTCGGAAGGAGGGCGGCCGATGGTTGCCGACAACCTTGTTCTCGTCGCCGGCGCCGGTGGCACGGGCCGCACGGTGCTCGGCCACCTGCGGGCGCAGGACGTGCCGGTGCGCGCGATGGTCCGCCGCGACGACGAGCGTGCGGCTGAGTTGCGTGCCCTCGGGGCGGACGTCGTCGTCGGCGACCTGACCCGGCCCGAGAACGTCGCGGCCGCGCTGGAGGGCGTCGGGCGGATGTACTTCTCGATGCCCGTGTCACCGGACCATCTGCTGGCGGCGACCGTGGTGGCCACCGTGGCGCGGGAACGCGGGGAGCTGACCGCGCTGGTGGACATGTCGCAGATGACGGTGTCGGAGATGACCGCCACCGGCGCCGGCAAGGCGGAGTCGCACCAGCACCGGCTGCACTGGCTGGCGGAGCAGGTGCTTGAATGGTCGGGCCTGCCGGTGGTCCACATCCGGCCGACCGTCTTCCTGGAGAATCCGCTGTTCA
This sequence comes from Nonomuraea sp. MTCD27, assembly GCF_041950495.1. Classification (NCBI taxonomy): domain Bacteria; kingdom Bacillati; phylum Actinomycetota; class Actinomycetes; order Streptosporangiales; family Streptosporangiaceae; genus Nonomuraea; species Nonomuraea sp. MTCD27. The sequence continues at coordinate 85,954 of NZ_JBGNUW010000029.1, read as the reverse complement.
CCACGTTGGCGGCCCGGTCGATCCGGGAGAACGGCACGATCGCGCTGCCGTTCGGCACCGGACGCACGGCGCCGGTCGCCGTGGACGACGTCGCCCGGGTGGTCACCACCGTGCTCCGCGACCCGGCTCCGCACGTCGGGCACGCGTACGAGCTCACCGGGCCACGCATGGTCGACATGACCGAGATGGCGGAGGAGTTCTCACGGGCCTTGGGGCGTTCAGTGCCCTATGTGGATGTGCCGCTGGACCGGTGGCGGGCCGAGGTGCTCGCCAAGGCGGGCCTGCCGCCGCACGTCGAACAGCACCTCGCCACCATCTTGACCCGACTGCACCAGGACAACCGCTACGACGCCGCGTCCGACGACGTCGAACGCGTGACGGGCGTACCCGCCCGGACGGTCGAGGCGTTCGTGGCTGCTCGCAGGGACTTCTACCTGGGCTGAGCCGGGTGTGGGACACCGCGCCTGCCGGGAGTTCCATGCCGGCGCACGTTCGGGTCGGTGACCCGCCCGCTCCTCACGCGATGCGCCGCTCCGCCCTCGGTGGCGCGAGCACGCGCCAGAGACCCAGTACGGCCAGCAGGGACGCCGCGCCCGCCGCGCCGACGACCAGGCCGGGCGCCGCCACCTCGCCCAACGCCCCGCCGCCGGCCGCGAACAGCCCTTGCGACGTCATGGTCCCGGTCAGCGCCAGCCCGAAGGCCTGGCCTCGGTTCGCCTCCGGCACCGCCGCCAGGAAGCGCCGGGCCAGCCCCAGCTGGTACGCGACCCCGAACCCGGACACGGCCAGCAGCAGCGCCGCGATGACCGGCCCGGGCGAGAGCACGAACCCGAGCAGCGGCGCGCCGAGCAGCAGCGCCAGCGGCCCGGCCAGCCGTTCCCTTCGCTCCGGGGTGACCAGCCGGCCGATCGCGAGGTCGCCGGTGAGCATGCCGAGCGCCACGGCGGTGAACAGCAGCCCGGCCGAGTCCGGCGTGCCGACCCGGACGGCGTACGGGACGAGCACTCCCTCGGCGCCGACCACGAGCGCGGGCGGCAGCCACTGGGCCAGCAGCAGCGAACGGATCGCCGGCGTGCGCAGCAGTTCGCGATTGACGCGCCAGGTCTCGCGTACCGCGTACCCTGCGGCCGTGCCGCGGCGCGGCCGCTCGGCCAGCCGCAGGCGCAGCAGCGCGGCGGACAGCAGGCAGCTCGCCACGGTGATCCAGAGCGCGCCGTACGGGCCGAGCGCCGCGATCAGCGTCCCGCCCACGGCGAAACCGATCACCTGCGTGCCGCCGGCGGCCATGGAGAACACGGCCCGGCCGAGCACGTACCGGTCGCCGTCGAGCAGTTCGGGCAGCAGCGCGCCGCGCGCCGCGGAGGCGACCGCGCTGGGGATGCCGGCGACGAACACCAGCACCAGCATCGCGGTGGGGGAGAGCAGCCCGGCGGCGAGCACCGCGGCGACCGCGGCGCGGACCAGGTCGTAGCCGACCATCACGGCCCGCGGCGGCCACCGGTCGGCGTACGCCAGCAGCAGCGTGCCGCCGAGGGCGTAGGGCAGGAAGCCGGCGACGTAGGCCAGCGCGGCCAGCAGCGGCGAGCCGGTCCCGGCGTAGACGGTCACCGAGAGCGCGAGCATCTTCACCGTCTCGCCGCCGAGGAAGAGCGTGTAGCCGGTGAACAGCACGCGGAACTGGCCCACCGCGAACACCTCGCGGTAGGTGGCCCGCGCCGGTGCGGCCTGGAGCGTCGTCATGCGGGCCAGTCTCGGGGCGGTGCGGGCGGAGGCGTTAAGCTTTCGTGTGGAGGCGAAAGATGCTTGCCATCGAAGTGGGCCCTGTCGACGTGGCGCACACCCGATACGCGATCTCGCCGCTGGGTGAGGCAATGAACGCGCTGCGGGTCGCGGCGGGCAAGCAGTCGGCCGGGCCGCTGCGGCCCTGGGCGGAGCGCATCGCGCCGCGGTACGCGCGGCTGCTCCGCGAGACGCCCGCGGTCGGGGCGCTGACGACGCTGTTCCGCCGCGGCGGCTACAACGCCGACTTCATCCATCCGCCGCCTTCCGGCTCCGGCGGCGACTTCGCCGTCGAACTCGCCGCGGTGCGGGCGACCCCGCTGCCTCAGGTTCGCGCGGAGATCGCCCGCAACCTGGTCGGGCTGCGTACGCCGCCGCACCACGTCCAGCAGATCCTGGCCGCCCCGGACGTGCTCACCCGGCTTTCGGACGCGATGGAGGCGACCTGGCACGCGCTGGTCGAGCCCGACTGGCCACGGCTGCGTACGGTGCTGGAGCGCGACCTGGTGCACCGCGCCGGGCACCTCGCCATGTACGGCTGGGCCGCGGCGCTGTCCGACCTGGATCCGCGGGTGAGCTGGCGCTCCGAAGGGGCCGACGGTGTGATCGAGGTCCACACCGGCCCCCGGAACGAGTGGGAGCGGCACCGGCTGGGCGGCAAGGGGCTGCTGCTGATGCCGACCGTCTTCGGCACCCTCATCAGCTACGTCGAGCCGCCCTGGCCGTACGCCCTGGTCTATCCGGCGCGCGGCGTCGCGGACCTGCTCGGGCCGCCGCCCGCGCAGGCCGGTGCGGCGGCGCTGGCGCGGCTGGTCGGCCCGCACCGCGCGCAGGTGCTGCGGGCGCTCGCGGTGCCGGCGACGACCACGCAGTTGGTCCGCCAGCTGGGTCTCAGCCTGGGCGCGGTCGGCGGCCACCTGGCCGTGCTGCGCGAATCCGGCCTGGTCACGCGGACGCGGACCGGCCGATCCGTGCGCTACGAACGCACCCCTCTGGGCGGGACCCTGGCCGGCGACTGAGCGCGGCCATCATGAGCGCCCACGCGAAACCCGGGTCCGACCCCATCGCAACGATCGGACGCCGGGTGTCGGGTGCCGGTCGGGCTGCTCCCACCACGGCGCCCACGCATCACCGATCTCCCGGTCCGTCGGGCTTCAGTCGCGGCGCGAGAAGCGTACGGCGTCCGCGACGACGTGGCCGTCAGCGGCGTCGCTGAGCTCGACCGCGCCGGCGAGGCCCGCGGCGAAGGGGAACGTCCCCAGGGACACCCACTCACCGCCACGGGTGTCGGGCACGCCGCGGACGGTCTGGTTCACCGGGACCCGCGTGCTGCCCTCGGCGTGGTGGACGACGTAGGTGGCGGTGCGGGAGCGGTTCGAGGCGGCGGTGTAGGAGACCTTCACCTCGTAACGGGAGTCGGCCGGCAGGGCCGGCCGCCAGCGGACCGTGGCGGTGCCGTCGCCGGGCGCGTGGGAGGCGTAGTTGCCGCCGTAGAAGCCGGCCACGCCGGTGCCCGAGGGCCAGGTGCCGGAGACCACCGTGTAGCCGAGCGCGCCGTTGTCGACCGTGATGTCCTCGTTGACGTCCGCCCGGCCCGGCGCCCGGATCAGGCTCAGCTCGTCCAGTGAGATGCTCTGGCCACCGCCCCGGCCCGCGCCGGCCAGGGTGAAGCGCACGGTGTGCCGGCCGGGGGTGAGCCGCATGGTGCCGAGGAGCAGTACGTCGTACCCCTCGGCGTGCTCCGAGGTGGTGTCGATGACGGAGTTGCGGGGCTTCGCGCCGTCCACGGTCACGGCGGCCAGGCCGCCACCGGGGGAGCGGTAGTAGCGCAGCAGGAGGTCGTACTCCCCGCCACGGGGGACGGCGAGGCGGTACTCCAGGTGGTCGCCGGTCGCGGCCGGGGTGAACACCGCGCGGGCGCCGCCGCGGGCCGTCGGCTCGCTGACGACCGTGACCGTGCCGCCTGAGTGCCGGGTGCCGGCGAGCCGGGCCAGGTCGTACGCCTTCTCGCTGATACGGGGGCCCGCCGCCGTGCTGTCGCGGCCCTGGGTGAGCCATTCCAGGTTGAAGCGGCAGATGTTCACCTTGAGCGGGAAGCTGGCGATGTCGCCGTCGCAGCCGTAGATGAGGATGATCGTCCCGTCGGACAGCCGGGCGAGGTCGGAGTAGTAGGAGCGGCCCGGGTTGATGACGCGGCCGTAGCGGAAGGAGTGGCCGCCGTCGTAGCTGACCGAGACGGTCATGTTGTAGCGCACGGGCGCGTCCGGGCGGCTGAACAGGATGCGGTCCCTGGAGTAGCCGAGCAGGCCCGCGTCCACCGCGTTGAACGTCCCGGTCGCGCCGTCCAGCTTCGGCGGCGACCAGGTGAGCCCGCGGTCGTGGCTGACCGAGACGATCCGCTGGCGGTTGCCGCCAGCCGCCGCCCGCCCGTTGACCAGCACGGAGCCGTCGGCGCGCTGCACGAGCCTGGCCTCGTTGACGGGATAGTCCGCCGACACCGGTACGGCACCCGTGGCCTGCCAGGTGCGCCCGTGGTCGTCGCTGTAGACGGAGGCGATCCCGTACATGCGCTCGGCCACGGTGTTGCCGACGATGACGCGCCGGTGGGCGACGTTCATGAGCAGCCGCCCGTTGTCGAGCTGGATGCCGTGGCCGGGGCCGGGGGAGTGCAGAGCCCAGTCGTGGTCGAAGGGGGCGAACAGGTCGTCGAGCACGCGCGGCTGCCCCCAGGTGAGGCCGCCGTCGGTGCTGGAGATGACGTGCAGGCTGCCGGTGTCGCCGGAGCATGAGGTGTTCTCCGGCAGGCGGGCCGACAGGTTGTAGAACAGGAACACCTCGCCCGTGGTGCGGTCGCACACGAGCGCGGGGTTGCCCCACGACTGGCCGTCCACCGAGGTCACCACGCTCTGCGAGGGGCTCCACGTCCTGCCCTGGTCGGTGCTGCGGCGCAGCAGCAGGTCGCGCGGCCCGGCGTCGCAGACCTCGTGGCGGCCCTCGGAGAAGGCGAGGATCGTGTCGTCGGGCAGCACGGTGAGCCCGTGTACGTGGTAGTTGGCCCGCTCCCCCGTGGAGGAGTCCCACAGGGTGGTCTCCTCGAAGGACGGCTCGGCCCGCCCGGCAGCGACGGCCGGGGAGGCGGTCCCGGCCAGGGCCGCGCCGGCGACCATCCCTAACGTGAACGTCCTGCGGCCGATGAGTCGGTCGGTCATGGGGTGCTCCCGGGATCGGAGAGAAGGTGGCTGCTCAGGGGTTCCACGACGCGGATGAGCTGCGCGAGCTCGTCCGGCGTGCAGGGGGCCAGGGGTGGTGCCGCGTGCGGGGGGCACAGTCCCCGCGCCGCCAGCAGCGCCTTGACGGACGGCACGCCGGGGCGTACCTCGTGGAGCCGGGTGAGCCGGGTGGTGAGGTCTTGGAGCAGGTCGAGCTCCGCGCTGTCGTCGCGAGCGGCGACCAGGTCGAGGGCCAGGCGCGGTGCGAGGTTGGCGGTGCCCGGCGTGATGCCGTGGGCGCCGGCCCGCAACGCGTCCGCCAGGCGGCGCTCGTCGCCCTGGCTCACCTGGAAGCCGGGGCGCCGCCGGGCGGCGGCGATCATGTGGGCCAGCAGGTCCGGGTCGCCCGAGGAGTCCTTGACGCCGATCACGTGCGGCAGGCCGACCAGGGCGTCCACGGTCGCGGGGGTGAGCGGTGTGGCGTAGCGGGGCGCGTTGTAGGCCACGACCGGCAGCCCGTGCCGGGCCATCGCCGCGTAGTGGGCGACGACCTCGTCGTCGCGGTGCCTGAAGTACGTCGGCGGGCTGAGCACGATCGCGTCGGCCCCGGCCGCGGCGGCGTCCTCGGCGCGCCGCCCGGCCTCGTCGGTGCCCGGGGCGGTGACGTTGACCAGGATCGTGCCGCCGGGTACGAGCTCGCGCCAGCGCCCGGTCACCCCGGTGACGAACTTCCCCGCCCGGCCTGACGGGATCAGCGGGCCCTCGCCGTTGCTGCCGAGCAGCATCAGCCGCTGCACCCCGGCCCGCGCCATCGCCTCGAGCAGCGGCTCGGCGGCGCCGGCCGACGGGACACCCGGCTCGCGCATGGGGGTGACCAGGGGCACGACGAGCCCGTCGAGCAGTCCGGTCACGGTCAGTACCCCCGGATCTGGGGCCAGGCCAGCTCGAAGCCGTCGGCCGCCAGCTCGCTCTGGAATCGCTCGAGCGCCTTGGGGTCCTCGTGGACCTGCTCGGGCTCCAACCCGTGGTCCAGGCAGTGCGCCGCCAGCGCGCCGGCCGCCTCGCCGACGTTCCACTCGACCGGGTGCAGGCGGTAGCAGCCGTTGGTGATGTGCGTGGTGCCGAGGTTCTTGCCGGCGGCCAGCACGTTGCGCACCCGTACGGGGAGCAGCGCCCCCAGGGGGATCCGGAAGGGGCAGCTGGCCACGTCGATGTAGTTGTCGCCGCCGGTGGAAGGGTGCAGGTCGATGCGGTACATGCCGACACCCACGCTGTCGTCGTAGGCGACCGCGCCGCGCTCGCCGCGCACCGCCAGCGACAGGTCGTGCTCCACGATCGTGCGGCGGGCGCGGATGCGGCGCGACTCGCGGATGTAGGGGGTCTTGGCCAGGCCGTCGGCGGTGCCCATGACGTCGGGGCGCAGCCGCAGCCCTGGCCAGCCGGTGCCGCCGTCGGGCCGGGGGGCCTCCGTCTGCAGCCAGTACAACATGCTGAGCGCCTGGCTCCTGGCGCCCTCCAGGTGCGCGGCCCGCTCCTCGTCCGGCACCCCGATCAGCGGGCCGGGCAGGTAGTCGATCTGCGGCCAGTTGACGATGACGACGTCGCTGGCGGCGAAACCGGGCTCGAACACCTCCCGGCACAGGATCCGTCGGAACACCCACAGGTCCTTGTCGCCGGGGTCGCGGCTCTGGTCGGCCACGACCGGCCCCGACGAGCCGTGCGGCACGAACGTGCGCGGCGCCGGCTCCAGCGTGCGCGGGTCGGGCGCGACGAGGCTGAGCAGCCGGTCGGGCCAGAACGGTGGCCGGTAGTCGCGCCAGAACGCGTACCGGTCGGGCCGGTCGATGGTGTGGTCCTCGCCGGCGCGGTGCTCGACGGCGAACACCCAGGAGAACGCCTGCATGTTGGCCGGCTGGGCCTGGGCGGGCGCGCTGGGCTCGCCGGTCTCCTCCCGCGACTCGAAGCCGGTGACGTGCTCGATCCCGGCCAGCGGCAGCAGATCGCCCAGCTCGGTGGCGTCCAGCACGTACGGTGCCCGCGCGTGGAACAGCTCCCCGTCCGGCCCCTCGAAGCTCACACCGGTGACCCGGTCGCCGTCCACCTCCGCCGACACCGGCCGGTGCAGATAGCGGATCGTCAGCCGCCCCGCCGCGAGGTAGGGGCCGACCATGGCCGCCAGCACCGCGGCCGCCACCCGGGGCTCACCGCAGAGCCGGCTGACCGTGCCCCGTCCGGGGTTGAGATCGGGCGCCTGCAGGGACTCCCGGGTCAGCGGATACCAGGTGCGGTAGTGCTCCCGGATGGAGTCGCGCAGCCTGCGGTAGGAGCGGGTGGCCCCGAACTGCTCGATCCACGGATGCTCGTCCGGCGGCACTCCCTGGCTGGTGAGCTGCCCGCCCAGCCAGTCGCTCTCCTCGGTGAGCAGCACGGTGCGGCCGCGCCGCAGCGCGGCCAGCGCCGCGGCGACCCCGCCCATGCCGCCCCCGACCACCAGGACGTCGGCCTCGGCACTCCTCACGCCACACCGCCTTTCTCGAAGAAGCCGGCCTCGCCGCGCTCCATGAGCACGATGAGGCTGAGCAGCGCGCCCCAGGTCTGGAACGGCTCGCTGTTGGGTTTGTCGCAGGCGCCGCCGTGGATGCTGGAGTAGTTCTCGTGCACGTGGCGGTGCTGGTTCCACTCCTTGAGCACCAGCCGGGAGCTGCCCTCGGCCAGCCATGCGGCGGCCGAGTGCTCCCCGGCGCGCAGCAGCCCCAGGTAGACCAGGAAGTTCACCGGTGGCCAGGCCCGTCCCGACCAGTAGCTGCCGTCGCTGAGATCGACCGGCTCGCTGCGCGGCGAGGACGGCAGCACCCATTCGCCGCCGAAGCCGTCGTCGGGGAGCAGATGTCCCGACACCATCCGGGAGGCCCGCTCGCCCAGCCCGACCCCGGCCAGGAGGGGGTAGAAACTCATCGTGGACAGGCGCTCGGTCGGCAGGCCGGTGTCGGTTCGCCTGCTGCGGTAGATGCCGCTCGGCTCGTCCCACAGCGTCTCCATGGCCGCGACCACGGCCGCGTGCCGCTCGCGCAGCTCCGCGGCGGCCTCCCGGTCGCCGAGGACGTCCGCGAGGTCGGCCAGCGCCTCGCAGTCGGCCGCGTACAGGCTGTTCAGCCCCACGTCGTGCGCGGCGAGCAAGCTCTTGCGCTGGTCGAAGGGCACGTCGTCGAAGACCGGGTGCCCGTCCCAGCCCGTCTCGCAGGTCGCGCCGAAGTGCTGGTGGATGCGGGGGATGTCCTGTGGCGAGGGGAACTCGGGGTCGAAGTACGTGGAGCCCGCGCACAGCAGGTCACCGTCCCGGCGTACCCGCCACCACCAGCGGTTCCACGACAGCAGCGGGCCGAACGTCTCCTCCACGAACCACCGGTCGCCGAAGCGGCGGTAGAGCTCGCGGGTCACCAGCGAGCCCACCGGCGGCTGCGACCCGTCGTACGTCCTGCGGCCGGTGCCCTGCTCGACATTCGGGACGAAGCCCTCCGGTGTCAGCGCCCTGAGCATCTCGACGGTGTTGACGTAGGCCAGCTCCCTGCTCGACACGGCCGCCAGCAGCGCGTTGAAGAACGCGTCCCAGCAGAACAGGGCGTAGCCGCCGCGCTTGCCGACGTTCCAGAGCCGGCTGACCGTCGTGACGACCCGGGACTTCGCCGGCTCGTAGATCGTGTTCCAGGAGATGGCGTCCCTGACGATCTCGCGGTGCTGGGCGAGCGGGTCGGTACCGGCCTCCCCCAGCTGGGTCGAGGCCTGGGCGACGATCCGCGCGATCTCCGGCAGGTCGCGGGCGCGGCCGGTGCTGATCCCGACCGCGCCGGTCAGCTCCATCGCCAGGTAGGGCCCGTCGATGTCGGCGTAGGGGTCGTCCACGTGCGCCGCCGTGCAGAAGACCTTGACGCTCCCGCCGGGCCCTTCGGCGGTGATCCGGCCGCCCTCCCGGCGCACGGTGCCCGGCCGGTTCCACAGGTAGCCGGCGGCGACGGTCAGCAGGGCGCTCTTGGCCTGGTTGGCGGTGGGCGTCACGAGCACGACCAGGTCGTCGCCCGCGTGCGCGGTCTGCACCCGGATCGTGATGCCGGCCCAGTTCACGGTCGTCTCGGTGTAGCGGCCGTCGTAGGCGTGCCGGCCCAGCGTGACGGTCTCGGCACTCTCGGTACGGCGGCCGATCTGCGCGGTGCGCAGCGACGTGCCCCGGTAGTACTCCTTCAGCCCGAGGGACAGGCCCAGGGCGTCGGGGAGGAGGACCTGGGTGAGCACGCTGCGCGTGTCCCAGGTGTTCCAGCCCCGGGCGAGCGAGGCCTGGACGGCGGCGTAATCGGTCATGTCATCCCTATGTCGTTCAGTTCCAGGGCCGCGTCGAGCAGCGCCCGGGTGTACTCGTGCCGAGGGTCGGAGAACACCGCGTCGGCGGGTCCCTGCTCGACGATCCGGCCGGCCCGCATGACCACCACGCGGTCGGCGATCTGGTGGACGACGCCGAGGTCGTGGCTGATGAACAACATCGACAGCCGCCGCGTCCGGCGCAGCTCGACCAGCAGCCGCAGCACCTGCGACTGCACCGACACGTCCAGCGCCGACACGGCCTCGTCGCAGACGAGCAGCCGGGGCGACAGCGCCAGCGCGCGGGCCAGGCTGACCCGCTGGCACTGGCCGCCGGACAGCTGGGCCGGGTAGCGGGCGGCGACCTCGGCGGCCAGGCCGACGCCCGCCAGCGCGGCTTCGACGGCGCCGGCGCGCGATCCCGGCGGCGCGGCCGAGGGGTGGGTGAGCCAGGCCTCCTCGATGATCGCGCCGACCCGCATGCGGGGGTTCAGCGACGAGCGCGGGTCCTGGAACACCATCTGGATCGCCCGCTTCAGCTCGGGCGGACGACGGTGGGAGAGCGGCGCGCCCTCGAACGTCATCACGCCGGCGTCGGGGCGGCGCAGGCCGACCACGCATCGGGCGACGGTGGTCTTGCCCGAGCCGGACTCGCCGACCACGGCGACGATCTCGTTCTCGCCGACGGTGAACGCCGCGTCCTCCACGGCGGTGAAGCGGGTCCTGCGCAGCAGGGATCCCCGCGCCGGGAACGTGACGCGGAGCCCCTCCACGGTGAATACCGTCATGCCAGCACCTTCTCGGCCTCGTGGCAGGCGCTCCATCGCCCGGGGGCGACCTCGCGGGTCAAGGGGATCTCGGTCCGGCAGCGGCCGGTCGCGAGGGGGCAGCGCGGGTGGAAGGCGCAGCCGGGCGGCCGCTGCGCGGGCACGGCGGACGTGCCGGGCAGCGGGTCGGCGATCGCGGTCTTCGTCCGCACCGCCGGCACGCTGCGCACCAGCGCCCTGGTGTACGGGTGCGCCGGGCGGCTGAGTACCGAGCGGGTGCTTCCGCGCTCGGCGACGCGGCCGGCGTACATGACGACCAGGTCCTGCGCGACGTGCGACATGACCCGCAGGTCGTGGCTGACCAGCAGCATCGCCGAGCCCTCCTCGACCTGCAGCTTGCGGAGCAGGCCGAGCACGCGGGCCTGCACGGTCACGTCGAGCGCGGTCGTCGGCTCATCGGCGAGCACGAGCGAGGGATGCGCGATCATCGCCATGGCGATCATGGCGCGCTGCCGCAGCCCGCCGGAGAACTCGTGCGGGTAGTCGCGGGCCCGGCGGGCCGGGTCGGGGATGCCGACCCGGTCGAGCATCTCGACCACCCTGGCCCGCACCTCGGCCCGGGGCAGGCCGGAGCGCCGCAGCAGCTCGCCGACCTGGTGGCCGATGCGCTGGGTGGGGTTCAGCGACGACATCGGGTCCTGGAAGATCATGGAGATCTCGTGGCCGCGCAGGGCGCGCAGCCGCGCCGGGCCGCAGGTCACCAGGTCCGTGTCACCGAACGCGATCGACCCGCTGACGGCCGCCCCGTCGGGCAGGAGACCGATGACGGCCATCGCGGTCATCGTCTTGCCGCTGCCGGTCTCGCCGATGAGACCGACGGTGGTGCCCGCCGGGACGTCGAAGGACACGTCGTCGATGACGCGCACCGGGCCGCCGCGATCGGGCAGGTCCACCGACAGGCCGGTGATCTTGAGCAGGGTGTCCATCAGCTTCCCGACACGGTCGCTTGGGAGAAGTCCGGGTAGCCCAGGGCGTCGAGGGTGAAGCCGGACAGGTTCTTGTTCCACACGTAGGAGACCTTCGAGGTCATCGGGAACATGCCGACGGCGTCGTCCCAGATGATCTTCGAGGCCTGGGCGTACAGCTCGGCCCGCTGCTCGCGGTCGGCCGCGGAGCCGGCCTGGGCCAGGACCTTGTCCAGGTCGGGGTTGCAGTAGCCGTTGCGCTTGGCGGCGCAGGGGTACAGGCGGCCGAGGTTGGTCGCGGCGTCGTACCCGGCGGTGCCGAGGAGCTGGAAGTTGACGTCCCACTTCATCGCCAGCAGGTCCTCGATGAAGACCGCCTGCTCCTTCTGCAGCAGGTCCGCCTTGACCCCGATCTTCGCCCAGGAGGAGACCACCGCCTGCAGGAACGGCTTGAACGAGGCCTGCCCGAACTGCAGGCGCAGCGGTTGGTCGAACGGGTAGCCCGCCTCCTGCAGCGCCTTCTTGGCCGCGTCGGGGTCGTAGGCGACCGGCGCCTGCGGCGCGTAGCCGAACACCGTCGGCGCCAGCGGCGAGTCGGCCGGCTGCCCGGTCACCGGGTAGAGCTGCTTGATGATCGTCTGGAAGTCGACCGCCTGCCACAGCGCCCTGCGGACATCGGCCTCCTTCAGCGCCGGCGTGCCGGAGTTGAACCACATCGTGAAGTTGCCGTTGCTGGGCACCGCCTCGACCTTGAGGGAGGAGTCCGACCGCAGCGACGGGATCTGGTCGTCGGGCACGCCCCACACCACGTCCACCTCACCGGTCTTGAGAGCGGCGAGCTTGGCGGCGACGTCGGGGATGCTGCGGATGGTCAGCGATCGCACCTTCGGGGCGCCGCCCCAGTAGTTCGGGTTCGGCACCATCTTCAGCTCGGCGCTCGGCCTGAACGACTCCACCATGAACGGCCCGGAGGCCACCGGCCTGGCGAAGTACGAGGCCCCGTCGGCCGGCACCCCCGACGGCAGCACGAACAGCGTCGTGAGCTTGCTCGGCAGGGCCGGGTCCGGGGCCGGCGCGGTGAAGGTGACCGTGGTGTCCGAGCCGGCCTTGGCGGTGACGCCCTTGTAGTTGGCGGCGTACGGGCCGTTGATCTGGATCAGCCGGTCGAACGAGGCGACGACGTCCTCGGCGGTCAGCGGGCTGCCGTCGGAGAACTTCAGCCCGCCGCGCAGCGTGAAGTCCCAGCTCGTCACGTCCGCGTTCGGCTTCCAGGACTCGGCGAGGTCCGGCACGAGCTTCCCGGTCGCGTCCGGCTTGGCCAGCCGGCCGTAGATCTGCTGGCCCGCGAGCTCCTTGCCGGCCGAGCCGCCCTGGGCCGAGCCGGGGTCGATGTTGTCGATGACGAAGGTGCCGCTGGCGACGACCGCCTGCCCGGCGGCGCTCTGCGCGTCCCCGCCGCCGCCACCGCCGATCGAGCAGGCGGGCAGCGTCAGGGCGAGGGCGAGGAGTCCGGCGACTCCCGATGATCGGTTGATACGCATGAGCTTGGCTCCATGGGTTTCAGGGGGGTGAGTGCACTATCGGGATCGGGCACGGCCGTATCGGGCGGTCAGTGTGTCGCCGAGCAGGCCCACGCTGACGACCAGGACGGACAGGGCCAGGCCCGGCGCCGCGGAGATCCACCACGCCGAGCTGAGGTACTCCTTGCCGTTGGCGACGGTCTGGCCCCACGACACCGAGGACGCGGGCAGCCCGATCCCCAGGAAGCTCAGCCCGGCCTCGGCCAGGACGACGAGCGCGAACTCGAGCGTGGACATCGCCACGAGCGGGCCCACGGTGAACGGCAGGACGTGCTGCCGGAGCAGGCGCCGGGTGCGTACGCCGATGAGCCGGGCCGCGTCGATCCAGTAGCGCTCGCGCACGCTCAGCACGACACTCCTGGCCACCCGCGCGAAGGAGATCCAGCCGGTGACCGACAGCGCCAGGACGATCACCCACAGGCTCGGCGTGAACACCCCCGCGATCACGATGGCCAGCAGGATCCCGGGGAAGGCCTGAAGGATGTCGATCAGGCGGGTGAGCACCGAGTCGACCCAGCCCCGGTAGTAGCCCGCGACGAACCCGACCAGCATCCCGACCGCCAGGCACACCGCGACCGTGCTCAGGCCGATCAGGACGGACGTGCGGGCGCCGTACACGACCTGGGCGAACACGTCGCGGCCGAGCGCGTCCGTGCCGAGCAGGGCCGTCCCGCCGGTGGACGTGCTCGCCCCGGGCGCCAGCAGCCGGTCCTCCAGCGGCGTGCGTACGGGGTCGTAGTCGATGAGCAGCGGGCCGGCCACGGCCACGAGCAGGTACAGGCCGATGACGACGGCCGGGACGAGGCCGCTGCGCCGCCCCGCGCGCCGGGCGGCGACGAGGCCGGAGAGGGAGCCGGGGAGGACCGTCATGACGCCGCCCCCCGGATGCGGGGGTCCAGCTGCGCGTATAGCAGGTCGGCGGCGAGGTTGAGCAGCACGATGATCGCGGCGATCGTGAGCGTGGCCGCCTGCACCACGGCGTAGTCGCGGTTGCCCACCGACTCGACGATCAGCGTGCCCAGGCCCGGCCAGGCGAAGACGTTCTCCACCACGACCGCGCCGCCCAGGAGCGCGCCGATCTGCAGCCCGACGACGGTGGTCACCGGGATGAGCGCGTTGCGCAGCACGTGCCCGGTCAGCACCTCACGCGGGGTCAGCCCCTTCGACAGCGCCGTCTGCACGTACGGCTCCGCCATCGCCTCGGCGATGCCGCTGCGCGCGACCCGGGCCACGATCGCCGTGAACGGGAACGACAGCGTCACCGCCGGCAGGACGAGGCTGCTGAGGCTCTGCGCGCCCGAGGTCGGCAGCAGCCGCAGCCCCAGGGCGAAGACCAGGATCAGCATGATGCCGATCCAGAACGTCGGGAACGACTGCAGCACGATGGTCAGCGTCGTCACGATCCGGTCCTGGCCGGAGCCGGCCCGGATGCCGGCGGCCGAGCCCAGCAGCAGCCCGGCGAAGACGGAGATCACCGCCGAGGTGAGGGTCAGGTCGATCGTGGCGGGCAGGCGGGACAGCACCGCGTCGATCGCCGAGGTCGCCAGGCGGTAGGAGTCGCCGAAGTCGAGTCGGAGGCTCTGGCCGAGATAGTCCCAGTACTGCAGCAGGATCGGCCGGTCCAGCCCGAGCCGGACGCGCATGGCCGCGATCTGGTCCGGCTCGGCGTCCGGTCCCAGCAGCACCGTGGCCGGGTCGCCGGGGGCGACGCGCACGATCAGGAAGATCAGCGTGGCCGCGCCCCACAGCACGAACACCCCGGCGAGGAGGCGGCGGACGATGAGGCTCAGCATCGTGTGACCCGCCCGGAACATGTGATGATCACTCTGGAAATCTCCCGTCCACGCGAGCGAAACAGGGCCGGTCGAGCAGCGCGCCACCGTCTTGCAGCGTGGTGCGGAGCTCGGTGGCGTCGATGCCGGCGGGAGGCAGGCCGGCGCGGGCCGCGATGGCCGCGGCCGTTCCCGCCGCCTGTCCCATGGCCATGCACTGCGCCATCGACCGGACGGAGGCGTGCGCGTCGTGGGTGGCCGACAGGCACCGCCCCGCGACGATCAGGCCCTGGACCTCCCGGGGCAGCAGGGACCGGTACGGCACGCCGTAGGTCAGCCCGGCCGGTTCGCCGCCGACGTACCGCCAGATCGTCGAGGAGCCGGCGGCGTGGTCCTCGATGGGCGCGCCGCACTGGGCGATCTCGTCGGGGAAGCGGCGGCCGGACAGCACGTCATCGCGGGTCAGCACGTACCGGCCGACGAGCCGGCGGCTCTCCCGCACGCCGATGCGGGTGGAGACGCCCACCAGGTACGCCCGCTCGTAGCCGGGGACGCGTGCCCTGAGGAAGCGCACGTATTCGCGCACCTGGCGGCGGCCCTCCCGCTCGGCCTCGGACAGCTCCCACGGGTCCAGCGGGTTGACGTCGCTGACGCGGGTCATGTTCGTGTGCACCACGTTCGGGAGCACCGTGCGGTGGGCCGAGCCCTCGGTGCGCGGCAACGCGAAGTCACCCGACTCCGCCGCCTCGCGCATCAGCCGGTGCAGCTCCGCGGTGGGCGTCGCGGTCAGGTCCACACCGCCCAGCCGGAATGTGGCGGTCAGCGGCTGCACCCGCTGCTCCCCGTCGGGCCGCTCCACAGCGGCCCCGGCCCGCCAGGCCAGCTCGGCGTCACCGGTGGCGTCCACGAACACGGCCCCGGCGATCCGGCCGGCGCCCGCCTTGGTCTCGGCGACGACCTCGGCCACCCGGTCGCCGTCCATGACGACGCGGCTGACCGTGGCGTGCAGGAGCGTCCGCGCGCCGGCCTCCTCGGCCAGCTCGTCCCAGGCCAGCTTGAGCGCCTCCGGCTCGTACGTCACGCCGGTGCCCGCCCCGTAGGTGTTGGGCCGCTCGAACGCCTGCTCCCATGTCAGCAACCGCTCGCACAGCTCCCAGCCGATCCCGCCCACGACGCGGTCGGCCCGCCCGGGGGCGTAGAAGCCGTAGAACGTGTCGAGCACGGCGGCCCCGGTCCCGCCGAGGAACCCGGCCGCCTCGACGAGCAGGGTCCGCGCGCCGGAGCGGGCCGCGGCGACGGCGGCGGCGCACCCCGCCGACCCGCCGCCGACCACGACGACGTCGCCCTTCCACAGGTCCTTCATCGCAGGTGCCACCCTCCGTCCACGGGGACGACCGCCCCGGTCGTTCGCCCGGCCGCCGGCGACAGCAGCCACGTCACGACCTCGGCGACCTCCCGCGGCGTGCAGGCCGTGCCGCCCAGCGGCATCAGCTCGGCCAGCCGCGCCGCGATCTCGGGGGAGCTCAGCGCGCGCCCGGCCATCGGGGTGTCCACCAGCCCGGCGGCCACCAGGTTCACCCGGACGCCCGCGGGCGCGGCGTCGAATGCCGCCGAGCGCACCAGCGGGATCAGGGCGCCCTTGGCGCTGGCGTACGCCACGGTGCGGAAGTCCCGGTCCAGGGACGTGGCCAGTGCCGAACCCACGATCACGATCGAGCCGCCGCGCCCGAGCCTCGGGATCGCGGCCCTCAGCAGGCGGAAGACGGACTCGTGGTTGACCCGGTGCACCTCGGCCCACGCCTCGTCGGTGCACTCGGTGACGCGGCCGTCGCCCAGCCCGCGGCCCGACATGCCGATCGCGTGCACCACCCCGTCGAGCCCGCCGAGCGCGTCGTACGCCTTGCCGACGGCTTCCTCGGCGCCCCCGGCTCGGGTGATGTCCGTCGAGCCCCCGTCCGGGCGCACGTCCACGCCGTGAACCTGGCCACCGGCCGCCCGGACCGACTCGGCGCACGCCCCGCCGATGCCTCCCTGGCTACCGGCCACGAGCACCCGCATCGCCCACCTCCCCGCCGGCGCCGCGCAGCGTCCCGGCGGCGCGCCGGGCGAAGTCCAGGTAGGCCGCCTCGAACAGCTCCGAGCTGCGCTCGTCCCCCACCAGGCGGGAGCTGGTGATGACCGGCGGGACGAGCCCGTCGGCGGCCAGCAGGCGGGCCGAGCGAACCTTGATCTCGTTGACGATCGCCACGGCGGTGAACGTGCTGACCGGGCCGATCGGCTCGGCCACGCCGTCCACGTGGCACAACGCGTCGCCCACGGGGGAGCACAGGTCGATGACGACGTCCCCGTGGTCGGCCAGGCGGGTGCCGCTCGGGTGGCGTACCGGGCCGGCGTGCGTCTCGGCGAGGGACGTCACGGCGATCACGGGGATTCCGGCCTTCCTCGCGCCGATCGCCATCTCGATGGGGACGGCGTTGAGCCCGCTGACGCTGAAGACCATCAGGCTGTCGTGCGGCCGGAGCTGGAAGTTGGCCAGGATCTGGTCCGCGAGCCCTTCGACGCGTTCGATGAACATGGCCTGACGCTGCCCGTTCGCGCCGACCACCTGGTTGTGGAAGGTCATCGACAGCTCGACGATGGGATGGAATCCCGGGAACGATCCATAGCGCGGGAAGATCTCCTCGACGGGCATCCTGGAGTGGCCGGTGCCGAAGGCGTAGACGACCCCGTCGCGGGCGATCGAGCGCGCGGCCACCACCGCCGCCTGCTCGATGGCGGTCTCCTGCGTTCGGTGGATCTCCTCCAGCACCTTCTGTGCCGCGGAAATCCAGCTCAAAGTCATCAAATCTCTCCATTTATGCGATTCGGGTGGGGCGCCACCACGAGTGCGGCTCCGAGCGCGCCCGCTCCGGAGCCGAGATGGGCGAGCCGGAGGTCCACCGCGCCCACCAGCCGCACGCGGGCGGCCAGCTCGGCATCGACGGCCGGCTTCATGAACGCGAAGGCGGGCGCCACTCCGCCGCCGATGACGACGGTGGCGACGCCCGAGTAGGCGACGACGTTGCCCAGGACCAGGCCGAGCGCCCGGCCGGCGTCTTCGAGCACGGACCTCTCCAGGCCGTCGGCCCGGCCGGCCTCGCGCACCACGTCCTCGGGGGTGCCGGCCCGGCCGCCGCCGGCGCGTACGCGGGCGACCAGCGCCGCCCCGCCCGCGACGGCCTCCAGGCAGCCCCGTGCGCCGCACCCGCACAGGGCGCCGCCGGGACGGCAGATCATGTGCCCCAGCTCGCCGACGCGGTCACCGCCGGCCCGCAGGATGCGGCCGCCGAGCGCGAGCGCGCCGCCGATGCCGGTGCCCATCGTCACGAACAGCACGTCGTCGTGCCCCTTGGCGGCCCCGAGCGTCAGCTCGGCCAGCGCGAAGGCCCGGGCGTCGTTGACCAGCCGCACGCGCACGCCGGTCCTGGACTCCAGTTCGTCGGCGAAGCGCAGCCCCTGCCACTGCCCGGGCAGGTTCGGCACGAGGCGCACGGCACGCAGGTCGTCGGACAGGTGTCCCGGCACCGCGACCCCGGCGGCCTCGGCCTTGCCGCCGCCGATCAGCTCCGCGACGGCGGAGACGACGGCGGGCGCGCCCGAGCGGGGCGTCGGCAGTTCACCGCGGTCGAGCACCCCGGAGCGTCGAGACCAGCGCACCCATTTGATCTGGGTGCCGCCGATGTCGACGCCGAGCACGGCGCTGTCTCCGTCCACGCGTCGCTCCTCCGAAGTGGCACCGGTACAGCCTGTCTAGACTGGTGCCTGAAGTTAGCTTTCGTCCCTCCATGCCGTCAAGGGGTCTGCGGGCCGGGCCAACCCGTCTAGACTGGTTCACATGAATCGTGGTCGAGCACCTGTGAGGTGGCCATGACGAGGAAATCGATCCCTCGCCATCAGGCCGTCGAACGGCACCTGCGCAGCCGCATCGCCAACCTGCACCCCGGTGACCCCGTGGAGTCGGACGCGGACCTGTCCGCCCTGTTCAACGTCAGCCGGATGACCGTGCGGCAGGCCGCGCAGCGCCTGGTGGACGAGGGCCTCATCTACCGGGTGCCGGGGGTGGGCACGTTCGTCGCCGAGCCGAAGGTGCATCGCGACATCGCGCGGCTGCGCTCGTTCACCGAGGAGATGGCCCGGCGTGGCGCGGTCCCCGGCTCCCGGATGCTGTCGGGCGAGCTGCGCACCGGCACCGCCGTCGAGCTGGCCGCGCTCCACCTGGCGCCCCGTTCGAAGGTGACGCACGTGCGCCGGTTGCGGCTGGCTGACGACAAGCCGGTGGCCATCGAGAACGTCGTGCTCCCCATGTCCTGCAGCGCCGTGCTCAACGAGGACCTCGAGCACAGCTCGCTCCACGAGGCCCTGCGCGCGCTCGGCGAGATCCCCACGAGCGCCACGGGGACCCTGGTCGCGGTCAACGCCGACGCCGAGGACGCCAAGCTGCTGCAGGTCGATCCGGGTTCGGCACTGCTCGTCGAGGAGCGCCTCATCCTCAACCAGAACGGCCAGCCCCTGGAGCGGACCCAGACCCGCTACCTGGGCGACGAGTTCGTCTTCCACATCACGCTGGCACGCTAGTGAACGGAGCTCCTGAGGTGCGCGAGGTCATGACGGTCCTCGGCCCGGTGGCCGCCTCGGAGCTGGGCTACGTCGACGCGCACGAGCACCTGTTCCTGCGCACCCCGGCGCTGCCCGGCGACGAGTTCCTGGACGAGGCGAAGTCCACGGCCGAGGCGGCGGCGGTCCGCGCCAGCGGCATCGGCACCGTCGTCGACCTGACGCCCATCGGCCTGGGCCGCCGCCCGGCCGAGCTGGCCAAGCTGGCGGCCGGAGCGGGGCTGCACGTCGTGGCGGCGACGGGCTACCACCGCTCGGCGCACTACCCGGCCGCGCACTGGGCCCGCGAGGTCTCCGACGACCTGCTCCTCGACATCGTCCTCACCGACCTCACCAGCGGCATCGACGGTCGCGACTGGGCGGGCCCGCGGCCCGTGCCGACGACGGTGAGGGCCGGCATCGTCAAGCTCGGGGCCTCCTATCAGCGCATCACGGCCGAGGAGGATCGCTGGTTCCGCGCCGGCGCGCAGGCGGCGCTACAGGCGGGGGTCGCGGTGGCCGTCCACTGCGAGACGGGCACGGCGGCCCACGAGATCCTCGACCGGCTGGCCGAGCTCGGCGTCGCGGCCCACCGCGTCCTGCTGTGCCACACCGACCGCAACGCCGACCTGGAGCTGCACCGCGAGCTGGTCTCCCGCGGCGCCTACCTGGTCTACGACACCGTGGGGCGGATCAAGTACGGCCCCGACTCGCGCATCCTGGACCTCATCGAGGGCATGGCTGCCGCGGGCCTGGCCGATCATCTTTGTCTGGGCACCGACGTCGGCCGCCGCTCGATGTTGCGCGCGTACGGGGGAGGGCCAGGGATGGACGTGCTCGGCCGGGCGTTCCTGCCGCGCCTCGAACGCCGGCTGGGGCGCGACCTCGTCGACCTGATCATGCGGGACGCCCCCACGGCTCTGCTCGCGCTCGCCCGTGGGGACTGAGAGCAGCCGGGGTCCATGCTCGGCGAAGGCCCTCTGCAGACCTGCCGACGCCTTGGCGAACTGGGCCCACGTCACGTCCCGGATGGCAGCGCCAGTGCATCCTCGAACCCAGAAATCAGGGGGCGGGCGCGAGCACTGAGTGCCGGGCCCGAACCCGGCACGCCACTGACCGCGCCCATCCCCGCTACTGCTGGCGGGTGCTGTAGGAGTGCGCGCCGGTCCCGGCCAGCGCGCCGCCCTCGACGATGAGGTACTCCTCGCGGATCGGGGTGCCCTCCAGCCACGCCTCCAGGATCTCGCGGGTGCCGGCGGCGTAGCGGGCCTGGGCGGACAGCGAGGAGCCGGAGATGTGCGGGGTCATGCCGTGGTGCGGCATGGTGCGCCAGGGGTGGTCGGCGGGAGCGGGCTGGGGGTACCAGACGTCGCCGGCGTATCCGGCGAGCTGCCCGCTCTCCAGCGCACGGACGATCGCGTCCCGGTCGGCGATCTTGGCGCGGGCGGTGTTGATCAGGTACGCGCCTCGCTTCATCGTGGCGATGAGCTCGTCACCGAACAGGCCCTCGGTCTCCGGGTGGAGCGGGGCGTTGATGGTCACCACGTCGCAGACCGGGACCATGGCGGCGGCGTCGGGGTGGAAGGTGAGGCCGAGCTCCTCCTCGACCTCGCGCGGCAGGCGGTGCCGGTCGGTGTAGTGCAGGTGCACATCGAACGGCTTGAGGCGGCGCAGCACGGCCGTGCCGATACGGCCGGCGGCCACGGTGCCGACGTGCATGCCCTCCAGGTCGTAGGAGCGGGCGACGCAGTCGGCGATGTTCCAGCCGCCATCCAGCACCGTCCGGTGGGCGGGCAGGTAGTCGCGTACGAGAGACAGGATCATCATCACGACGTGCTCGGCGACGCTGATGCTGTTGCAGTAGGTGACCTCGGCGACGGTGACGCCGCGGGCGATGGCGGCGTCGAGGTCGACGTGGTCGGAGCCGATGCCGGCGGTGACGGCCAGCTTCAGCTTGGGGGCACGGGCGATGCGCTCGGCGGTCAGGTACGCGGGCCAGAACGGCTGCGAGATCACCACGTCCGCGTCGGCCAGCTCGCGGTCGAACTCCGAGCCGTCGCCGTCCTTGTCGGAGGTGACCACCAGCGTGTGACCGCGCTCCTCCAGGAAACGGCGCAGCCCCAGCTCGCCGGAGACGCTGCCGAGCAGCTGACCCGGGGTGAAGTCGACGCCCTTCGGGCTGGGCAGGGTCTGGCCGCCCGGGTAGCCGGCCAGCGCAGGCAGGCCGTCGCGGGCGTAGCTGGTGGGGTAGCCGTCGATCGGGTCGTCGTAGAGCACGCACAACACTTTCGCCATGGTTCCGGCTCCTTGTCGGTCTGGGTGATCTCACTGTCCGACGAGGTGTCTTCGCAGGTCAAAGCGTTTGTGTCTATCGGGTGATAGGCGCCGTCTATGCCAGGTGCTCGTGGGTGAGCCGGTCGAACACCTCACGCAGATCAAGGTCCCGGGCGAGGTCCAGCACCGCCCTGGCCATCACCGACTCGGGGCCCGTACCGGCCACCACCAGGCCGACGCGGGGTTCGCGCGCGGGCCGCTCCAGCCGGATCACCCGCATGCCCTCCGGCACGCCGAACATGTGCAGCCACGCGTGCGCGATCACGCTGGACCACCGGTGCGTGGCCACGTGGGCGAACAGGGCGGAGACGGTGTCGGTCTCGATCGCCGGGACGGCCACCGCTCCGGCCTGGCGGAAGTTGGCGTCCAGGATGCGGCGGTTGCGCATCTCGGGGGCGAGCAGGCACAGCGGCAGCGCGGCGACCTCGGCCCAGCGCGCCACCCGCCGGTCGGCCAGCTCGCCGTCGGACGGGGTGAGCAGCAGGTAGCGTTCCTCGTACAGCGGGCTGGTGCGCACCTCGCCGAAATCCTCCTCCTCGTCGTCGAGGTACGTCATCGCCATGTCGATCTCGTAGTCCGCCAGCCGCCGGGCGATCTCCCGGGACGACAGCGACGTCAGCCGCACCCGTACGTGCGGATAGCGCTCGCAGAACGGCGTGGTCAGCAGCGAGGCCGCGGTCAGCGCGGTCGGGATCGCCCCCATGCGCAGCGTCCCCGACAGCCCTTCCCGCATCCGGGACAGGTCCTGGCGCAGCCCGTCGGCGTCGGCGAGGATGCGGTGCGCCCACAGCACCACCCGCTCACCCTCGGGCGTCAGCCCGGCGAAGCGTTGCCCGCGCCGCACCAGCGGCACGTCCAGCTCGCGCTCCAGCTTGCGGATGGCCGCGGACAGCGATGGCTGGGAGACGTGACAGGCCGCGGCGGCGCGGGCGAAATGCCGCTCCCTGGCCAGGGCGACGAGGTACTCCAACTGGCGCAACAGCACGTCACAGGATGTCGCGTACGTACCTCTTCCGTCCACCCTCCGAGAGCCCGCCGGTCGGGCTCACCGCCGCCAGGTTGAGCGCCGCGCCGCCGCCGGCCCGCATCGACGGCCTCACCGCCCGCGGGCGGCGCGGCGACACCGCGAAGCTCCCGGTGCGCAACGGCTTCGCCTGACCCGCCGCGAGCTCGAGGTGCCGCGGGTCCCCCTCGCCGGCGCAGCACAGCGGCCATGACGAGGCAGGGACGGCACACGAGGTGTGTGGTTGCCGTGTAGGCGCGTTGAGCGCGGCCTGCTCATTCGGGGAAGTGCGCGCCTGTACCGCCCGCCGGATCCGCGTGGACACGGACTCGATGGCATTGGTCGAGTAGATCACCCTGGTCGACGAGCCGGAGGTTGTCTAGAGGTCGTCTATTGGGGCACCTACCCCGACTGTGCGACTAAACGCATTGCCCAGTGATCCGGAGTTCGGAGGAAGCAGATGAGCGACACCCAGGACAACACCCCCTCCAGCGCGCAGGGCGTGGATCGGAAGGCGGCGGCCGGCTACCCGCTCGCGCAGGATTCCGTGACCGCGCATGGCAGCGAGAGCGAGAACCCGGCAATCGACTCGCCGACCCCGAAGACCGGCGGTCGTCCGCGCACGAACCGGGACTGGTGGCCCAACCAGCTCGACCTGTCGGTCCTGCGTGCGCACTCGTCCAAGGGCAACCCACTGGCAGAGGGCTTCAGCTACGCCAAGGAGTTCGAGAAGCTCGACGTCGAGGCCCTCAAGCAGGACATCATCGAGGTGCTCACCACCTCGCAGGACTGGTGGCCGGCCGACTTCGGCCACTACGGCGGTCTCATGATCCGGATGAGCTGGCACGCCGCGGGCACCTACCGTATCCACGACGGTCGCGGCGGGGCCGGCGACGGCGGCCAGCGTTTCGCCCCGCTCAACAGCTGGCCCGACAACGCCAACCTCGACAAGGCCCGCCGGCTGCTGTGGCCGGTCAAGCAGAAGTACGGCCAGAAGATCTCGTGGGCCGACCTGCTCGTGCTCGCCGGCAACGTCGCCCTGGAGTCGATGGGTTTCAAGACCTTCGGCTTCGGCTTCGGCCGCGAGGACGTCTGGGAGCCTGAGGAGATCTTCTGGGGTCCGGAGGACGCCTGGCTCGGTGACGAGCGCTACGTCACCGACAACGAGATGGTGCCGAACGTCGGCGCGACCGAGATGGGCCTCATCTACGTCAACCCGGAGGGCCCCCGCGGCAACCCGGACCCGGCCGCGGCAGCGCATTTCATCCGCGAGACCTTCGGCCGGATGGCGATGAACGACGAGGAGACTGTCGCCCTCATCGCCGGCGGCCACACGTTCGGCAAGACCCACGGCGCCGGCATCGCGGACGACCACGTGGGGCCGGAGCCCGAGGCCGCGCCGCTGGAGGCGCAGGGCCTGGGCTGGCTGAGCAGTCACGGCACCGGCAAGGGCGGTGACACGATCACCAGCGGTCTCGAGGTGACGTGGACCGACCGGCCGACGCAGTGGAGCAACCGCTTCTTCGAGATCCTCTTCGGCCACGAGTGGGAGCTCACCACGAGCCCCGGCGGCGGGAAGCAGTGGGTCGCGAAGGACGCCGAGGCGATCATCCCGGACGCCCATGACCCGGCGAAGAAGCACCAGCCGACGATGCTCACGACCGACCTGGCGCTGCGCGTCGACCCGACGTACCAGAAGATCTCCCTCCACTTCCTGGAGAACCCCGACGAGTTCGCGCTGGCCTTCGCCAAGGCCTGGTACAAGCTGCTGCACCGCGACATGGGTCCGGTCACCCGCTTCCTCGGACCGTGGGTCGCCGAGCCCCAGCTGTGGCAGGACCCGGTGCCGGCCGTCGACCACGAACTCGTGGGCGACGCCGACGTCGCTTCCCTCAAGGCGAAGGTCCTGGAGTCCGGCCTCACGACCGCTCAGCTGGTCTCCACCGCCTGGGCCGCCGCCGCGAGCTTTCGGGCCACCGACAAGCGCGGCGGCGCCAACGGCGCCCGGCTCCGTCTCCGGCCGCAGCGCGACTGGGAGGTCAACCAGCCCGAGCAGCTCGCGACGGTCCTGGACACCCTCGAGGGCATCCAGCGCGAGTTCAACGAGCTCGGGGGCGCGAAGATCTCGCTCGCCGACCTGATCGTCCTGGCCGGCTCGGCCGCCGTCGAGAAGGCGGCACGCGAGGCCGGCGTGGAGGTGACGGTGCCGTTCCGCCCGGGCCGCACCGACGCCACCCAGGAGCAGACCGACGTCGAGTCCTTCCGGGTCCTCGAGCCGCGGGCCGACGGGTTCCGCAACTACCTGAGTTCCGGTGAGAAGACCCAACCGGAGGTGCTGCTCGTCGATCGTGCCTACCTGCTCAACCTGACCCCGCCCGAAATGACCGTCCTGCTCGGCGGCCTGCGTTCTCTCGGAGCCAACTTCGGGGGCACCCGGCACGGCGTCCTCACCGACCGGCCCGGCGTGCTCACCAACGACTTCTTCACCAACCTGCTCTCCCCGGGCACGCGGTGGAAGGCCTCGGGCTCCGAGGACCATGTGTACGAGATCCGCGACGTGGCCACCGATGAGGTGAAGTGGACCGCCACCGCGGTCGATCTCATCTTCGGCTCCAACTCCCAGCTACGAGCCCTCGCGGAGGTCTACGCCAGCCAGGACGCCCGCGACAAGTTCGTGACGGACTTCGTCGCAGCCTGGACCAAGGTCATGGAACTCGACCGGTTCGACCTCGCCTGACCCGTCCCCACCCGACGAGCCCGGTCGAGCCACCATGATCGACCGGGCCCGTCCGCCATGGGACCTGTCCGCACAACTCATCCACGGCGCGGGCTTCGATCCCGCCCTGGCGAAGGGCTCCTGCCTGCACGGGCTACGGCGCGACGACAAGTTCAGCTTCGGAAGCCGGGAACTCCATGGGCGGCTGATGGCGTGCCGTCACGGCTCGCGGAGTGGCTATCCCTTCTCGGTGGGGGATGCCTTGGGGCTGGACGTCGCGCTCGGCGAGAGCGTGGGCGTGGGGGTGGTCGTGGTTGTGGGCGTGGTCGTGGTCGTCGGCCGGGCCGTCGCGGAGGCCGAAGGCGGTGTGGTCCCGGCGGCGGGCGGGGAGGAGTTGCCGACCGACAGGTACGCCAGCACCCCGATCGCCACGAACACCACCGACACCACGGCGGCGGCGCCGTAGCCGACCCTGCGCCTGAGACGCCTGCGCTGCTCCTGACGCAGAGCCTCCGCGCGCCGCATGGCAGCGCGCCTGCGCTTCACCTTTCGCTGTGACATGGAATCGCTCCCGAGTACGGTCTCGGGCGACACCATAAAAGGCGCCACATAATGTCGGTCTAAGCGGTCGAGGCGTACGTCCTTCGAGGGTTACGCGGCCTGGTCAAATACGAGAGGCTGTTGATCGCCGCCAAGGGCTGCTGGGAGTTCGACCCTTTCTGTTCGTGCCGCTCGATCCGGGCCGGCAGGCCGTGCGTGGCATCCAGCACGATCCGGCCCCGGATCAAGAGCTGGTACGCGCCAGATGAGGGCGTAGAGCACCGGCTCGCCGTCCTTGCCCCGCCGCTTCACGATCGCGGCGTGGCCGCCGAGGTCGGTGGTGGCGGGGAAGGTCACGTCGTGGATGGACTCACCGATGCGCTGCCCTTGCTCGCGCAGCGCCCGGAAGCGGCCCATGAACTGGGCCGTGGTCAGGGAGAACGGCGAACGGCTCCCACTGATGCGGCTGCGCCGTGGCGGCTCGGCCCGCCGCCGGGGCGCGGCCATCTACGCCGCCGGCTCCGCCCACCAGAGCCAATTACGCGGACGATATTTCGGTCTGGTCTCCGGAGGGCCGTTTCAAGGCCGTTGCTCGGCTGGTGGGTACGGCAGGCCGGCCGGATGCGGTTGCGCGGGTCGCCGGGTCAGGAACAGCACGAAACCGCTGACAGCAGCGACGATCAGCCCCACGACCAGAGGAAGCACCGTGAAGAGGTATCCCAACCTCCACGACAACGCGCTCGACAGCCCGTGATTGATCAACGGGCCAAGAATCAGAGCGAGGACACCGAGACCTGCCAGTATCGCGATCATCGCGCCCCGGCTGCGGCCCGCCCGCCGCGCGACCGCCACCGTCGCCCCCACCACGCCACCGGCACCGAGCCCGCTCAGCACCCGGCCGGTCACGTAGATTCCGCTGTCGGGGGCGAGCGCGTTCAGCAGCACACCGATGATCATGAAGGCGGTGGCCGTCATGCCCACCGTCGTCAGCAAACGCCCACCGAGGCCAACGCCCAGCGCCCCACCCGCTACCGCGCTGACCAGGTACGCAACGAGAGTCATGAGCAGGGCGGTTTGGCCGGGCAAAGCCAGGTCCGACTGCAGCGAAACCCGCGCTGCGGGCCCGAAAGGCATCGTCAGCAGGTAAAGGCCGGTGAGCGCGGCGATCCCTGGGCCGATCAACGCCCATGCCGGTCGCTCACCGCCCGGCAGAGCGGCATTCCGTTGCGGTTGATGATCGTGCATGGGGATCAGTTTGCACCGGACTTGACTACCCCGTCCATCCCACTGCAAGGAGAACACCGAACGCCCACCAGCGAAGAGCGAGATGCCTTCCCCCGGCCACTTCGAACGGCGCAAGCTCGCGGACGGCAGACGTCGAGGCTACGTGACCGCTTCGACGTGGTCGGCGTCGACCCCGCGCAACACCGTCGAGCCCGGCGGCGTGCTGCCGTACGAGTGCCCGACCGGGGCCGCCTGCACGGGGTTCGACCGGAAGGTGGCCGCCGCCCCCAGCTTCACCTCGCCCGGCCCGGAACCGGACGTCCCGCACTGGGTCGAGCTGAGCGAGGCGATCAAGAAGGCCGCCGAGGGCGACGCCTCCGGGTTCGCCGGAGAGGTTTGGTCGTGGCAGCAGTCACGCGGCGGCGCATTGATCCGGAGCGTCGCTGTCATGGGCGAAGGCTCGGTGACGTGTACGGACGCGCGTGCCGGCGGCGCCGAGGACGAACCGCGGCTCGAAATACCGGTCATCGGCCAGGGCTGAGAGGGTGTCCGGCCGGCCGGACGGTCAGCGCGTTTCCGGTGGGCACCTCGCCGGGTGGTCGGGTCTGGTCGACGAGCCAGACGTAGAGGGGGCGACCGGCGGCCAGGAAGTCGCTGGAGGAGCCGAAGGCTCACATGGTGGAGCCAGGCCCGCCGCGCCGGCGTCGCACGAGGTCGTCGGCGGCCTCCGGCCACTGCGGGTGGTCGAAGGCGAAGCCCGCTTCGAGCAGGCGGCCGGGGACGACGCGGCGGCTTTTCAACAGGAGTTCGGTGTCCGAGCGCAGCGCGAACGCGCCGAGCTCGGCCATCCACTTCGTTGCGGGCAGGCCCACCGGAACACCCCACGCGGCGCGCAGCACGCGCATGAACGTGCGCTGCGGTAAAGGAACGGGAGCGGCGAGGTTCACCGGCCCGGCGAGGTCGTCGCGGTCGGCCAGGAACTCGACGGCGCGGACGAAGTCGCGGTCGTGGATCCAGGACACGTACTGTGCGCCGCCGGCGATCGGGCCGCCAAGGCCGAGGCGCGCGAGCCGCTGCAAGACGTCGAAGACGCCGCCGCGGTCGGGGCTCATCACCATGGCGGCGCGCATGCTGACCTTGCGCGTGTGCGGGGTTTCGGCCTGCTCCTGCTCCCGCTCCCACGCCTTCGCGATCTCGACGCTGTAGGCCCAGTAGCCGGGCACGCCCGGTTCGTTTCCGCCCACCACACCGGTCGCCTCGTCGTTGGGGGCGTCGAAGCGGTGGGAGTAGAGCGTGGCGGTGCTCATCTGCAACCAGACGCGGGGAGGCCGTACGGCGGCCGCGACCGCCTCACCCACCACCCGGGTGGAATGTACCCGCGAATCCATCATGGCCCGCAAATTGTCAGGCGTGTAACGACAGTTGACGCTGCGTCCGGCCAGATTGATCACTACGTCGCTGCCGTCGAGTTCCTTCGCCCATGGGCCAAGCGTCTCGGCATCCCAGCGGACGTTGCGATCACGCACCGGCCGCCTGGTCAGGATCACAACGTTATGGCCGGCGGCGGTCAGCGCGCGACTGAGGATGGTGCCTACCTGTCCGGTTCCCCCGGGTATCACAATCTTCATCCGGCTTCTCCCAAGGTGAGTGGGACAAGCCTAGCGCGCCTGGCTGAACGCGTTCAAAAGTGGGCTCATGCCGCGACAGGGTTACAAGGGCGCAGGGGCGGCACGTGTCGTCGGCGTGTCGACCAGCTGCGGATCGCTGTGGTTCCTGGACGCCGGCGGGATGCTCCTTCCGGATCTCGGCCCCGTATCGCCTGTGCGGCGCCAGAACGGTGAATGCTGTTGCTGAGCTGGGCGTTCGCAGGGCGATCAGGCTGCATTGCGGTACTCGCTGATCAGTCCTGTGACGGTCTTTCGAGGGTGGATTCGGGAGGCCAACGCCGTCAACCAGAGCCGGTCGGTGCGCCGCGCGGTGCGGCGGTCGGTTATTGTCCGGCCGCTCGGCGGGCCGCCGCCACGATCGTGTTGTCGCTGGTTGCCCAGGCCACCTCGAAGTAGTTGCCCTCGGGATCGGCCAGGTAGGCCGACCGTCCCTCGAAGAACTCGGCGTCCTCCGGCTCCTTGGTGATGCGCGCTCCCGCCTTGCGGAAGCGGTCGACCAGACGGTCCACGTCCTCGGCGCTGTCGGTCATGATGCCGATGGTGAAGCTGATGCCGTTGTCGATGGGGGCCGGCTCGGTGTTGCCGTCGGCGGCGAGGTTCTGCAGGGGGAAGAGTCCGAGCACGGCGCCGCGGAGCTCGAAGGCGGCGTAGTTGTCGTCGTCGACCACCTGCGGCCAGCCCATGCTGCGGTAGAAGTCGCGCTGGGCGGTGAAGTTGCGGACGCCGATGGTGAAGACGTTCGCCAGCGGGGCGGGGGAGTGGGGCATGACGCTCTCCTTGTCCTGGGGGTCTTCTCTCAAACGTGTCCCCGGCCCGTACCGCTTCTTAACGGCTTCACCGGTTGTGGGCTCGGGGTGCAGCCGGCAGCGATCCGGTGGTTGCGCAGTGCCCGGGGGAGTAGGCGGGCGAGGGCGCGGAGTAGGGCGCGGAGTAGGGCGCGGTCCGGCCAGGTGAGGCTTTGGCGGGGCAGAAGCTGTGCAGCCGTTCTGGAGCGTTACGGGGCCACCGGGGTGCCGATGTGGTGAGGCGCCGCGGCCGGGTGCGGTCGCCGATGATCTTGCGCGAAGGGTGACATACGGATGCCACATGTGCAGGTCAGCCCGGTCGGAGTCCCTTGGTGATGCGGGTGCGCAGGGCATGCAGGGCTTGCCTGAGTTCGGCCGGTTCGATGTCTGTGATGTCGGCGTCGAAGGTGAGGAGCAGCCCTGCCAGTCCTGGCCATGACCATGCGCCGAGGGTGAGTCGGCAGGTGGTTTCGGTGTCGTACCCGACTGTTGATCCGCCGGGGGCGAACCGGGCGACGGTGGAGGTGGGCAGGGCGAGGATGGCTGAGCCACGGCATGGCCATTCGGCGGCGGCGTCTCCGCGGTCGTGCGCGGTCATGACGAAGGCGGCGGGATCGCCGTGCGGGATGTCACGCCGGTCGAAGGAGGTGTGCGTGGGCATCCGTGGTCTGATGCGATCCACGCGCATCGCGCGCCATCGGTCCGCATCCGGGTCGAAGGCGACCAGATACCAGCGTGCGGCCCAGACCACGAGGTCGTGCGGCTCCAGCGTGAGCGTGACGGGTTCGCCGTCGCCGGTGTAGTCCACGCGAACGAGGTGCCGCCGGTTGATCGCGCTGCCGACGGCGCGGACGATCTCGGCGTCGATCGGTGGCGCGGGGAACTCCCAGTAGTTGCGGGCTGATGAGACGGTGAACGCTTCGGCGTGCAGGCGGCTGCGCGCGGGCATCGCCTGGTGCAGCGTGGCGAGAGCACGGGCCGCGTTCTCGCGGATGCCGGACAGGACCGTCGGCACGGTCTGGAGCGCGACCGCCGTGGCGACGGCCTGGTCCTCATCGAAGACGACCGGCGGCAGGCGGGTAGCACGACCGAGCCGATATCCCCCACCCGCTCCGCGGACGGCCTCGATCTCGTACCCGAGATCCCGGAGCGTATCGATGTCGCGACGTACGGTTCTCACTGACGTTCCAAGCCGGGAGGCGAGTTCCTCGGCGGTCAGGGTCGCACCGATCCCGAAGATGGACAGCAGCTTGAGCGTCCGCGCGGAGGTAGCAGCCATGATTGTCGGATTTTCTCACCTGTAGCGGTCACTCGATGGCAACTATGCCGGTGATGGTGGCCCGCATGACCGATTCACCGAGCCCCGGAGGGGGCACCCGTACCACTGAGGCTTCTCCGACACCCATCGCCGGCGCCGGCGGGACCGCGGCGCTGTTGGTGGTGCTCTTCGGTTCCTTCATGGACCTTCTCGACGCGACGATCGTCACCGTCGCGGCCCCGGCGATAGCCCGGGACCTGGGTGCCGGCGACGCTCAGATCCAGTGGACGATCGCCGCCTACATCCTCGCCCTGGGCGCGGGCCTGATCACCGGTGGACGCCTCGGCGATCAGTACGGCCGCAAGCGGTTGTTCGTGATCGGGCTGGCCGGATTCATGCTCACCTCGGCGCTGTGCGCGCTGGCCGTCGATCCGGGGATGCTCATCGGCATGCGGGCCGGGCAGGGGCTGACCGCCGGGATCATGGTTCCGCAGGTGTTCGGGATCATCCGGGCGTCATTCGCTCCGGGCGAGCGTGCCAAGGCGTTCGGCGCCTACGGAGCGGTCCAGGGCCTCGCCTCGGTCGCCGGCCCGCTGCTGGGCGGGCTGCTCGTCGACACCAACCTGTTCGACCTGGGCTGGCGGACGATCTTCTGGATCAACGTGCCCGTCTCGATCCTGGCGCTCGTCATCGGCGCGAAGGTCCTGCCGGAGTCCCGCTCCGCCTCGACCGCGCGACCGGACCTCCCAGGCGCGCTTTTCGCGGCCACGGGCATCCTTCTCCTGCTGCTGCCGATCGTCCAGACCGAGACATGGGGATGGACCTGGGCCAGCTACGCCCTCCTCGCAGCCGGAATCATCGTGCTCGGGATCTTCCTCGCCCACGAGCGCCGCCTCACCGGACGCGGAGACGAACCCGTCTTCGACCCGGCTCTGCTGAGAATCCGCGCCTTCGCAGTCGGCCTGAGCGCTTCGGTGCTCTTCTTCGGCGGCATCGGGTCGTACTTCCTCACCCTCTCGATCTACCTCCAGAACGGAACCGGCCGCACCGCATGGGAGACCGGCCTGGTGATCCTCCCGTACGCGCTCGGCTCGATCATCACCTCCGGCCTCGGCGTCGCGCTCGCCGCCAAGGCGGGCAGAACGCTCCTGATCGCCGGCTCGCTCACCATCGCGGCATCCCAACTCGTCCTGTGGTACATCGTCAAGGACGGCAACGATCCCGGATACTGGCTCCTCGCCCTCGCGCTCTTCATCGGTGGCCTCGGGCTCGGTCTCGCCGCACCCGTTCTCGTCAACGTCGTCCTCGCAGGCGTCCCCGGACGCAACGCGGGCGCCGCGGGCGGGGTGCTCTCCACCGTCAACCAGATCGGCGGCGCCGTCGGCATCGCCGTTCTCGGCACGATCTTCTTCACCTCCGTCACCGGGTCAGCCACCGGAGCGCCGGTGCCGGCCGACTACGGTCACGCGCTCAGCATCGTCCTGATCGTCTCCGCCGGGCTCTACCTGATCACGGTGCTCGTGCTGCTCGCACTCCCGAAAGCCGCAGTCGAGCATGCCGAGTAGAGAACCCCTGCCGCCCCCACGTCACGAGCGGCCGACCGGTCGGCAAGCCCGTACGTGATCAGGTACGTGAAAAGGGCCGATATCACGTACATGAGCGATCATGCGACGGCGGCGAGCCCCCAGGGCATCGGCCCGCCGGACCGCTGCGCGACTTCGGTACGTCCCATGACATGGTGGCGGCGACCTTGGCAAGCTGCGCAATCACGAGGTGGTGGCGGCGTTTCTCAACGTCCCACGTGAGGTTTTCGGCCCGGAAGCCACGAGTCTGAAGGCCGCCGACGCGGTCCACGAGGTCATCCGGACCCGGTTCGACGAGCGCGGGCGGGCCACCAGCTCTGTCAGTGCCCCTTGGTTGCAGGCGCAGATGATCGAAGCGGCACGGATCGGGTCGGGTGACCGGGTGCTGGAGATCGGTTCCGGTGGCTACAACGCCGCCGTCATCTCCGAGATCGTGGGACCGGAAGGGCACGTCGTCACCGTCGATATCGATCCATGGGTGTGCGAACGTGCGAGCAGATTCCTCGCCGAGACCGGCTACCCGCAGGTACAGGTCGTTCTCGGCGACGCCGAACACGCGGTCGACGATCTTGGCCCGTTCGACGCCATCTTGGTGACGGTCGGGGTCTGGGACTGCCCGTGGGGCAAACTGCTCGCACCGGGCGGTCGCCTGGTCGTTCCGCTGATCTTCAAGTCGACCACCAGGTCGATCACCTTCGTCCAGGAAGGAGATCGGCTCGTCGGCCGTGACCCCACCGTGTGCGGGTTCGTCGCGCTGCAGGGCGAGGGCGCCCACCGGTCCCAGGAAGCGGAACTGGCCGGCGGTGCCGTCTCGTTGACGATCGACGGCGGACCTGAACTCGACGAGGCCGCGCTCAACCGTGCCCTGGAGGGGGACCGGACAGAGTTGTGGACGGGGGTCACGGTCGACAGCCATGAGTCGTTCGAGACACTGAACCTGTGGATCGTGACCGAGGACGATCTGTTCGGGCTCATCTACCGCGACCCCGCCAGTGAATGCGCCCTCGTTCGCACCGCCGCCCGCTGGTTCTGCCCGGCACTCATCGCGCCCGACAGCTTCGCCTATCTCACGGCCCGCGAGGCCCACCGTGACGACCAGAGTGGCAAGGTCCGGCATGAATTCGGCATTTACGGACACGGCCCGCAGGGCGCCGATCTGGCCCGCCGGCTGCATGATCACGTACTGACCTGGGACCGTGACCGGCGGCACCGCCCCGGGCCCGGCTTCACCCTCTACCCGGCGGGCGCCGCGGTCCCCGAACCTGCCGTGGGACGGGTATTCCGCAAGCGCCACACGCAGCTGGTCATGCAGTGGCGGACGTGATCAGGGTTCAGGCCGAACCCCGCGGGGTGCGAGCGGCGGTGGAGGCGGCGTCTGGGTGGTATGCCCGGACGCAGGCCGTAACGTGTTCACGGGATGGGAGCGCAGACGCCGGTTGCCACGGGCGACCAGGGCGACCGCCCTGGTCGCCCGCGCGTGCGGTGGCGCCACCGCCACCGGTGACGACCGCGACCGTTCCGTCCAGCGATGGGTGTCTCATGCCGTGGGGTCGAGGACGGCGCGGAAGCGGGCGTCGCCGTTGATCATGTGCTGGTAGGCCTTGGGCGCCTCGCTCAGCGGGAACACCTCGTTGTGGGACCGGATGCCGTGGTCGAGGGTGAAGTGCAGGTTGTCCTCGTTCTCGATCGCGGTGCCGGTCAGGCTGCCCCGCACGACGTGCTCGCCGAAGATGAGGTCGCTCGTGGCCACCTGGATCGGGTCGGGGGCGGCTCCGACGACGACCAGTTCGCCGCGCCGGCCGAGCCCTTGCAGCAGTGGCGACATCGACGCACCGGAGGCGGCGGTGGCAACGATGACCGCGGCCCCGCCGAGCTGGCGCAGGGCGGCGCCGGGGTCGGTCTGCGTGCTGTCGATGTAGTGGTGGGCGCCGAGTTCGGCGGCGAGCGTGGCCTTGGCGGTGCCCCGGGCAATGGCGACGACCCGGTGGCCCAGCGCGCGGGCGTACTGGATGCCGAGGTGGCCGAGGCCGCCGATGCCCTGCACCGCGACCAGTGAGCCGGGCCGCGCCGAGGCCGAGATCAGCGCGTTGTACATGGTCAGGCCCGCGCACAGCAGTGGCGCGCCGGCGAGAGCGTCGAGGCCGGGCGGGATCCGTACGAGGCCGGTCGCCCGCGCGTAGGTCACTTCGGCGTAGCCGCCGTCGATGCCGGTGCCCGTCTGCGGCTGGTCGGAGCAGTTGACGAAGTCGCCGCGCCGGCACGCCTGACAGGTGTTGTCCTGGCCGCCGAGGAATCCGACGCCGACGCGGTCGCCGACCTGCCACGTCGGATCGACCCCGTCGCCGAGGGCCTCGATCACGCCGATGATCTCGTGGCCGGGCACGATCGGCGCCGAGGGATCGGGCCGCAGCCCCTCCACGGCGAGGACGTCGGTGTGGCAGATGCCGCAGGCCTCGACCCGGATGCGCACCTGACCGGGTGACGGCTCGTGCCGCTCGCGCTCGACGAGGGTGAACTGCCGCTGGCCGGTGACGATGAAGGCCCGGTAGGTGGAGCCCTGGCCGGCGGAGGCCGGATGGGTGGAGCCGCGGTAGGTGTTCTCGCTCATGCCGGCAGCTCCCTTCCGGCCTGCTCGCGTACCAGGTAGTCGGCGTACCAGTCCGGCCAGTTGGGGTCTTCGGCGCCGGTGCGCGCCTCGTGCTCGCCGTGCGCGGCGGCCGCGCGGCGCAGCGCGGCGGCGAGGTCGGCGGTGGAGGCGTACGTGGTGGCGGACGGGTCCACCCGTCCCGGGAGCCGGGTGGTGACCTCCTGCAGCACCCAGCCGTTGCCGTCCGGGTCGCTGAACGACAGGAACGAGCCGTAGCTGCTGCGCTGCGGATCCGCGCCAGGGATCCGGGCGTCGGTGCCGGCGTGGTGGAAGACGCCGCCGGCGTCGTGGAAGACCTCGCTGGGTTCGGCGCCGAGCCGCTTGAGTTCGTCGTGGGCGGCGGCGATGTCGTCGACGATCAGGTGCAGGCCCTGCGCCGAGCCCGGCGTCTGCGACGTGACCGACGTACCGAAGATGACCGAGGCCGGCGAGCCGGGCGGAGTCACCTGCACCACCCGAAAGTCCTCACCGGTGGCGATGTCGGCGTCCAGCCGCCAGCCCAGTCCCGTGTAGAAGTCCTTGGCCCGGTCGACGTCCGCGACCGGTACCACGACCACTTCTAGCTTCATGTCCATGATGTGCGCCTCCTGCGCTTGGTAGGAAATGCCGGCAATGCGAGAGGCTCGCGCAGCCGGCTGCGATCGCTTGTCCTCAGTCGAGGTGGGAGACCTGGTAGTGGGTGATGCGCCAGCCGTCTTCGGTCCGTTTCACGAGCACGCTGAGCCACACGTGGAGGGTGGGCCGGTCGGTGAAGGTGAAGTCGACGGCGAGGTAGCCGAGAACGAGGTCGTCGGCGAGGGCCCGGGTCTCGACGATGCGGTAGGCGGCGGCCAGCCCGGGCGGCTGCGAGTCGTAGTAGGCGGCGATGCCGGGCCGGCCGACGCTGTAGGGGCGCAATCCCTGGAAGATCGCGTCCTCGGTGAACAGGGCGGCGACCTGCTCCGGCCGGTGTGCGTCGACGCCGGCTCTCCACCGGTCCAGGACGTCCCGGAGCACCGCTTCGGTGTCGGTGTTCATGGTCAGTGTCCTGCGCTCATGCCGCCGTCGACATGGAGGATCTCACCGGTGACGAACGGGGCCTGCTCCAGGAACACGACCGCGTCCACCACGTCGCTGATCTCGCCGAGCCGGCCCACCGGGTGCAGCCCGGCGAGGACTTCGTGGGTCTCCTCCGGGTGCATGGGCGTCTTGATGGTGCCCGGCGAGACGGCGTTGACGCGGATGCCGCGCTTGGCGTACTCGATGGCCAGGGACTTCGTGGCGGACTGCAGGCCGCCCTTGCTGAGGCTGGCCAGCACGGACGGGACCCGGGCGTCGGCGTTGTCGACCAGGCTGGTGGTGATGCTGACGACGTGACCGCCGCCATCCTGAGCGAGCATGCGCTCGATGGCGAGCTGGGTGATGTGGAAGAAACCGTCGATGTTGACTCCCCTGACGGCGGCGTAGTCGTCCACGGTGTAATCGGTGAACGGCTTCGCCACGAAGATGCCGGCGTTGTTGACCAGGCTGTCGACCCGGCCGAAGCGCTCGATGGCGGCGGCCACGGCGCGTTCGGCGGTGGCGCGGTCGGCGACGTCGCCCTGGACGGTCAGGACGCTCGGGTCGGTGGAGGGAGCGATCGTGCGCGAGACGGCGACGACGCCGTAGCCGAGCTTGCGGTAGGCGTCGACGACGGCGGCGCCGATGCCCTGCGAGGCGCCGGTGACGATGGCGACCTTCTGAGAACTCATGATGACCTTCCTTGAAGAGTTAGTAGACAACCGGTCGTCTATTTGGGTGAACGTAGACGGCAGGAGAAGGGAAGTCAAAGGCGTACGCCGCCCGCGCCAGGATCGGCTTTCTCCTACCTGATAGGCGTAGGCTCCTACCGCAGGTCAGCGGCGGTGCGGGGAGCCAGGGGGCAGCCGGGCGTCCGAGCTTTGGATGCCGAAGTCCCCTCGTCGCCCAGGGCCTCGGCGACGGCCAGGACGGAGGGGCGGGTGGCGCCGCGACGCCACACCGGGGACCAGGCCCAGTGGAGCTCCGGCGTGACGACGGACGCAGGACGAGGTCCGGGGTAGCGGGGGTGTTCTGGCCTTTCGGCGAGTTGACGCCGGTCGGCGCCGATGAGCCGGGCCCGCGGTCCGCGCTGCTTCCTCTGGCCATCGCGGGCGGTACGGGCAGTCAGGTCAGGAGGGAGCCAGTTGGCGTAACCGAGCCGTAGCGGCTCCGATCCGGACAGGTGGCGGACCCGGCTGTGGAGGTTGTCGGCGGCGGCCGGCAGCTCTGTGGTGCGCGGCAGCGGGGCGGCGCCGACCGGGGTCAGCTCTTCGGCGACCGCGGCGAAGTCTTGCGAAGCTCTACGAGCCTGGGTGCGAGGCTGTGCCTACCACCAGGGAGGACGCCGGTCGTGGCGGCCGGCCAGGGGAAGCGCGCACCATGAAACCATGACCGCCCGATTTCGAGTGATCTGCCCATGACCGGACGATCCCTGACCGCCGCCCTCCCGGTCCGGACCGGTGCGGCTGCGCTCCGCTCGCCCTGGGTCCACGTCGGCCAGGCAGCCGCGGCGCTCGCCGCGGGCATGGGGATCGGCCGGTTCGTCTACACCCCGATCCTGCCCCTGATGCACGCCCAGGCCGGCTTGTCCGCGACGACCGGGGCGAACCTGGCGACGGCCAACTACGTCGGCTATCTCCTCGGGGCGCTCGCGGGCAGCGTGTCGCCCGCGCTGATCCGCAGGCCCGCCCCGCTGCGGGCAAGCCTCGTCGTGCTGACCATGAGCCTGTCTGCGATGCCGTTCACCGGCGGTGCGGCGGTGTGGATCACGCTGCGGCTGATCGCCGGGGTGAGCAGTGCGCTGATCTTCGTCACCGCGGCCAGTTCCCTGCTCAGCCACCTGCGCGAGCATCCCACGCACCTGCCGGGCTGGGCGTTCGGAGGCGTCGGGGGCGGCATCGCGCTGTCCGGCCTGCTCGTGCTCGTGGTGCGTTCGGCCGCCGACTGGCGGGCGGCCTGGTGGGCGTCGGCCCTGCTGGTCGCGCTGCTCACCGCCGCCGCATGGAACCTGCGCCCGGAGACCCCGCCGGCCACGCCCGCCAGGTCCGGTGGGGTGAAGGCCGGTGGAGCGGCGCTGCGGGGTCGGTTCGCCGTGCTGTTCACCTCGTACACGCTCGAAGGCGTCGGTTACATCGTCGCGGCCACGTTCCTGGCGGCGGCGATCGAGGAGACGAGCCCCGGGTGGGTGGGGAGCTGCGCCTGGGTGCTGGTCGGGGTGGCGGCCGTGCCGTCCGCGGCCTTGTGGGCCCGGCTCGGGCGCCGCTGGTCGGTGCCGGGGCTGTTGCTCACCGCCCTCGTCATCCAGGCGGGCGGCATCGTGCTGCCGGCCCTGGTGCCGGGGGTGACGGCCGCGCTCGTCGCGGCGGTGCTGTTCGGGGCGACGTTCATCGGGGTCAGCACGCTCTCCCTGGACGCGGGCGCCCGCCTGCGTTTTCCCCGCTCCGTCGCGCTGCTGACCGCCGGGTACTCCATGGGCCAGATCCTCGGTCCCCTGGTCGTGGCCCCGCTGCTGCGCCACGGTTACCACCGGGCGCTGATCCTGGCCGGCGCCATCGTTCTGGCGGCAGCCGTGGCCGCTGCTGTGCTGCGCGTTAGCTACCCGCGCCACTCCGCTTAGCGGCGGGGGTCAAAGGGCCTCGGGCACCTTGTTCTGCGCCTGGGCGCCGGGGATCGGCAGGCAGTTCGCCCACATGGGACCGAGCGGGTGCGGGTCGTTGGAGAGCATGCGAGCAGCACCTGCCTCTCCAGCTGCGCCACCACCGACCGCGCGGCCTCCCGGGAGTCGGCCACGGTCACCTTGCAGGTGCCCGGAACTCGGCCATCGGGTTGGCCTGGGGTGGGTTCGGCGTTCCCGTTCTGGTGGGCATGATCGCTGCTCATGGTGCTGTGGTCGCTTCATGCCCGGCTTGCCGGGTTGGCTGGTGCTGCCGGCTCGCTCCCCGCCGACCTCATCGACCGGCATCAGCTTGCCTGCCGGCCCATCCGGGACATGGCCCTCAACCAAGATCGAGAACAGGCTCAAGAAGTGTGCATCAAACGCCCTTCAGAACACGATCAAGTGCCGCCCGGCCTGCAGGTCGCCAGCTCGGTTTACCGCCGGGAAGGCCCCGATCTCCGTTCTGCCCCATGAGCATCAGGAAGAGGCTCTTCATAGCGGCCAGCCCGCGGGCGCGCCGGATCGTCGCCTCGTCGGCGTGCGCGTACGCGTCGAAGAACCGTGCGGCCGCGCCCGCGGGCAGCAGCACCCACGCGGCGCCGAGGTCCCACGCCGGGTCGCCGGCGAACAAGGCACCGAAATCGATCACGCCCGAGAGTGTTCCGTTCGAGACGATGACATTGGCGGGATGGAGGTCGCCGTGCACCCACACCGGCGGGCCTTCCCACTCGGGGGCCGCGACGGCATCGGCCCAGACGGCCCGGACGGCGCGGACATCGCCGACGGCGTCGGGGTCAATGGCCTGCAAGAACTGCTCGAAGCCGCCCGTGCACCTCTTGGGGTGAGCGCCGAAGTCCGAACTGGCCGGGGCCTCGGCGGGCGCCTCCCCATGGAGCGCCTGGAGGAAGCCCGCCAGTGTGTCGGCCGCGTGGGCGCCGCGGCTGATCGAGCCGTGGTCCAGCGGCTCGCCGGGAACCCACGTCATCACGGTCCAGTGTTTGGGGAAGCGCGCGGACGGTTCGCCGAACCGCACCGGGG
Organism: Nonomuraea sp. MTCD27; assembly: GCF_041950495.1. Lineage (NCBI taxonomy): Bacteria > Bacillati > Actinomycetota > Actinomycetes > Streptosporangiales > Streptosporangiaceae > Nonomuraea > Nonomuraea sp. MTCD27. The sequence goes on along the minus strand of NZ_JBGNUW010000029.1, from coordinate 46,411 downwards.
TCGGCACCGGGAGCGGCAGGCGCGGGGCCAGCACGGGTAGCCACCGCCGCTCCTTGAGCTGGAGCTCCGGGGTGGGGTCCATGCGCTGCATGCGCACGGCCAACTCGTCCCCGAGACGCCACATCTGGTTGCCCCAGCCACCCGCCACCTCGCGGATGGCCAGCCCTGCAAGGTCTGGATGTTGATCCTGCAGCAGGTCGCGGACCAGGTCTGCGGTGATCTCGATCTCGGTGTCGGTCATGCGAAGTCACAGTACTGAGGTGGCAGGCGGAGCGGCTCTCGCTCTCCGCGCGGCCGGTTGGAGGAGATCCGTGACAACCTCGTCGCCCGCATCGCTGAGGCCGAACGCGAAGGCTGGCTCGGGGAAGTAGTAGGACTCAAGGTGAGCCTCGTCGGCGCAGAAGACAAACTTGCCCAGATCGACCGGCGTTCCCACCAGCGAACAGTCGTCGGCCTCGGCATGCCTACCGCCAGGAGTAAAGATCATTGAGCACCGAAGTCGTACATACAACTCGCCTGCTGTGACGTTACTGTGAGCGGATGAGTGAGGAGTTGTCGCCGCAGGTGTTCTCGAATCGCTGGGCTGAGGCCGTTGGTCCCGGCGGCCAAGGTTCGCCTCGTGATCTCTGCGGGTGCATCGAGCAGACCAGCACCAAGCCGCAGCGAACGACCCGCTTCCACCGAGAACGCCAGGACACCACGGCATCCGGATGGATCCGCCTTCTCGAGCTGATTGAAGAGGCAGCAGCCGACGGAAGGGAGGTCTTCAAGCCGCTGGTCGAACTCACCGCGGAACAGCGGCGCCAGGTCGTCACGCTCCCGCCAACCATCGCCAAACTCACCTCGGTGAAACACCTCGTGCTCTATGGCAGCAATTTGGTGCGTATCCCGCCTGAGATCGGCGCTATGCGAAGCCTTGAGGAGTTCACCCCGTACACCTCCTACCGCCTGCACTGGTTCCCGTACGAGATCACCCGGTGCCCCAACCTACAGCGCAGCACGGTGAGCACCCGCGCCCTCTACGGTAACTACAAGCGGCGACCGCCCTTTCCGCTGTTGTCGGCCGTAGCGGCAGGCACCCAAGACATTGGCCTCGAAGACCTAGACCCCGGTGTATGGGGTGCCTCCGCCATCCGTACGTGCAGCGTTTGCGATCAGCACGTCGAAGGCGTGAACCTCCGCCAGGTCTGGATCTCCCTATGGACGTCGGGCGCTGACATTCTGCCCTTGCTGGTCAACGCCTGCTCGACGGCATGCGTCGAGGCGCTTCCCGTGCCTGCCGAAGGCTACGTCCAGATGCCGCACACGGGCGGGCCAAGGGTCGAGCAGCCCTCCGCTGGCCGACGACCTCGTTAACGTGGTGCGGACCCAGCAGAAGACCGTAGTTCAGAGAAGCCTGTGTCAGCTGTGCTCTTCTTCGCGTTGATCCAGCTCAGATGCCTCGACGTGAAGAAATTCGCGCCAACCCGATCGACCGCCTCTCCGAAGCCAAGGATCAAGGCTGGCTCGGTGAAGTCTCCGCGATCGAGAGCACTCTCGCCGCCGCTGAGCAGAAGCTTCAGGCCATGCGGGCAGCGGCTGCGCGCACAAGCATCGTGAGCCTGGGTATGCCCAGTGTCCACCGTGACCCCCTCGCCGGTGAGTGGCCCAGATCGCCAGTGGGGGAACAAAGCTCGCAGGCTCAGCCGATAACAACGCGGCCATGTCTTGACCTGAGAGGACGGGCGGGATCCCGCCCAGCAGGCTCGCCAGCGCTTTCTTAGCATCGGCGCAATTAGCGATCCGTATTGTTGAATGGTGATCACCCGACGAGCTCTGGAGAATGGCATGGTGCTGACCGAAACAGCCTCGGAGGCGTTACCGAAGCAGCGGAGGAGGTGGCCATTCTTCGTGTGTCTCGCGCTCCTGGCTTCGATCGTCGCCTACACCCTGGTGTTCGACGTTTCCCAGTGGCGCAACGACGAGAAGCTGGCCCGGCTGCACGAGCGGGTGAGCATGCTCTCCCTTCCACCCGACACCGAGCATGATCTGCGGGCCGAGGCGAGCGTGGTGGGTCTTCTGTCGGGCAACAGCAACCATTGCGACTATCTGGTCCACCTGGCCCTGGTCACGAAGCTGTCCGATGCCGAGATTGCCCGCTACTACGAGTCCGTCACGGTCGAGGGCATCGAGGGCGGAGAGCTCTCCGGCACCGTATACGTCAACCCGAGCGGGTCATGGCGAGGAGACGACTCCAAGGACGTCATCGTGGAATTCTTCGACGGAGGCCACGAAGCCGGGTTCGACATGCGTTGCCACTGACCCAAAGCCCCGGCCATCGCCGCGACACGCCGAACAACCTCCTCCTCAGAACTGAATGTGGTCACAAAGAGTTGAGCTTGGATGATCTGGCCTGATGTCTCATCGACGACTCGGACGGGCAGATAGCCGCGGCTGCGTTGGCTGTGCCGGTCGTGGGGGGTGGTGACGCGCCGGTAGGTGCGCCCGTTCAGAACGAAGCTGTCGCCCTCGGCGGCGGTACTGGCCCGCTCCAAGAGCGCGCGAGCGTGTTCGCGATGAACGCCCAGGTCATCGCCTCCCCGAACGGGACGATCCGGTGGACCTCTGGCGCGCTGCCCGGCAAGGCCCACGACCTGAGCGCCGCCATCTGGGGCATCCTGCGCGCGCTGGAGCAGGCCGGGATCATCACCCTGGCCGACAAGGCGTACCAAGGAGCCGAAGGCCCGGTACGCACCCCGTACAAGGGCAAGAACAAACCCGAATCCCAGAAGCAGGCCAACCGCTCCCACGCCAAGCTCCGGGGACCCGGTGAACGGGCGAACGCCCAGCTGACGAGCTGGAAGATCCTCCGCAAGCTACGCTGCAGCCCTTCGCGGCTGGCAGCTCGCGCTGCTGGCCGAGGCCGCCCGGTAGGCGCGTACGCGGAGGTATGGCGCATGATGACGATCCTCCTACCCGCGCTGTGCCCGGCTCGGGCGAGGCCGTGGGTCGTGCACACCGAGGCGGTGACGCTTGCGGCGGACGTCACGGTGGCGGGTGCGGTCGCAGGCGGTACGCCTGACTTCAGATAATGGCATGTCACTGCGGCTCGGCACCGAACGAATTCGCATATTCAGGGTGGCCGTAAAAGGACGGAGGAAGACGTGTCTCATACGTCGCCAAAGCGAAACCTCCCTCCCCCTTGGCTGCGTGAAAGATACTCTCTAGCGTGCGGATCGGGCGGTCGGTGGTGAGGGAGACTGCGTGCTGGACCAGCGGAACCATCAAGGCAAGTTCGCTGAAGACTACGTGAGGGTACTTGCTTCGGCTGCGGGTCTTCTCGTCTATCAGGACGATCTCGACTATGACGGCATCGACCTGGGCTTCCGATATCCCGGAAGGACGGGATATATTGCCTCGCCTGCTATCGAGGTACAGGTCAAGTCATGGTCGGCGCCGCTGTGCAAGGGCCCGGATCTGCAATTTCGCGGACTGAACGAGGTGCAGTACAACAAGCTCGTCGCCGGTCCGTTTCTCGTTCCGCGTTACCTGTTCCTCGTCGTGGTCCCGTCGGAAAGCGACCGCTACGCACGTGTGGAGACCGAAGGGCTGACGTTGAGCCGGCTCTGCTACTACCGCGGGTTCGAGGGTGAGCAACCCGTCGCCTCTCCGAGTACCAAACGGCATGTCCCTATCCAGGTGCCGTTGGGGAACGTTCTCACGGTCCGCGCGTTACGCGAGCTCGTCGGGGCGCCCACGGGGTTGCTCGCGTGATGAGGAGTGTGTCGGTTTCCGATGTCAGCAGCTATCTGGCCTCTACTGGCTGGGTTCGCCAGCCGGAGGGCTGGAGAGGTGCGGCTGTCTGGGTGCATGACGGCGATCACGAGATCCTGGTGCCGGGGGCGGACGATCTGGCTGACGGGCCGCGGCGGCTCAGAGAGATCTTTTCGCTGCTGGCGAGGGTGGAGGGCCGCTCTGCCGAGGACATTGCGTCCGACATCAGCTCGCCCATGGCCGATGTCCAGTGGTACCGCGCACCCATCGTCCCCATGAATGGGCAGTTCGGGTTGGTTGACGCGGTCACAGCTCTCAACAGCGCCCAAGCCGCCTTGAGCGCGGCGGCTCGTGCCGCTCTGAGCGGTCCTCGGCCGGTGTTCGACGGTACAGCACCAAAAGCAGTGCGTGATCTGCTCGCTCGCGTATGGATCGGGCCAATCGTGCCGTCTGCAGACCTCCTCACCGTACGCATTCCGTTACAAGAGCAAAAGTCCGACGACCCTCCGCTGGCGCGCCGCACCTTGACCCTGCTCCAACGTGCCACGCTGCTCCTGCGCGAAGCCAGCGCCGAGGTACACAGCACCGGCGACATCAGCGTCTTCGACGGCATGGTCCGGGACGGCGTGTCGGCCGAATTGTGTGTCGCGCTCGCCCGATTCGCCGGACCCGATCCCGGAACCCGCTTCGAGGTCGGTTTCCGCTGGGCCCGAGCGCTGCCCTCCGAGGTGCCCGCGCAGACAGTGGTCTTCGAGGCCGAGAGCGGGACGTTGCTGCGCCGCGTCGCCCATAGGCTTCGGCGTCTCCACCGCGAAAGCGCTTCGGTCACGGGCTTCATCGGCACTCTCTTCGACAACGGGGGCGAGGATCGGTTCCGCGTTCACGTACGTGGCCAGGTGTCGATCGGAGAAGACGAGCCGCGCGGCTCCATATGGGTGCGCCTGCCCGACGAGGCGGCCTACGACGTAGCCGTCGATGCGCATCGAAACCGAACCGTTGTGCGTGCCGTTGGCACGCTCATGGACGTCAACGGCCGTCGTGAACTCATCGCGACCAGCTTCAGCAAAGTTGTGGACGATCGATCCGAGGAGAGCTGACCATGGAGAACACCGCGTTCGGAACCCGGGAGCGGGCCTTGCTCCTGGGTCTGATGACGCTCGGCGGGACGGCGTCCAACCCGGAGCTTCGTGCCCACGTCGGGGACGCACTCGACGGTGAGCCGCGGCGCCGTGTGAACAAGCGTGCGCTCGTCGCGAGCGAGAAGCTGGGCAGGTCCTACCACCACACGCTCACCGAGGATGGCTGGGCCTGGTGCGTGGCAGAGCTGGAAGGCTCGGCTCCGGAACGCGGAGGGTCGCTCGGCCGCACCCTCTACGGTGTCCTGCGTGTGATCAAGGGATACCTCGACGCGACCGACCTGAGCCTGGCCGAGTTCGTCGTCAAGGCCCGCGAAGGCGGGGCCGCGGCCTCGGGCGATCTGACCAAGGCGATCCGCGACGCCTACTGGCACCTGGTTCGCGAGCCGCAGGACTGGGTGCTCCTGACACAACTGCGAGCACAACTGGGAGACGCTTCCCGTGAGGAGGTCGACGAGGCGCTGCGGCAACTGGAACAGCTCCCGGATGTTCATCTGGTACCGGAAGCGGACCAGAAGACCCTGACCGACGAGGACAGGAAAGCGGCCGTCGTCATAGGCGGTGTGAGCAAGCACCTGCTGGCGATGGAGGCCCGATGAATGAGAACGAGGAACGGGCGCTACATGCCATCTCCAGAGTCCTCAACTGGGCGACAACGGCCGAGCATGCTTGGAACCCGCCCCCCTTCCACGTCGACGGCATGCATCCGCGGGCGGAGCAGCTGATCCTCGACGGCATCGATGAGGCGTCCGTCGCATCCCGGACCAGCCCGCTCGGCGTGGTGATCCAGGGTGAGGGAGGCGCCGGCAAGACTCACCTCCTCGGCTGGGTGAGGAGCAAGATCGCGCAGGCCGGCGGCTACTTCTTCCTCGTGGACTTCAGCGCGGGAGACGACTTCTGGCATCGGACCACGAGTGCGATGGTCGAGGACCTGGGCCGGTCGGTCGCAGGCCCGGACACTCCGAGCCAGGCGATGGTGGCCCTGCGCGCCCTGGCCACCCTCGCGGGAGCCGATGACCAGATCAGGGCAGCGATGGATCGTGAATCGGGTATCACCCGCAGCGACCTCGATGCTCTGGTGAACGGGCTGGTGGCCAGGAACCGGCAGTTGCTGCGGTGCCGCGACACCATCCGGGCGCTCGCCCTCTACGCCGCCGCCTCGGGTCCGGCCCTCGACGTCGCTCACGATCACCTGATGTCGACCGAGGAAGCCGAGGAGGGCGATCGCAAGGCCTGGGGAATGGGCCGAGGAGTCAAGAAGCCGCACGACATCGCGGTCGAGCTGTCGATGATCCTCGCGCTGACCGGCCCCAGCGTCATCGCTGTGGATCAGATCGACGCGCTCCTCGAGCACTCCCGCGTGGCCGCCGCCACGGGCTCCGCCGCGCTGCCGCCTGATGCCGAACCGCGGAAAGATGTGATCGACGAGATCGCGAGCGGCCTCATGGCCCTGGTGCACGCCACTCAGAGAACGCTCTGTCTGGTGGCCTGCCTGCCCTCGTCGTGGAATCTGATCAGGAATCGGGCCATCGGAACGGCACAGGACAGGTTCCGGCCAGCCCTGATCCTCACCACCATCGCGAGCGCGGACATCGCGCAAGTCCTGATCGAGCGAAGGTTCGCCGTGGCATTCGCGCACGCGGGTTTCACCGCGCCCAGCCCCGCCTGGCCCATCGCTCCTACCGCGTTCGCCACAGCGCCTGGTCACACTCCCAGGACACTGCTACGGCTCATCAGCGCACACGTTGCGACATGCCGGGCAGAAAGCGAAGTACGTCCGCTGGAACGTTTCGATCGAGAAGAACCAGCTCCCGCTGTCACATCTCTCGTCGAGACCGCTCCTTCCGTGCCGGAGACGAACCTGGCCCGGCTCGACGCGCGATTCGCCGGATTGCGCGGAGGGGCTGACGTATCGAACGCATTCGATCCGGAACGGGAAGACGAACTCGCGCCTCCCTTGCTCGCCGCCGGTCTTAACGCCTGGATCAAAGAGCAGGACAAAGCGGGCATAGCCTTCTCCGTCGATCCGCCTCCGGGCCGCCGCCCCAGCCTGCACGCGAGATTGCGGCAGGCACTGGACCCCGATTCCGAGGAGCAGCGACACTGGACGTTCCGGATGATCGGCGCGCCGCACCACATCGCAGCACTCAAACGGCTGAACGACGGCATCACGGCGTCCGGCCTGGGCCCGGAGACGCCCGACCGTTGTTTCGTCGTGCTCCGCAACCTCGCATGGTCGGATGGGCCGGCCACTCAAGCTCGCCTGAAACAGCTCAAGGAGTGGGGTGGGCAATCACTCACCGTCCGGGGTGACGACCTGCGCGTGTTCGAGGCGCTGCGGCAAATGGCAGCCGATGAGGACCCGGAGTTCGAGAACTGGCTGCGTGCCCGCCGCCCGGCCAGTGATACCGAGCTGTTCACCAGCCTGCTCGGCGCGCTGACACTCATCGATCCATCACCGCCGCCTCAGCCATCGACCACAGGATCCGAACGGTCGGCAAGGGACCTCCTGGAATCCGCCGACGGCCGCACCGCGGTCATCCCGGTCGGCAGGCGTCTGGATACCGGCACCGATCTCGAACTGAAGCTGAGCACCCTCACCCGCCACACGGCCGTGTTCGCTGGATCCGGCTCCGGCAAGACCGTGTTCCTGCGGCGGCTCATCGAGGAGTGCGCGCTGCACGGGGTGTCGTCGATAGTGCTCGACTCCAACAACGACCTTGCCCGGCTGGGTGATCCCTGGCCCAGCCCGCCTCATGGTTGGAGCGACGAGGACGCCGGCAAGGCGGCTCGCTATTTCGCCGAGACTGAGGTCGTGATCTGGACTCCGGGACGTTCTCGAGGACGCCCGCTGACCTTCCAGCCGCTCCCCGATTTCGCACCAGTGCTCGATGACCGTGACGAGCTGGACTCCGCGCTTGGCCTGGCTGTCGAAGCGCTCGCCCCTCGGGCGAGCGTGGACGGGACGAGTGCCAAGGCGCGTAAGGGGAAGGCCATCCTCCGCCAGGTGCTGGGCTACTTCGCCCGCTCGGGCGGTGGCGACTTCGCCGCGTTTCTCGGTCTGCTCGCCGCCCTGCCGCTGGAAGTCAGCCAGATCGACCGCGCGGATCAGATCGCCGCCGAACTGGGACAGCTCCTCACCGCCGCGACGATCAACGACCCCCTCTTCGCGGGCCGCGGTGAGGCGGCGAACCCCGAGCAGTTGCTCAGCCCATCCACGGGCAAGCGGGCACGCGTCTCCGTCATCAGTTTCATCGGTCTAAGTGATGAGGCGAGACCAGGATTCGTCAGCCAGCTTCAGATGGCCCTGTTCTCCTGGATCAAGCGGAATCCGGCTCGTGGTCGCTCCCTCAATGGCCTGTACGTGATGGACGAGGCGCAGGCGCTCGTACCGGCGACACCGAAGACCGAAGCGCTGGCCAGCACACTGACCCTGGCCTCACAGGCGCGTAAGTACGGCCTCGGCCTTGTCTTCGCCACCCAGACACCGCGGGGCCTGCACAACCACATCGCGGGAAACGCCACAACGCAGTTCATCGGGAGGATCAACAGCCCCACGCAGATCGAGGTGGTCAAAGGGCTGGCGCGAGCCCGCGGAGGCCACGCCGACCGAGTTGGACGACTGGAGACCGGGCAGTTCTATGCCGCGAGCGAAGGCATACCCGAGGTGCTCATCCGGGCACGACAGTGCCTGAGCCATCATCCCGCCGATCCACTCACCGAACAGGAGATCATCGAGCGGGCATCCCGCTGATATCGCACATTGGCTCTGTGAGCCGGGTTGAGCGGGATCAGCCGGGCGCGCACCGCCGCGTTCAGCGCGGTCCGCAAGGTGGCGTGGATGCGTACCACCGTGGCGGGCGACAACCGGCGGCCGCCCGGCGAGGGACGCGCGGCCGGCGCCGCGAGGAGATCGTTGACGTCGCTTGAGGTCAGCTGGTGCAGCCGGATCCGTCCCAGGCGGGGGACGAAGTAGCGGCGTATCCCTGCTTGGGCGACGGCCACAGTGTATCCTTGGTGGTCAGCCACTGCTCGAGGGTGTATCCGGTCCCGGCGCCGTCGCGGTCAGCGCCTACCAGCGCCTTGTCGGCGGTCTCGGCTTCCTCGCGGTCGGCGTAACCGCTCTGGCGGGTGCGCCACCGACAGGCGCGAACACTGCGTCCCTCGCTGATGTCCGGTCTCGGGATCGACACAACCGCATCTCCTGCCGACCTGCGCATGAGCCAGTGCGCCAGGAGCGGGCGCGAGAGCTTCTCAAGCTCAGCATTCAGCCTTGTCTCGTCGGATCCGTGTCGTCGTGTCCTTGGATGGCTACCGCCAGGGAAAAGACATCCCCAGAATCAGAGATACAGGCGCTATCGGTCTCGGGCCCCGAGGCTGGCCTGATCGGCGGCGGTACGGCCGGCCGCCCAGCCCTCCCGATCCCAGGACGTGCGGACCGCGTGCGACACCAGGTTCGGGAACATGCGCTCGACCGCCTGCTCTACCTCCTGTTCGCGGGCCGCCAGCACCGGCACCAGGTCGGTGCCCCGGCCGGCGCTCTCCTGCGCGACCACACCCGCCGTGGCCTCGGCGAGCCGCTCCCCGATCCTGGAGGCGAACGCCGACAGGAACGACTGGCGGAACGTCTTGTTCCTCGACCGGCCGGTGCCGTGCTTCTTGGTGCCCGAGTTCACCAGCGCGGTCTGCGCCTGCACCAGCAGCGAGGTGAACAGCACCTCCACCCAGGACAGGTCCGCCCAGAACCCCAGCACGGTGGCGAACCCCAGCTCTTTCGACCAGATCACCCGGCACCTGTTGGCCTCGGCGATGAGGTTGAGCAGCACGGCCTTGGACTGCTCGTACGGCGCGTCGATGCCGACCCGGATGCCCGCCGGGGCCTCACCTCCGCCTGGCTGCGCCTCCAGCATCGCCGCGTTGATGCTGTACTTCGCCATCAAGCTCTGTGCCGCCGACGTGAACGTCTCCGCCTCCGCCTCGTACGTCGTCGACTCCGCCTTGGCCAGCAGCGCCCGCACCCGCGCGAACGTCTTCTCGCTGACCGCGTGCGGACGTGCCTGGACCGTACGGCGAGCGGCCCCGGGCCGCGGGCTCAACGACTCCAGCCGCGGCAGCCCGGTCAGCAACCCCAGCAGTTCCAGCCCACCGGAGACGGTCACCAGTCGGCTGGCCCCGTCGCGTGCCTGCCGCGCCGCGAGGTAGCCGCCCGTCCACCACACCGTGGCCTCCAGGCCGGCGAGTTGGTCGCGCCAGCGCTCATCCACCGTGGCCGGCGGGTAGGCCCGCATCTCCCAGGCGATGAGGTCGGCCGCCGTCCGCCCGTGCCAGTCGGTCAGCCGCCTGGCCGCGATCCTGACCACGTCGGCGGGCTGCCAGCCGTTCCGCCACAATCCCGAGATCGCACGGGTCACGACCTCCACCAGGACGCGATCGGCGTCGTCCCGGTCGGCCAGGAAGGCGGCGGCGGAGTCGAAGGCTGCCTCATCCTCGCGGGCAAGGGCCTCCATCGCCGCGCCGATCAGCTCATTAGCCTTACTCACACGTGCCGTCCATCTTGAAGAAAGTCCGCCAGAACCCTACCGCGACGGAGCCTCGTCCCTGCTCACCGGCGCGGTGGAAGGCGGCCAGGTCGTGACCGTCCCCGGCTGACCCGCCTTCCAATGACGATCAGAGCCGAGCATAGGGGGTGTCCATGGCAGGCCACCCGTACGCGCCGGTGTACCGCTCGAAGACGTAGTCACGCGGCGTGGTGGTATTCGTTGGTCGTGCCTGTGGCGACGGGTTTTCGGCGGACGTCGGTGCCGGGGACTGGTGCGGCCGGTGCCCGTTGTGCTGGATGGCCGTGCTCGACGAAGACCAGCACGTACACCCGGTTGAGCGGCACGGTCTCGATCACCGGGAAGTCCGCATGCCCTCGCGGCCTGTCCCGCGCCGAACGGCTCGGACGGCCGCGATCACGCCGAGATGAACGGCTCCGTCAGATGCGGTGTCGCCAGGTGCAGCGTGGTGGCGGTTGCGCGGCCGAGCATGCGCTTCCTTGAGTGCCTGGCCGCCTCAGGGTCGATCTCGTGCGCGTAGGCGAGCTCGGGGTGGAGCAGTTGGAGCGCGTGCACGAGGAGGTCGCCGGTGACGAGCGCCAGCTCGCGCCCGTCGGCGACCAGCACGCTCTGGTGCCCGGGCGTGTGACCGGGCGTGGCGACCGTGCGCCCGGCGCGCAGCGGCGTGTCCCCGTCGAGAAGCCGGAGCCGGCCGGCCGCCGCGAGCGGGTCGGTGAGGGTCTCGCGGAGCTGCGGGTTGAGCGCGTCGAGGGCGTCGAACTCGGCCCGCTGGAGCAGGTATTCGGCGTTCGGGAAGTAGGGGCGGCGGTCGCTGGTCGCGCTGCCGGGCGCGGCGGAGCCGCCCGCCGCGCTGCTGGTCGAAGCGTTGCCGTCCGCCGCGCCGCCCGCTGATGGGACGGCCGCCTCGGTCACGACCGCCCATCCGACGTGATCGGTGTGCAGATGCGTGAGCACCACGGTGTCGACCTCCGCCGGGTCGATGCCCGCGGCGGCGAGTGACTCGGGGAGCGCACCGGGGACGGGGGCCCACGAGCCGGCCGGGCTGTCCGCCGGACCGATCCCGGCGTCGACGATGGTGAGGCCCTTGTCGCTGCGGATCGCGTACGCGCGGAACTGGAGCCGCCAGCGGCCCTCGGCGTCGACCGCGCCCGGGTCGTAGCGGTCGGCCTCGGCCCACTGAGCGGCCGTGGCCTCGGGGAAGGCCTCGGCGCGCGGGGAGAAGAACGGGCCCTCGCCATCGGCGAGGGCGATGATCTCGGTCGAGCCGATCCGGAGGCGGGGAACGCTGAGGGACATGGCGCGATCCTGCCATGCCCTGCCACGCCGGTGGTGGCTCGCCCCACCACCGGCTCCTGTACGTGCCGTGCTCGCGCGCCTCGGCCTGTGTGAGCACGACGATGAGGTGACGCACGCCGGCCCGCACCATGGCCGACGCCATCCTAAGCATCCGGCGTCAATGACGGTTCGCACGGCGAGATCGGGATCAACACCCGGCTGGCGGCTGGCGAGTGGCGGGCTCGAACGGCGTGTCCGTCGTGCTGGCCGGCGGCTCACCCGGCGGCTCACCCGGCAGCGGCAACTCCTCGGCGTGGTCCTCGTGTGGTCCGGGCTGCGCCCGCGCGGCGAGCACCGTACCGGGGCCGTTCCGGTGGGGGAGGAAGCGGGGAAGGGAACTGGCCGCGCCGTCAGGGGCTGTCGGTGGGGAACCGTTCGTGCCCCAGCACCGCGAGCAACTGCAGCTTCTCGTAGCCCTCGCTGCGAGGAGGAGCGGTGAGCACGAGCAGCGCCTGGGACTGATCCTCGGTGAACAGCACCTGACAGTCGAGCTCGATCGGGCCGAGCTCGGGATGGATGAGCGTCTTGTGGTCCTCGAAGCGCCTGGCGACCTCATGTCGTTCCCACAGCTCGGCGAACTCCGCGCTGGCCTTCCGCAGGGCCCGCACGAACTCTCCGGCCCGCGACTGCGGGCCCATGGTTCCGTACGCGGCACGCAGGTTCGCGACCAGGGCGCGGCTCTGCCGGTCACGGTCGTCGGCCGGGTAGCGCAGCCGCTCCGAAGGATCGGTGAACCACCGGTAGATCTCGCTTCGGGCGAGACCCGTGTAGCCCGACTTGTCGCCGAACAGGGCGTCGGCCATCCGGTTCTGCACGAGCGTCTCGCCCAGGCTGGACAGGATGAGCGCCGGGGTGTCGCTGAGGCGGTCGAGCACGCGCAGCAGCGCTGGAGCGACATGCGAGGCGGCGGACACGGACGCCGGGGCGTTCTGCCCCGCCATCTGGAACAGGTAGTCGCGCTCGTCAACCGTCAGCCGCAGTGCCCGGGCGATCGAGGCGAGCATCTGCGGGCTGGGTTGCGGGGCGCGCTGCTGTTCGAGCCGTGTGTAGTAGTCGGTCGACATCGCGGCGAGTCCCGCGACCTCCTCGCGCCTGAGGCCCGGGGCACGGCGGCGCGCTCCCGGGGGGAGCCCGAGGTCCTCCGGCCGCAGCGCCTCACGACGGCGGCGCAGGAAGTCGGCGAGTGCTGCACGGTCCATGTGTCCAGTATCTGCCCGTGCCCCGAGGAGCGACGACCGTGAGCCAGGGATCGTCGATCCCCCGATAACCGCTCTCTGCACCGGCGCCGGCCGGCGAGGAAACCTTGGAGCATGAACATCTCCGGAAACACCGTCTTCATCCCGGGCTCCACGAGCGGCATCGGCCTGGCCCTCGCGATCGCGCTGCAAGCCGAGGGGAACACCGTCATCGTCGGCGGCCGGCGCGCCGACCTGCTCGATCAGATCGCCGCCGAGCACCCGGGCATCGACACCGTACGGATCGACACCGCGGATGCCGCGAGCATCGAGTCCGCCGCCCAGGAGGTCCTGGCCAGGCACCCGGACCTCAACGTCCTCGTCACGATGGCCGGCATCATGCGCGTCGAGGACTGGCACAAGCCCGACGCCTTCCTGGCCTCGGCCGAGGCGGTCATCACGACCAACGTGCTCGGCCCGATCCGCCTCATCGCCGCGTTCATCCAGCATCTGCAGACGCGGCCCGACGCCACGATCCTCACCGTCTCCTCAGGTCTCGCGTTCGCACCCCTCAAGATCACGCCGAGCTACAACGCGTCGAAGGCCGCGATCCACATGCTCAGCGAGTCGATCAGGCTGCAACTCGCCGACACGAACGTGAAGATCGTCGAACTCGAGCCGCCGTCCGTCCGCACCTCGCTGCTGCCCGGCCAGGAGGACAGCGAGCACGCGATGCCGCTCGAGGAGTTCGTGGCCGAGGTCATGGCACTGCTCGAGTCGGCGCCCGACGCGAAGGAGATCCAGGTCGAACGCGTGAAGTTTCTCCGCTACGGCGAAGCGCGCGGCGACTACGAGCAGGTCGTGGAGATGCTCAACGCGTCCGACCCGCACGGGAAGTAGTCCGGGCTCCCCGGGTGGCGGCGGCGTGCCACCCGGGGGTGAGGATTCGTCGCTCCGCCCCTCTTCCCATCTGGCCGGCGATCCCACATGGTGGGGGTCTGCAGCCGACGTCGATCAACGGAAGGCGCCCGGGACCCGGGTCAACGAGCCCTTCCGGCACGGAGAGGACTCGCCCTTCCATGGCCCTTGCCAGCGTCTTCCTGCCCATCGCTCTGGCGATCATCATGCTGGGGCTCGGCCTGAGCCTGACGGTCGCCGACTTCCGCCGCGTGCTCGCCTACCCCAAAGCCACCGTCGTGGCGCTGACCTGCCAGATCCTCATCCTGCCCGCCGTCTGCCTCGGCCTCGTGCTCGCCTTCGGCTTACCGCCCGCCCTCGCCGTCGGCATGATGTTGCTGGCCGCCTCGCCGGGCGGCACGACCGCGAACCTCTACAGCCACCTGTTCGGCGGCGACGTCGCGCTCAACGTGACGCTCACCGCGATCAACTCGGTGCTGGCCGTCTTCACGCTGCCCCTGGTCACCAACCTGTCGCTGAGCTACTTCGGCAACGCGGGCACGCTCGGCCTCCAGTTCGACAAGACGCTGCAGGTGGTCGCGATCGTGCTGGTCCCCGTGGCGGTCGGCATGCTGGTACGCGCGTTCGCCCCGCGTTTCGCCGACCGCATGGGCACGCCCGTGAAGATCACCTCTGCCGTCGTCCTGGTCCTGGTCATCCTCGGCGCGCTCCTGCAGGAGCTGGACAACCTCAGCGGCTACATCAGCTCCGTCGGCCTGATCACGGCCCTGTTCAGCGTGGTCAGCCTGACCGTCGGCTACTGGGCTCCCCGCCTGGCCGGGGTGGGCCGTCGCCAGGCCATCGCCTCCTGCATGGAGATCGGCATCCACAACGCGACCCTCGCGATCGCGGTCGCGCTCAGCCCGGCGCTGCTGAACAACGCCCAGATGGCCGTCCCCGCGGCGACGTACGGCATCCTGATGTTCCTCACCGCGGCCGCCGCCGGATTCCTCGTGAGATCCCGCACGCCGGAAGCCGCGGCCGAGACGACCGCCGCCTAGTGTCCCGGTCTTGAGTCTCGTCGTCTGATGGAGGGATGGCGGGCAGACCACGACGTCCGCTCGTCAGTGGTCATCTCGGGTTCTTGGCCTCTTCTCGCAGTTGCATCCAAGGCCAAAGCGTGCCCGAGCGTGTTCGGCGAAGGCAGGCGAAGTCAGGCGATGGCGCGGTCCATGGCCGAGGCGTAGGCGCGGGGTGTCGGCTGGTGCGCTGGGTTCGTCTGTCGTGGAAGGGCGACGATCGGGCTGAGACCGGTGTGTCCGCAGGTCACTGCCGCTTCGTGTCAGAGATCATGGGTCTCGTGCGAGCAGTGTGGAACGATCAGACCATCGCCGAGAGCGAGGACACGGTTGTCGTCGAAGGCAACCACTACTTTCCCCGGGAGACGCTGCGCGATGACGTGCTGCGTGAGTCCGGCACCCACACCATGTGTCCGTGGAAGGGGCAAGCGTCCTACTACACGCTGGAGAGCGGCGGCGTGCGTAGTGAGGACGCGGTCTGGTACTACCCCGAGCCGAGGGAGGGGGCCGAGATGGTTCGCGGGCGGGTCGCTTTCTGGAAGGACGTCCAGGTCGTGGACTGAACAGGCACCTTGGCCTCCAGGGGGAGGACGATCCGAGAAACCCCAGCCCGCATCACCCACGAGCACGATACCGCCGCCCGCCGCCCGCCGCCGGGCACGCTGACCGCCACGCAAGTCTTCTACCGGCTGGTGAGCGCGCGGAGGTCGTCGAAAGCTTGGAGGAGATGCGCGTCCAGGCTCTTCGAGGGGTCGTCGATCCAGGCTCGGGCCGCCTGGTGGAAGGTGGCCCAGCCGGTCTGGGCGGCCAGGGCGGCCAGCCGGTCGGCGACGCCGCGCCGCCGCAGGGCCTCCGCCAGGGCGTCGGTGAGCAGCGCGGCCTTGGCCAGGTCGCGTTCGCGCAGCGCGGGTGTGGCGGCGATGACCTCCAGCCGTGGTTCTGAGAACGGGCGGTTGTCCTCCAGGATCCGCCCGGCTTGCCTGAAGGCCCGCAGCAGGATCTCGAACGGCCGCAATCCGTCGGGCGCTTCCGCCACCGCCCGCGTCAACGCGTCACGCAGGTCGGCTTCGCCGTCGAAGAGCACCTCGCGCTTGTCGGGGAAGTGCCGGAAGAACGTGCGCTCGTTGACCCCGGCGCGTGCGGCGATCTCGGCCGTGGTGGTCTGGTCGAACCCGCGTTCCCTGTACAGCTCCAGTGCCGCCTGCTGAAGGCGGCGCCGCGCTTCTGCTCCGCTCCGTGGCACACCCCGAGACTACCGCAGGTTGCGCCAGTGACTGACATTATGTGTAGAGTCAGTGACTGGCGCTAAGTAGTGCCAGTCACTGACACCAAGCGGAAGAGTCCTCATGCATGTCTTCGTCACCGGTGGTTCAGGCCAGACCGGCCCGGCGGTCGTCGCCGAGCTCATCGCGGCCGGTCACACCGTCACAGGTCTGGCGCGGTCGGAAGCCGCCGCCGCCCGGCTCTCGTCACTGGGGGCCACGCCGCACCCCGGCTCCCTGGACGACCTCGACATCCTCCGCAGAGGCGCCGAGGCCGCCGACGGGGTCCTGCACATGGCGTACGGCGGCGACTTCTCCGACCTCGACGACATGATGCGGCGCGACACGACCGCGATCGAGGCGCTCGGCCGGCCGCTGGAAGGCTCCGGTAAGCCGCTCGTCGTCACCTCGGGCACGCTGGTCCTGCCCGCGGGCCGGGTGAGCACCGAGCGGGACGAGCCCGACATGGCCGGGATCGCCGCCTTCCGTATCGCCAGTGAACGAGCCTGCCTGGACTTCGCCACCCGTGGAGTACGCGCGAACGTGGTACGCCTCGCCCCCACCGTCCACGGCCCCGAAGACCACGGTTTCATCCCCCAACTCATCGCCACCGCGCGCGAGACCGGCGTCTCGGCCTACGTCGGCGCCGGCGCCAACCGGTGGCCCGCGGTCCACAGGCTCGACGCCGCGGTCCTGTTCCGCCTGGCGCTGGAGCAGGCAGCGGCGGGCAGCGTGCTGCACGGAGCGGCCGAGAGCGGCGTCGCCTTCAGGAGCATCGCGGAGACGATCGCCCGGGTTCTCGATCTGCCGGCGGTCTCGCTGACTCCCGGCGAGGCCGCCACGCACTTCGTCAGCCCGTTCATGGCCCTCTCCCACGCTTTCGACGGGCCCGTCTCCAGCACCTACACGCGGGAGTCGCTCGGCTGGTCGCCGACCCACCCGACGCTGCTCGACGACCTGGAGCACGGCGACTACCTCGCCACCCCGGTCAGGCCATGAGCACCCGTGCCACGGGCGTTCGCGGGCCCGCGGCGCGGTGCCGTCGACGACGCGGGCCGTTCTGGTCGCGGCTTCGAGACAAGAACGCGGCAGGGACGGCGACATCAACCGTGGTACGTCCCAGTCCGGACTGGCGGTCCCGGCCGCGGTGAAGCGGCCGCGTCATGCTCGGATGATCACGGGCAGGTACTCGTGGACTGGGCCACCACGTGGGCGGCCGCGAAGTCCTCGACCTTGACGTACGCCATCGACTTACCTCTCCGGTCGTACCTGGTGTGGTTGTCGGGCTGGCCGGGCAGGGCGAATTTCACGTAGTAACACCAGCCCGCGTCTATCTGCACGACGTCCCAGTCCTCGTTGGACGGGGTGCGCCCGCCCCTCGGGGCGAGGCCGCGGGATGCCTGGTCGCTGCCGCAGGTCGGTCTGGTGGTCGTCAAGGTGCCCGTGGAGCCGCCGCTGAGGCACCAGTTCCTGATGGCCGTCGCGGGGTAGGCGCTGTCGTTGATCACCGCGCCGTTCAACAGCGCGGTTCCCGCGAACGCCGGCGGCGGCGCGACGGCCGTCAGCGTGACGATTCCGGCGACGACGGCCGTGGAGACCAGTGCGGCTCGCTTGATGATGGACACGATCGCTCCCTACCTCGGGTATCCGTGCGCCTGGTCAAGATGTCTTCTTGATCGGCGGTTTCGCAGGACCAAAAGCTAGTTCAGCCTGGTTTGTCCAGCGAGGGCGCGATGTGCTGAACAAACAACACGGGGCGCCGTGAATGCCAACGGGACTGCGATGCGGGACCAATCCAGCGGTTCGCGCACGAGTTGCGCGGTCTGCATGATTCCGCAAGCCGGCGGAACGGGGACTGGGGATGGGCGCGATGAGGGGCTGCCGGTCAGATCGCGGTGTCCCAGCGGTATCGCCGTCTCGCGGTGTACACGGAGCCGCCCGTATTCCGGCAGCCGTCACCATCGGGGCCTGGTGACCCCTGGGGGACGGCTGTTCTCGCGTCCGGTACCCCCACGACCCTGATGCGCGCCGTACGCTGCGGAGTTTGCCGTCGGCAGCGGAGCGTCTCGCTGCCCTCGGATCTTGGAACTCCCGATGGCGCCTTCGTACGACAAGCCGCATTGGTTTGTCCGAAAACATAACTTTCGGTCGGAAAGTACGACAGGATCGTGCGGGTGAGCCCCCGGAGCGTCGTCCCGTTCGTTGTCCTCCTCATGGTCGCCGCATGCACCGCGCAGGAGGCGGCGCCATCAGCCGCGCCGGCACCCTCGACCGCGCCGCCCTCGACCTCCGCGGCCGCCACCCCGAGCGCGTCCGGTCAGGACGCCCGGCCCGCGCTGGCGGAGACCCGAAGCACCAAGACCCCGGAGCTCACGGTCGCGGTCGTCGGTCTGAACCGGGTCAAGGGCAAACACCTGGTGGCCCAGCTCAGGCTCACCAACACGGGCACGGAGGCGAACCTGTCGTGGCCGGGCCAGATGGGCGACAACACGCGCCCGCTCGGGCAGATCCGCTGGGCATCCGGCATCGGCGTGCTCGACGCGCAGGCCCGTACCTGGATCCTGCCGTACAAGCCGGCCGACTTCCCGTGTCTGTGCAGCGACGAGGACCGCGACGGTCTGGGCATGTTCATCGACGGGGGACAGTCGATCACCGTGTACGCGGTCATGCCCGCCCCGTCGGGCAACCCCAGCACCGCCACCGTCGTCACCCCGGTGGGCCCGCCCATGCCTGACGTGCCGATCAGTGACGACCCGCCGGTCCCGGCGCCCGGCATGACCATCCCCGACCCGGACGCCGAGCCCGTCACCACCGTCACCCGCCGGCTCGTGACCCCGTCGGAATCGCTCGACAAAACGGAAGAGACGGCAGACACCGGCACGGATCTCCAGGTCAACCTGTCGTCGGACGTGCTGTTCGCCCTGAACAAGGCCATGCTCACCCCCAGAGCCAAGGCCGTGCTGGCCCGCACCGCCAAGCTGATCGACGCCTCGCTCGGCCCCTCCGTGCAGGTGGACGGGCACGCCGACTCCTCCGGCACCGACGCCATCAACAACCCGCTCTCCGCGCGCCGCGCCGCAGCCGTGCGCCAGGCGCTGTCAGCGCTCGTCACCAGGCAGGACGTACGGTTCCGAGCCAAGGGGTACGGCTCTCGCCAGCCGCTCTACAGCAACGACACCGACGAGGGCAGGCGGCGCAACCGGCGGGTCACGGTGACGTTCGCCAAGCCGCAGGCCGCCTCCGAGCAGCCGGCCACGTCCACCACGTCCACCACGTCCGCCGCCCCGGGCGCGACCGGGCTGACGGCCACCGGCAAGGCGGATGGCCAGCCGATCTCCATGGAGGTGACGGGGCTGCGGCGGCTGCCCGGCGGCCTCGGCCTGCTGACCTACCGGATCAAGAACGAGGGCGCCGCCGAGACCTGGTTCAACGAGCTGCACCATGCGCAGGACTGGATGTCGTTCAAGTATCAGGCGGCCACCAACGTGACGCTGACCGACGTGGCCGCCAGGCGTCAGTATCTGCCCGGCCGCCTCCAGGTGCCCGCCGAGGGCGGGAACGTGGACTCGTACTGCGCCTGCACGGACCTGTCCGGCGTGCGGCTGGGCACGGAGAAGTTCGGGCCCGGGGCGGAGAAGGTGTTCTGGAACCTGTTCGCGCTGCCCGAGGGTGTGGCGACGATGAAAGTGAAGATCGGGACCTTCCGTGACCTCCAGGTCCCCGTGCGGTAACACGCGCCCAGCCTGACAGGCCGGCGACGAGGGCCGCGGGGATCAGGGCGACCGCGAGCGCGACGGCCCACCACCGAGGAGCTGGGCCGTCAAGCAGCACGGTGATACCGAGGGGCACGAGCAACGCCCTGGCCGAGTCCCTCGAACAATAGACGCTGCGGGGCGGCGCACGGCTCGCATGGGAAGTCTGGACTCCCAGGTCAAGCGCCTGGCTGCTGGAGCGCGGCGGATCGGAAGGCGGGCGCGTACCGAATCTCCTCACAACGACACTTTCGCGCCCTCCAGCACGCGCATGAAGGCACGCGACCATTCAGGCAGGTCCGGCCAGCCACGACAGGAGACCATCGCGCCGTCCACCACGTCGGGGGCGTCCACGAAGGTCGCGCCGGCCATCTCCATGTCGGTCCTCAACGGCGGGAACGCCGCCGTGGTACGGCCGCGCAGCAGGCCCAGCGCGGCCGGCACCTGCGGGCCGTGGCAAATCGTGCCCACCGGCAGGCCGTGCTCGAAGAAGTAGTGCACGATACGGGCGACGTCGGGATCGGTGCGGATGTACTCCGGCGCGCGGCCGCCCGGGATCACCAGCGCCTGGTAGTCCTCGGGTTGCACGTCGGCGAACGCGGACGCGTGGTGGGGGCGGCCACGACCGCCTCGTGACCCCCTTCCCGGAGCCGGAAGACGGGGTACATGGAGTCCAGCTCTTCCGCCGCATCGCCGGTCAGAACCAGCACTCGGGCCATGACTCACTCCTGTTCTCCACGGTAATCCGCGTGGGACTGGAATGGCAGACCCCCGCCGCAGGCCTCGCTCGAGCCCGCGCCCGGCCCTCGGGTGCTCGACCTCGGCGTCGCAACCGGCAGGCTGACCGACCGTGTTGGGTGCGAGAACCCGATCGCCGTGTTGATCTGAAGGTCCGTGGCTCGAGCGCGAGGTGGGTTCGGGCGTCCTGCCCGTGGTGTGGTGGTCTTCGCTGTATGTGCCTGGGCGTTCTGGCCGATGGGCGGAGTGTGGCTGAGCTGGCTCCTCGCCGAGCGGCTGCGCTTCGGCGCGGATGAGCGCTTCGCGCGCGAGCGGGCGTGGCCGGTGTTGCGCGGGGCCGCCGAGTTCTGCCTCGACTGGCTGGTCAGGGACCCCGACGGGACCGTCGGTACGTCGCCCTCGACCTCGCCGGAGAACCACTACCTCACGCCGCAGGGGCACAGCGTCGCGGTCGGCCGCTCCTCGACGATGGACCTGACCCTGATCTCCGGGCTGTTCACGGCGCTGGCCGCCCTCGCGCGGCGCCTCCACCGCACGGACGACCCGGTCGTCGCGGCGGCCCGGGCCGTGCTGCCGCTGATCCCGGAGCCGGCCACCGGCCGTGACGGCCTCGTCCGCGAATGGATCGACGACGCGCCGCGGGCCGAACGCGGGCACCGGCACCTCAGCCACCTGATGTTCGCCTATCCCGGGGACACTCCGGCCGACCCCCGGCTCACCGCGGCCGTGGCCCGTTCCCTCGACGATCGGGGAGACGACTCCACCGGCTGGTCACTCGCCTGGAAGCTGGCGCTGTGGGCCAGGCTCAGGGAACCCGCGAGGGTGTCGCGGCTGCTCGGCCTGGTGCTTCGCCCGGCGCCCATGGAATCGGCGGGCGAGCGCGGCGGGCTGTACCCGAACCTCTTCGGGGCGCATCCGCCGTTCCAGATCGACGGCAACCTCGGCTACGTCGCGGCGGTGGCGGAGACTCTGGTTCAGAGCCACGACGGCAAGATCACCGTCCTGCCGGCCGTGCCGCCGGAATGGCGCAGCGGACGGGTGCGCGGAATCGTCGCCCGACCGGGGGTCGCGGTGGACGTGGCCTGGGACACCGAGGCCGGGCAGGTGCGGGCGACAGAGATCGCGCTGCGCGCTCGGCGGCCGGCCGGCCGTACCCAGGTCGTCGTGCGAGCCGGTGGACGCGAAGGCCGGATCGACCTCAGCGCGGGCGGGCGGGTCCTGGTGGATCCCGAGACGCTGGCGGCGTCCCCTCCTCTCGTCCCGGACGGCTCCACGGAGAGGGCCGGCCGGTGAGGACATCGCTTGACGTGGCCGACTTCGGCGCGGTCCCCGACGGGGGAGGCGACGCGGCGCCCTCGGTCGTGGCGGCCCTCCAGGCGGCCGCGGCCCACGCAGGTCCGGCGACGCTCCGGTTCCCCCCGGGCGAATACCACCTCTGGCCGGACGCCGCGCAACGACGTGAGCTGTACGTTTCCAATACCGTGGGCGACGACCCGCGCGTACGTGACAAGACGATCGCCCTGCTCGTCGAGGCGGCAGACGATCTCGTGATCTCCGGCGCGGGCGCCCGCCTGGTCCTGCACGGGCTCCAGACGACCTTCGCCGTGATCGACTCTCGCCGGGTACGGATCGAGGGGCTCGAGTTCGACTTCGCCGTCCCGACCGTGGTCGACGCCACGGTGGTGGACGCCGGGCTCGCGGCAGGACGGGCGTACCGGGTGATCAGCGTGCCCGAGGCCACGCTGTTCTCCGTCGACGGCCGTTCCGTACGCTGGCACGGGGAGCTCCTCGGCTCGGGAACGTACGCCTGGGAGGGTCACGACGCGCTGGAGTACTCACAGATCCACGACCCGGCCGCCGGGCGGACCCGCCGTGCCCCCAACCCCCTGTTCGACGGGGTCCACCAGATCGTGGCGGCGGGTCGGCGCGAGATCCGGATCGTGTACGACCACGACGAGGAACCGGCTGACCTCGGCCTCGTCTACCAGATGCGGCTGACGACGCGTGATCATCCAGGCGGGCTCGTGCTCGACAGCACCGGCGTGACGTTGTCCGGCGTACGGTTTCGGTTCCTGCACGGCTTCGGCGTCGTGGCCCAGGCGAGCCGTGACATCTCCATCGAGAGATGCGAGTTCAGGTCACCACCCGGCACCGGGCGGCACAGCGCGGGTTTCGCCGACTTCGTGCAGTTCTCCGGCTGCTCCGGCCGTGCGGTCGTGCGTGACTGCCTCTTCGACGGGCCACACGACGACCCGGTCAACGTGCACGGCACCTATCTGCGCGTAGCCGGTCAGCCCACCCCGCGCACGGTGGAACTGGAGTACGCACACCGGGAGACGGCGGGCATGCCCCAGTTCTCAGTCGGCGACGAGGTCGAGATCGTCGACCGCGAGACGCTGCGGCCGATCGCCCTGGCGACGGTGGAGCGGGTGCGTCAGCCCAGCGGCCGGGACCACGGCGGTCCTCTCAGGACCATCACGCTGACGGTCGGCTCCACGCTTCCCGGAGAGCTGGCGGGACGAGCCGCGGTGGAGAACGTGACCAGGACCCCGACCGTGCACATCGTCCGCAACGTCTTTCGCAACGTGCCCACGCGTGGAGTGCTCGTGACCACCCGCCGCCCGGTGCTCATCGAGGAGAACCGGTTCGAACGCACCGGAATGGCGGCTGTCTACGTTTCGGGCGACGCCACCGACTGGTGGGAGTCGGGGCCGGTTCGGGACCTCACCGTGCGGGGCAACGAGTTCGTCGAACCAGGCGGTCCAGCGGTGTTCGTGGATCCCCGGACCGCGACGTCCGACCCCGCCCACCCCGTCCACCGCGGCGTCGTCGTCGAGGGGAACCGCTTCATGCTGGACGGCGTGCCCGCGCTCGACGCCAAGGGCACCGGGGGCATTCGGTTCAGGGACAACACACTCGCCCGCCTCGGCACACCCACCTGGGACATCGTCCTAAGCTCGTGCCCGGATGCGGACATCGGACATGCCGTGAGCGAGCCGCCACTTCGGGTGCTGCGGAGCGCGCCTCCACGCTGACTCCTTGACACCTCGGAGGGCGGCGCCCGCGTGCCCGGGAGCCAATGCGCATCAGGTGGGCGGCCACTGCCGTAGGGCCATGTCGGCCACCATGTGGAGCTCGTCGCGGGTCGCGCCACCGGCGGCGTGCACGGCGATGCCGTTGGCCACGGCCATGAGGTATCGGGCGAGCAGGCCGGGATCGCTGCCCGCGGGCAGGTCGCCCGCATCGACGGCCCGCTGGAACCGCTCCCGCAGGAGCGAGATGCCGTTGTCACGCCAGGCTGCCAACGTGTCCCGGGCGCTGAGACCGGCCTCGCCCGCCGCCAGGGAACCTTGGACGCCGAGGCAGCCGGCGGGACAGCCGGGAGTGGTGGTGGCCCGTACGCACCCGTTGAGGAACGCCGTGGCGACCTGCCGCGCCGTCGGCTTCTCCAGAGCCCGCGGGACGTACGCGGCGGGGCCGTCGGTGTAGCGCTGCAGGGCCTTGTGAAACAGGTCTTCCTTGCTGCCGAAGGCGGCGTACATGCTGGTACGGCTGATGCCCATGGCGTCGGTCAGGTCGGTGAGGCTGGCGCCCTCGTAGCCCTGCTCCCAGAAGACGCGCATGGCCCGGTCGAGCGCCTTGTCGACGTCGAAGCCGCGCGGCCGGCCGATCGGCGCCTTCCCCTGGGTGTTCACGTCACCGATCATACCTCTTCTGTACCGATCGGTGCGGAAGTGCTATCGTCCACTTCCGTACCGATCGATACAGATTTCTAACGAGGTGGAAAGCATGGGACAGTTCGAAGGTAAGACCGCGGTCGTCACCGGCGGCGGAACGGGGATCGGCCTGGCCACCGCCGTACGGCTGGCGGCCGAAGGCGCGCACGTCTTCATCACCGGCCGCCGGAAGGCGGTCCTTGACGCGGCGGTGGAGCGCATCGGCCCGGCGGCCGTGACCGCCGTGCCGGGCGACATCTCGGACCTGGCGGACCTGGACCGGCTCTACGACGCGGTCCGGGCCCGGGGCCGGGGCCTGGACGTGCTGTTCGCCAACGCCGCCGCCGCGTCGTTCGCGACGCTGGAGCAGGTCACCGAGGAGCACTTCGACGAGATCTTCGGCGTCAACGTCCGGGGTACCCTGTTCACGGTGCAGAAGGCGCTGCCGCTGCTCAACGACGGCGCGTCGGTGATCCTGAACAGCTCGGTGCGCGCCGGTGACGGTGTCGCGGCGTTCGGCACGTACGCGGCCTCCAAGGCGGCGATCCGGTCCTTCGCCCGGACCTGGGCCAACGAGCTCAAGGGCCGGAACATCCGGGTCAACGCGATCTCCCCGGGCACCATCGACACCCCCGGGCTCGACGGCGTGGTCGGGACGGGGGACACGCCCGTCACCAAGTCGGATTTCGCTGCGGCGATCCCGCTCGGCCGCATCGGGCGCCCGGACGAGATCGCCAACGTGGTGGCTTTCCTCGCCTCCGACCAGGGCAGCTTCTTCCTCGGCGCCGACCTGGTCGTTGACGGGGGCGAGATGCACATCTAACGGGTGTCGTCCTGTCTGCTTCCCGGCCGGTTTTCCTGGCCTCGACCGACGTGTGCAGGACGTATAGAAGCGGACGTCAGCGTTTCGTCAACTCGCGAGCCGATGGCCGGGGCTAGATTCGTCAGCGATCCCACCAGAACACCGGGGGAGTTGCCACGTGGCTGCCGCACATGGGCGCGATCACCGTACGACCCGTCCCGCTGTGTTCGCTCCGCATCACCTCTCAACGCTCACCAGCTGAACGGAGTGGACATGGATCTGCAACTGACGGGGCGGCGCGCCGTGGTCACCGGCGCAAGCCGGGGAATCGGATGGGCGGTGGGCCGCGCGCTCGCGGCCGAGGGCGCCGCCGTGGCCCTGGTCGCCAGGAGCGCCCGGCACGTCGAGGAGCAGGCGGCCCGCCTGAGCTCGGAAACCGGTGCCCGGGTCATCGGCATCGCCGCGGACACCGGCGACGACGCGTCCGTGGCCGCGATGGCGGAGGCCGCCGTGCGCGGTCTCGGGGGAGTGGACATCCTCGTGAACAATGCGGCCGCCACCAATCCGGGGGCGATCCCCGACGACGATCTGGAAGCCGAGATCAACGTGAAGGTGCGCGGGTACCTCCGCTGCGTCCGCGCGTTCGCCCCGGCGATGGCGGAGCGCGGCTGGGGACGTGTGATCAACATCGGCGGGCTCGCGGCCCGCCAGAGCGGCTCGATCACCGGCTCGATCCGCAACGTCGCGGTCGCCGCCATGACCAAGAATCTGGCGGACGAGCTCGGGCCCAGCGGCATCAACGTCACCGTGGTCCACCCCGGCGGCACCCGTACGAAAACCATGCTGGACATCGCCGACCGGCGGGCAGCGGAGAGCGGGAGCACCAGAGAGGAGGTCGAACGACGGATGGCCGCCTCCGTCTCCATCGGACGGCTCGTGGAGCCGGAGGAGGTCGCGTCGGTGGTCGCCTTCCTGGCGAGCCCGCTCAGCGTCGCCATCAACGGTGACGCGGTCATCGCCAGCGGGGGAACGAAAGGCCCGATCCACTACTGAGCCGCATCGTCCCGGACAGGCAACTGTTCTGACGCGCTCCCCGGCCATCGCCCGCTGGGCTGAGCCCCCTTCGCCGCAGCCCGTGACCGTCGCCCATCCTGACGCCGGCGTAACCGACCTCGCGCCCGCAGCGCAGGTGAAGACCTCGCTGTGCTCGTCGTCGCCGCGGTCAGGTCGGCAGCCAGGCCACGGCCGCTTGCTCACCCCTTGCTTCCCTCAGGGCCGGGGGCAGAGCGGGTGAGCCGGACCATGGCCCGGTACAGGGCGGTGGGTGTTGGGGCCGGCTCCAGCGGGGGCAGGTCGGCGCCGGGGGTGGCGTAGGCGCGGAGCATCTGGCCGACGAGGCGGCGCCAGGTGTCGGGGGCGGCGTCCTGGCTGGCGGCGATGACGCCGGCGTTGGCCATCAGCAGGATGACCATGTCCTGGTCGGTGAAGTCGTTGCGCAGGTGGCCGGTGGCCTTGGCGCGGGCGATGAGGTCGAGGAAGCTGTGGTACGCCTCGGCGCGGCGCTTTTCCAGGGCTTTGGCAGCGGGGAACGTCATGGCCAGCACCTCGGCGAAGCCGCGGTCGGCGGCCTGCATGGCGCAGACGGCCTGGACGTAGCCGGTGAAGCCGTGCCAAGGGTCGGGGTCGGCGAGGGCCTCGGCGACGGCGGCGGCGTAGGCGTCCATGCGGTCGGCGAAGACGGCGTTGATGAGTTCTTCGCGGGTGGCGAAGCGGCGCGACAGGGTGGCCTTGCCGACGCCTGCCTCGCGGGCGATGCATGCCATGGAGACGTCGAGTCCGTGGCCGGCGTACAGGCGGCGGGCGGCGGCGAGGATGCGCTCGCGGTTGCGTTCGGCGTCGGCGCGCAGCCCCGGTCCGGGCTGCTCGCCCGAAGGCTCGGAGGAGTCGGCGGGAAGATCCATGCCGTCTACTCTACCCAAGTGGAACAACCTACCCACTTCTGTTGCTACGCTGGGCAGCGGAAAACGGGTAGCCCGTTCCACTTTCTGAGAGGTGCAGCTCATGCGTGCCGTAACGCTGAACTCCGTCCCCGAGACCCCGGCCCTGGCCGAGATCCCCGCCCCGCAGCCGGAGGCAGGGGAGGTGCTGGTGAAGGTTGCCGTCTCCTCGGTCAACGGCTTCGACCTGTCGGTCGCCGCCGGCTACCTGCGGCAGATGATGGAGCACCGCTTCCCGCTGGTGGTGGGCAAGGACTTCGCCGGCACCGTCGAGGCGCTCGGCGAGGGCGTCGAGGGCTTCACGGTCGGGCAGGCGGTCTTCGGCGTGGTGATGAAGCCGTTCCTGGGGCCCGGCGCCATGGCCGAGTACCTCACCGTGCCGGCCGGCTACGGCATCACCCTCCTTCCCAAGGGGCTGGCCGTTGCGGAGGCGGGCGCGCTGGGCCTGGCCGGCACCGCGGCGCTGGACAGCCTCAACGCCGTCGCCCTGGCCGAAGGCGAGACGGTGCTGGTCTCCGGCGCCACCGGCGGGGTGGGCGCGCTGGCCGTGCAACTGGCCGCCGCCCGCGGCGCCCGCGTCATCGCCACCGCCCGTCCCGGCGCCGAAGCCGACTTCGTCACCGGCCTCACCGACGCCAAGGTCGAGCTGGTCGACCACAGCGGCGACCTGCCGGCCCAGGTCCGCGCGCTCGCGCCGGAGGGTGTGGACGCCGTGCTGCACCTGGCGGGCGACGGCGCCGAGCTGGCGGGGCTGCTGCGCGAGGGCGGCCGGCTCGCCTCCACCCTCGGCCTGACCCCGGACGCCGTCCAGGGCGTCGAGGTCACCGTGCACACCATCATGGCGGACCCGAACCCGCAGACCCTGACCGAGCTGGCCGCCCACGCCGCCGCCGGCGCGCTGCGCGTCCCGGTCACCGCGACCTACGCGCTGGAGCAGGCCCCCGAGGCGTTCGCCGCCTTCGGTGCCGGAACGCTCGGCAAGATCGCCGTCACCTGCTCCTGATGCGCTCGCCATGAGGTCCGAGAACGTCTGCGCCGGCTGACCAGCCGCCATGGCCATGCCGGAGGCCCTCGCCCCGGCCACCCCCCGACCCGCGAAGAAACCTTGATGACCATCGCCCTGTGGATCGTGCAGGCCGTGCTGGCCGTCATGTTCGGCATCGCCGGCGTGACCAAGTCCACCCAGCCCAACGACAAGCTCGAGCCCAAACTGCCCTGGGCCGCGAACCGGTCCCACGCGGCCTGGCGTGACGCCCCCAGAGCCTCGCCGATCCTGGCCCACGTCACCCCGTGATCCCGCGGCAGCCGCACCCACGCGCGCAGGTCACGCCCGGCCTCCGTATGGAGATCAGGGCCGTCCGGCCTGCTCGTTGCCGAAGACCTCGGCGAACAGGCGCTGGGTGGCCTGCTGGAAGGCGGCTCCCAGGGACATGGCGGCATCGTCGGGGTAGTTGAGTGCGGCGGTGAGGGTCTTGCTGCCGTCGGGGGTGCTGTACATGAGCGCGGCGTGGCCGGCCATGCCGCCGTTGTGGGTGATGACGGTGCCGCCGCCGGGCGTCTCCTGCACGAACACGCCCAGGCCGTAGCCGGCCTTGGCCTCCGGGGTGCACATCTCGGCCAGCAGCTCGCTGGGCAGGAGCTTGCCGCCGACCAGCGCGGTGATGAAGGTGTGCAGGTCGCGGGTGGTGGAGATCATGTCGCCGCCGCTGGAGATCCAGGAGGGGTTGTGGCGGGTGACGTCGATCGTGTGCTGCTCGCCGTCTTCGTCGTAGCGGTAGTAGGCGTGCGCGTACGGCTCGGGGATGTCGGTCTGGGTGGTCGGCTGGACGGTGCCGGTCAGGCCGAGCGGTTCGAGGATGAGCCGGTGCATCTCCTCGGCGACCGGGCGGCCGGTGACCCTCTCGATCAGCAGCCGGGCCAGCACGTAGTTGGTGTTGGCGTAGCTCCAGTCGGTGCCCGGCTCGAACCGGGCGGGCTTGGACAGGGCCAGGCGTACCAGCTGTTCGGGCTGGTAGGTGTGGAAGCGGTTGTCCACCCATTCCTTGCCCGCGGGGGTGGCGGGGATGCCGGGCACGAACGTGCCGTCGGGGTCGAAGTCGCCGGTGAAGTTGAACACGCCGCTGGTGTGCTGCAGCAGCATCCGCACCGTGATCCGCCGGTCCAGCCCGAACTCGGGCAGGTAGTCGTCCACCGGGGTGTCCAGCCCGATCTGGCCCTCGGCCACCAGCTGAAGCACCACGGTGGCGGTGAAGGTCTTGGTGTTGCTGCCGATCCGCACGTGCCCGTCGACCGGCGGCGCTTCGGTCCCGCCGAACTCGGCCACGCCCGCGCTGCCGGTCCACTCGCCCCGCTCGTCGTTCACGCGGAGCGTCACCCCGACGAAGCCGGAATCGACCATCTCCTGGATGACCTTGTCCAGCTCCGGGCGATCCTGTCCGGCCTCCGGCACGGCCGGGGCGTCCGTCCCGGTCGCGGCGGAGGCGGCGTCGAGCGCTGCGGTGATCTTGCGGGCCATCTCCGCCATGGCGGGGCCGGCCTCGCCCCGGGTGGACGCTTCCACGGCGACCAGGACGGTGCGGCGGAAGTCGGCGGCCTCGGCCGGGTCCCGCTGCTGGAGCAGGCTCATGGACCGCGTCAGGGCGGGCAGCACCTGGTCGGCGAGCTCGGCCACGGTCCTGCCGTACTTCACGCCCTTGGGCGCCTGGGCCAGCACGTGCCCGACCAGGCCGGTCGCGGACGTCAGCGCGATGGAGCCCTCGGTGGCGGCCTTGTGCGCCGAGCCGGCGGCACCGGCGGCGGACATCAGCGACACGGCGCCCCACGCGGCGGTCCGCAGGGTGAGCTGGTCCTGCTCGGAAAGGGTGATGGACATGGCTATGTGCTCCTTCAGTTCTTGTTGGGAGAAATCACGTGAGCGGACGGACGCTGGAGTGCGGGTTTCCGAATGGCTCAGGCCGGGTCGCCCGAGAAAATCGCCCCAGCTTCGAGGCCACCGTTGCCGAACCGTTCATGGCATCCACGATCGCCGACCGCTCTGACACCAGGCCGTCGCCGTCCTGACGCCGCCGCTGATACGACCCGGCGGTGAGCGTCAAGGCCGGTCGGCGGGGATCAGGACGTTCGTACGAGGGCCGGCGTCCGTGATCGCCGGCGGGGATCGTGCCGTCATGGTCCCCATCGGTCACGTTCGCTTCGCGGCGAAGCCGGGAGCGTAGTCCTTCAGCCTGACGATGGGCGCGCGGGCCGTCCTCGGTGCGTCGGCGGCGACCATGCCGAGCCCTTCCTGGATGGGCGCGCCCATGAAGAACCGGTCGGCCCCTTCGCGCCCCATCTGCTGATGCTCGGTGACGAAGCCGCGCATCTCCCGCTCGTAGGCGGCGAACGCCACCGTGTGCTCGCCGCCGGCCACGGCCAGTTCGCCGGCCAGGACGTAGGCGCCGATCAGCGCCTGGCAGGCGCCGCGGCCCGAGGTCGGCGCCGCGCAGTAGCCGGCGTCCCCGAGCAGCACCACCCGGCCCGCGGACCAGCGGTCCATCTCCACCTGGGCGTTGGCGTCGAAGGAGAAGTCCTCCGCCCTGCTCATCTCCTCCAGCAGGTGCCAGATGGGCCCGCCTTCGCCGGCGAACTGCTCGGCCACGATGCGCTTGTGCTGTGCGGCGTCGTCGCGGTCGTAGGCCAGCGGCCCGGAGGCGAAGTGCAGCGCCGCGTACGCCTCGGTGTTGCCGCGGGTGCGGAAGATGTCGGCCGCCTTGCCCGGCATGCTGTGCAGCCGGCCGGTGTCGCGCAGGACGAGGTTGATGGGCAGGCTGAACGTCGCCGTGTAGATGCCCAGGTGCCGGACGAACCGCTCGCGCGGCCCGAAGACCTGTGAGCGGGTGCGCGAGTGCAGCCCGTCGGCGCCGGCCACCAGGTCGAAACGGCGTGGCCGGCCGCGTTCGAAGGTGACCCGCACGCCGTCGGCGTCCTGCTCCAGAGTGGCGATCGAGTCGCCGAAGACGTACTCCACCTCCTGGCGGGTGACCTCGTGCAGCAGGCCGATCAGCTCGCCCATCCGCGTGCGCAGCGCGCGGACCTGCTCCAGCAGGGCCATGCGGTCCAGCACGTCCAGCGCCTCGCCGCGGAAACCCACCGCGTACCCGCCTGCCCGCACCCGCGGGGCCCGCTCCACCACGGTGGGGGTGAAACCGTGGTGGCGCAGCCAGTACGCCAGAGCGGGCCCGGCGACGCCGGCGCCGGAAATGAGGACGTCCATCAACATGCTCCATCGAACGAACGGTTCGTGCGATTCGAGGATCAAGTACGGTAAGCACCCAGAACAACGACGAATCCCGAAAGATCATCTTCGGTGGGAGTAAACGGAGCAGGCCAGGCGTGGAACTTCGCGACATCGAGATCTTCCTGACCCTGACCGAGGAGCTGCATTTCGGCCGCACCGCCGCCCGGCTGTGCCTGTCACCCGCCCGCGTCACCCAGGCGATCCAGAAGCAGGAACGGCAGATCGGCGCCCCGCTGTTCGAGCGCACCAACCGCACGGTACGGCTGACGCCGGTCGGGCAGCAGCTCCGCGACGACCTCCGGCCTCTCTACGCCGGGCTGAAGGACAGCATGGAGCGCGCCCAGCTCGCCGGCCAGGGCATCACCGGCACCCTGCGCGTCGGCATGCTGCCCGCCAACGCCTACGACCTGCGCCCTTACTGGGACGTCTTCCGCCTCCGGCACCCGCAGTGGAAGCTGCGCGTCCAGAAATCCCAGTTCAGCGACGCCTTCGCCACGCTGCGCCGCGGGGACATCGACGTCCTGATCGCCTGGCTGCCCATCGACGAGCCCGACCTCACGGTGGGACCGGTGCTGCTCGCCGAGTCCCGGGTGCTGGCCGTCTCCACCGGCCACGAGCTCACCCGCCGCACGTCGGTCTCGCTGGAGATCGCCGCCGACTTCCAGCACCCGCAGTCCGACACCCGGCCCGGCTACTGGTACGACGCCTACATCCCGCGCGCGACCCGCCGCGGCCGCACGATCGAGCGTGGCCCCGTGGTGCAGAACACGGAAGAGGCCATCACCCTCGCCAGCATGGCCGAGATCGTCGTGCTCTTCCCCGTCCACATGACCCGCTACTGGGTACGGCCGGACATCACCTACCTGCCGGTCACCGACATGGGGCCGCTGCCGTACGCGCTGGTGTGGCGCAGCGAGACGGAGAACGAGCTCGTCCGGGCTCTGGCCGAGGTCGTCCGCGATCTCGGCCCTCTGGCGCCGGAGAGCTGAGAAGCGGTTCGGCGAACCGGACGCCATCAGGTTCGGCGCCCCCTAAGCACCGGGTCCCGACGATACCGACACGCTGATCATCTTCGCGCGTTTGCTTGTACGTCCATGACTCTAGGTAAGTGGTGGCCTGCCCGGGACCGGGGCGTATCCCGCGCCGCCGGGCCTGGCGTTGGCCTTGAAGCCGGCCGAGTCCGCTCAACAACCCCCGAGAAGGCAGTGGCATAGCCTCAGACTCGACCAGGCTGGAGTCCTCATCATGAACCACGTCCCGCTGCGCTTGGAGCGCACCACCGATCGTGATGTCCACGACGACTTGATGCTGCGACTGGGCACCTATCGGCATGTCTGCGATTCGTACTATTTAGCCGTCGACGAGTCCGCACAGACAGATCAGAACATTACGGATGGCCTCGTGCGGCTCCTCGACCAGTGGGGTGCGCACCTCCGGCGACTGCGGCTCACTGGAGGCACCGTCTTTCTGCCCTTCGATTTCTCGGACCAGTGCACGGCCTGGTTGCGCGTGTCGTCGCCGGACGGTGGCCAGGCCATCGTTCAGGCAGGCTGGAGCAGCATCGAGGGCTGGAGCTTCTACCCCTCTGACTTCGCTGAGACGGCGGCGAGGGTCCACGACTTCAAAGCCGTCGTCAATGCTTCCGTGGAGTGTGATCTCGACGATCTCATCGCAGCGGTCACGCAGAACCGGGAGTCGCTCGCCCTGCACACGAAGAGTTGATCCACGGGTCTCGACGATCGCTCGCGTTCGCCACCCTGCCCAGGCGTGTCGGCCGGCGTTCGCAACATCGTGCCGGCGCCTGCCACGTCAAGCACGCGCTCGCGCCCTGCGAGCCGCCGACCGCAGGGCAGCCGTCGGCCTCAAGCTGCGAGTCCACGAACCCGTACAAACCGCGGGGAGGGCGCGCGGGGGGCCGCCCTGAGCGGATCGGCCCCCGGTGCGTCCGAGGTCAGTCGATGCTGAAGTCACCGTCGAAGGAGGTGCTGTTCACCGTGTCGAACGATCCCGTCGCGCACTTGCCGGACCTGCCCACCAGGTTCATGTCGAACATGCCGGTGAAGCGGCGGTTCTTGAAGACGCCCTTGGTCACGACGCCGCGGATCTTGATGTCGTTGAGCATGGTCTCGTCGATGTAGACGTCGAGTTCGCTGATCTGCTTGGCGCCGTTCATCTTCCATTCGATGATGGCGGTGCCGGTGCTGCCGACGCCGCCGAAGTGGGTGGCTGCGCAGCTCAGGGGGACGTCGTCGAACGTGACGCTGAACCGGGCGGAGGTGATGCCCGCGCCGCTGTGGTCGATGCAGCTCCGCTCCTTGCCCCGGTAGCTCACGTCCGTGGACTCGGTCGCCATGCCCACCTCTGAGGAGAAGGAAGCATCTCCTGCGCCGAAGCAGGAGATCTCGGAGTATGCCTGGGCGGGCTGAGGGGCGGCGAGAAAGAGGGCGGACAGGCCGGCCACCGTCACGGCGGAGAGGGTTCTGGTGAGCGTGGACATGTTGCTGCTCCTAATGACTCCAGGGCGAGACGAAGCAGCGGCGTAGACGGGAGCAACGCCGTCCGCTTCGGTGAGAGGGTTCTCAGCAACGGACGCTATGGGCCCTGACGCAAAGATCATTCAAAGCCACGATCCGTGGCGTCCTACGTGCCTTCGGGGGTTGCCGCCGGGAGCAGGGGCCGGGGGACACCCTCGCCCTCGCCGAGGACGGGCCCGTCATCACGCCTTGCGTGCACGGCCGAGGCGTCGCGGCCGCGCACAGGCGTACACCGTCCAGGCGGCCCGGCGCCGCGCATCCCTGCCGTCGCCCGGTGGAGCGGCTCGGTCCCTCCTGCGATCGGCAGGTCACATCTCCCCGGCGAGCGACCTTCGACCGGTGCAGGTCCTTCCGGAGCGCGGTATCGGCGAGGCACGCAATGAGCAGGTGGCCGGCTATCCGGTGCAGGCTCTGATCGCAGACGCAGAAAGGATCTCATGGCATTCGACCACGCGCTGAAGAAGCCGTGAAATCGCCTGGATGGTCTCCGTACGCCATGCTCGGACTTTCTAGGGCTGGCGTGGGTGACGCCATGTGTTGTCGGCCCGCTCCCAGGCGAGGTCCCATTCCCGGTACCGGACCTGATCCGCCCACCGCCGCCAGCCCGCGTAAGAGCCCAGTGCCGAAATCGCGGCGGCGAGCACGATCAGCAGGCCCGTCGCCATTCCCCTCATCTGCAGGACCAGGGGGTCGGTGGGCGGTGGGGCGGGCTTACCGGAGGCATCGAGCCACACCGCGACCGTCGAGCCGGCTCTGGCGAGCGCGGGCGCGGGGATTCGGGCCGTCCGTTCCTCGCCCGCGGGAGTCGTCCAGCGCGCCGCCGCCGTCGGCCGCTCGGAGGGGACCTCAGTGAAGGAGATGCGGGTGGAGGGGGCGTCCTCCAGCAGCGTGGCCGTGACCTGGTGGCGGGTGCTCAAACGGGCGTGCTCGTCCTGCAGAGCGGCCTCGTAGCCCAGCCGGCCGGCCAGCACCGCCGGCCAGATGCTCACCAGTACCAGGGCCACGGCGGACAGCACCAGGACGGACTCCAGCCTGTCGGAACGCCGCCGCAGGCGGTTGCCGTCCGGGAGGTACAGGCGCAGGCGCAACATCATCGGGTTGATCGACTTCATCATCGGGACCTCCTCGGCCATCAGAGTGCGGGGAGTCCGCGCGGGTGGGCAGGGTCGTACGGCTCCCGGGAGCGGGACCTTCGCCCCCTTACAGGGACCGGGCGCGGCACGGATTCGTGACGGGACGCCGCCGGATCGGGACGTACGTCCGCTCCAGCACGTCCCGCACGGTCCTCGCCGTGGTGGCGATCTGGACACTGGGCGGGCGTCGAGCGCGCGGGCCGATGAGGGTCCAGGCCACCCGTCAGTACGGCAGCGCGTCCCGAAGGGGGTTCTCAGCCCTGTCAGACCGTCCTCGGCTGATGGTCCTTCGGCTCCCGGCCGCCGGACTTCCGGCCCTGAACATCGTCCGCCGCCTCCGGTCTGATGGAGCGTAGACGAAGGAGGAAGCCATGATTGTTGTGGGGGTCGACGGTTCCGTACCGGCGCGTGCCGCGGTGGCCTGGGCCGCCAATGACGCCTTTCGCATGCACCAGCCCTTGCGGCTCGTCCACGCGGTCGACCGGCAGCCGCACCAGATCTCGAAGTTCCCGGATCCGGACCGGCCCGACCAGTTGCGGCGTACCGGGCAGAAGGCTCTCAACGAGGCGGTGGCTCTGGTCCACGAACGCCAGCCCAGCGTCGAGGTCACCACGCGCTTGGAGGAGGGGTCTCCCGCGAGCATCCTGCGCGAGCAGGCGAAGGCGGCCGCCGAGATGGTGGTGGGCAGCCGAGGGCTGGGCGGGTTCACCGGCGCGCTTCTGGGGTCGATCAGCGACCAGGTCGCCGGGCACACCGAGGGCCCGGTCGTGGTGGTGCAGGGCGCGCAACGGCCGACGTACGGACAGGTCGTGGTGGGGGTGGACGACACACCTGAAGGCCGGCCCGCGCTGGCCTACGCCTTCGAGCAGGCGACCCTGCGAGGCAGCACGCTGCGGGCCGTGCACGCCTGGCGGCTGCCCGTCCAGGCGTTCGGGACCGTGTCGCCCCATGAGGACCCCGCCCGCGAGGAGATGGTGAAGGAACTCCTGAAGCCGTTCGCCCGGCAGTACCCGGACGTGACCGTGGTCGTGGACATCCGGTACGCCGGCGCGGTCGAGGCGCTCACCGCGGCGTCGGCGGAAGCGGATCTGCTGGTCGTAGGCTCGCACGGGCGCGGGGCCGTGAGCTCGGCGCTGCTGGGCTCGGTCAGCAAGGGCGTCCTGCACCACGCGCCCTGCACGGTCGCCGTGGTCCGGGCGAGTTGACGTCCGGGTGGCGTGCTTGGGAGATGCCGGTCGAGTCCCGGATCGGGGACTCGACCGGAACCGGCCGCGACGACCTCGGGCAGGTCCAGCGAGAGTGCGTACGGCGGCGCGAGCACGTGCTCCAGCCGCACGGCGTTCGGTTCGTAGCGCGCTCCCCGTCGACGTGCTCGTGACGCTCTGGTCCGTGGGCTGACGGTAGCCGCCGAACGAACGGGTGCCGCTCAGAGCAGGGTGATCCATGCTGACCGAAGGCAGGGGTGAGCCGGGTGGCGACCCCACCCGCCGCCAGAAGTGGCACACCTGGCCTCGCCGCCTGTCGCCATGGGTGTCCGGCCCCACGGGCAGGTGTTCAGGCCGCCGGCGCCTTGGTCTGGTCGTTCTGCACGACGGTGACGTCCACCGAGTCCTCGACGTCGGCTGCGTCCTGGAGCTGCCGTTCGATGTCGATGGTCCATTCCGCGGCGAGGGCGGCGACCGCTGCGGCCACGGTGAGGAACGGGGCGGCGACGAACGCCACGGCTCCCATGGTCACCGGGAGTTCCATCACGGTGCGCCCGTGCGAGTCCTTGACGATGATCCGGCGGATGTTGCCCTCGTGCAGGACACTCGACGGCGAGGATTACGAGGTGACGCCGGTCATCGCGCCGGACGGGCGGCTGGAGCGCGTCACCATGCGCCGCTGGGGCGATCCCGGCGGTCACCCCTTTCGCGAGCACCGGCTCGGCATGGAGTGTCTGGAAGAGGGCACCTTCGATGGGTTCACCAGCCCCGCCCGCGTCCGGGGCGGGTGGTGGCCGGGAACGCGGGTCAGGCGGCGGGCGGTGAGATGGTGATCGGCTTGCCCGGTCGCATGAGCTCGGCGCGCCACGTAGCGCAAGGCCGGGGCGCGTACCGGTGCGGCAGGGTGGTCATGAGCTCGGCATGTGCCGCCGGAGGAACGCGCTCGCCACGGCCTGCGCCTGGTTCGCCTTGGGGCCGAGCCAGAAGCCCAGGTGGTCCTCGTGCTCCATCCAGTGATGCTCGGCCCCGGGTATCCGCCCGGCGGCGGACTCCCCGTGGTCGAACGGCACGTCGCCGTCCTGCGTGCCGTGGATCACCAGGGCCGGGGACCCGATCCGCTCCAGGGGTGCGCCGCCCCGCCGGGCCTGCGCCGCGTCGTTGTCCGTGCCCGGCCAGCGCTGCTGGTAGGGAAAGGTGGTGGCGAACATCGCCTCGAAGTACTCTCGCGCGTGCGGCGTGTTCATGATGTACGCGACGCGCTCCGTGCGCTGCTCCTCGGTGAAGGTGCTGGTCTCGTCCAGGGTTCCGGCGACGATGGTCTCGACGGAGACCTTCGCGGTCAGCAGGGCGAGCTTCTGGCCGACGGTGTTCAGGAACGTTCTGCGCACCGGCGAGCTCGCCCCGGCCGCGGGACGCGGCTTGCTGATTCCGCCGATGGAGACCAGGCCCCAGGTCCGCTCCGGATGGCGGGCGGCGAAGGTGTAGCCGACCGGACTGCCGGCCGAGACCGCGAGGATCCCCACCCGGTCGATGCCGAGCTCGTCCAGCAGTGCGGCCAGCAGGTCGGCCTGCTCCTCGCTGGTCCGGCCGCTCTCCAGCGGGGTGCCGAGGTAACCCGGACGCGAAGGGCTCAGGACGCGGAACCCGTCTCTCTCCAACCAGGCGGCGAACAATCGTCCCTGGTCCGCTCCGCCGAGACCGGCGTGGACCGACAGCACCACGGGACTGCCTTCCGCACCGTGCAGGTCGTACTCGACCGGCCCGTGCCGCGTCATGGCCGTCCGCAGATCGATCCGGACGCCGGGGAGAACCTCCCGGCGTGGATCGCCGTCGATGCCCCCGTCCCAGACGAGCAGCCCGCCAACCCCCAGCAACGGCAGCCCGACCAGGACGGCGAGAGTCACAGCGATGATCTTTCGCGTCCGTGTCACTGCGTGGACCCCTCGATCTCCAGGCCCCGTATCGCGGATGCGGCCCGTGGAGCGCCAGGGGATGCCGTACGGGCTCGGCGGGCGGGCGGTGCGAAGACGGCCAGGATGATCAGGGAGGCGAACGCGGCCAGACCGGTCAGGGTGCGGATGGTGTGGAAGGTCTCCCACTGCCGCAGGATCTCCGCGTAGCCGGCCGGGGCGGTCGTGGCCGCCCATTCCCGGATGTCGGCGTGCAGCGGGATGTTGCCGAACACCGTCACCAGCAGCGAGGTCAGCGCCAGCACGCCGGCCCCGGCCGCCAGCCGCCGCGGCAGGCCGCGGGACATCACCGCCAGCGTGAAGGAGGACAGGATGGCCAGGGCCATGGCGCTCTGCATGACCGGCTCGTTGACCTTCATCATCGCGGTGTGGAAGGTCAGGCGCACCTCCAACGGCACGGCGTTGAACGTGGGCACGACATTGGCGGCGCCGTATCCGAACGCGCCCGCGAGCAGCCCGGTGGCCAGCAGGGCGATCCCCTGGACGTACTGGAGTGAGGATTTCATGATCCGGATCGTCCACTACCGGGCGCGCTCCGGTCGTCCGGCCGGAGGGGCCTTCCGGGCTACGGCACCGGGATGCGGACCGGGCCCGTCTACCGCAGCGGGAGTAGCCCAGGGATACGACAGGTCGTCCTGCCGGACACCGGGGTGTCACGGCCACTCCGCGCATCGCTCGTTCCTCCTTGTCGGTCCCTTCACGGCCCGTCGCGAACGGCGTGCGTCAAGGGGCGAGAGCAGTCGTTGGTCTTCTGACGATCAAGTTCGAGGGTCCAAAGTCCCTACGCGGAGCGGACCTCTGGCTCTCGTGCCCGATGGGCGGTGCGTACAGGCTGAAAAGGACCGGCATCCAGCGGGAGGCGAGGCGATCGTGATGAAGGCCGCAGTGGGCGATCGGATGATCATCGAGGGCACGTACGGGGGAGAGCACCGCCGTGAGGGGCTGATCGTGGGCGTCGAGCACGCCGACGGCTCGCCGCCCTACACGGTGCGCTGGCTGGACAGCGACCGCGAAACGCTCGTCTTCCCGGGTCCCGACGCGCGGGTCGTACAGCACGCATGATGAATCCCCGCGCGCAGGCGGGAGCGGTACCTGGTGGCGATGCTCGGCAAGACCACGAACTGGGTGCTCAACGTGCGCGCGGCCGATGGCCGAGCGGTGTTGCGGCACGGCCGACGGGCCAGTGTCCGGCTGGTGGAGGTCGAACCCGCGGCCCGGGCTCCCGTTCTGCGCCGCTATCTGGCCCGCGCGCCGGGTGCCCGACCTCACGTGCCGGTTGACCGGCACGCGCCGCTGGAGGAGTTCGAGCGAATCGCGGCCGGCATACCCGTCTATCGCGTCACGGCTGCCCGGTGAAGAGCCGCATGTCGTGCCTCTCGGCCTGCCCGTCCGGGCGGCCACGCCGCCTCCACCTGGCGCTCGCCCTGGTCGGACGGCCGGAGCCAATGGCGCGGTGTGTGGCCGCCTGGTCAGCCAGACGTTCAGGCTTCACAGCTTGGTGACCGTGGATGCCGCGTTCCCCGCCGCGCCGATCAGGACCGGCCAGCCTGCGCCACTCAGGAATTGCGCCGTCTCCTTGAGCTTGATGCGCTTTTCCTCATCCGACTCTGTCTCGGCGGCTGCTTCGAACCCGGCGACGATTTTCCTTGCGAGTATCTCCGCCGGCCACACGCCTGCGATGCGGCGTGCTTCACCGGTCGGGCTGTGAATTCCGTCGATCTCCCGATTTTGCGAGTCGGAGCCGGTGACATCGGTGAACTGAAAGAAGGGCGGCCTCTCACCGGCCAGAGCGGCGAGCGAACGCCGCACGTCCTCCGGGTCCATGCCGAGCCTTTCGACGATCTGGTGTGGCTGGATCAAGACCGCACCCTCATCTGCCATCTGGACGATCGCCTTGAGTACAGGCAGGTCGTGGTCTTTCCAGGTCATGTCGTCTCCGCCACTAGGTCGCCTTGTCGTGGACAGTCTCCTCCGTCTTGCCGAGATAAGCGCGGAAAAGTCGGTGAGATGATCCCTGGCTTCTCCGCGCGCTCCCTGCCGCGCCCGAGCCTGCGAGACAGAGCGTCGAAGGAAAGATCGCGTGCCTGTGGTGGATGCCGGGCTGCCGCTCCCGCCGCTCTCCACGACAACCGTCAGGCGCGTGGTTACGTCAGCGGATCGCCAAGATCGCCGGACGGGGCTTGATGGGCCCCGCCCGGCGATGTGCTACTTGGCGATCGGCGTTACCGCGATCCTGTCGATGATCGGGGCGTACTTCGATCGGAGCAGGATGTCGGGGAAGGTGTCGGAGATGTAGCTGTCGCCGTCGAAGTTCGGCAGTTCGTGGGAGGCGAAGGCGACGGTGTTGGCTCCCTTCCTGAGCGCGACCGGGATGGTCTGCTCCCAGAAGTTGTCGGCGTGGAAGGAGTGCGGGAACCAGGACCGCTGTGGCTGGGCGCCGTTGACGGAGATCTCGGCGTGGCGGGCCAGGGGGTCGGGGTTGTAGTGGGAGGCGGGGGACTGTTCGGGGTTGGAGTAGCGGACGGTCAGCGCGTACGTGCCGTCGGCCGGGGCGGTGACGTCGAAGGTGAGGGTGTTGGCGTTGCCGGGGGCGCCGCCGACGTCGGTGACGGCCTTGCCGCCGCCGGCCAGGGGGAAGGCGGCGACCTTGGCGGTGCCGGCGACGCGGGCGGCCTCGGCCTCGTACCAGGTGGGCTTGAGCGTCCCGTCGGTGTCGGTGACGCGCAGGCGGTCCAGCAGCAGCCTGCCGGACTGACCGGTGAGGGTGATCTTGTTGACGCCGCCGGACAGGAACGCCTTGACCCTGGTGTCGGCGTTGACGCCGGTGAGGCGGTGGCCGTTGACGTCGAGCCAGGCCCGGCCGCCGCCGAGGGTGTCGATGTCCAGGGTGGATTCGCCGTCGTCGGGGGAGTAGACCCAGAAGGAGGCGGTCTGGTCCTTGGAGATGGTCGCCACGCCGGAGCCGGAGACCTTCTTGCGGGTGTAGTCGGTGCCGGCGCCCTTGAGGGTGGCGTACTCGGCCTCGTAGATCTTCTCGGCCGCCGCCGGGTTGGCGAGGGACAGGTCGATCTTGTCGACGAGCGCGTCGCCCTTGGTGGAGCGGGAGCCGTCTAGGCTCTTGGCGGCCAGGGTGATGATGTGCTCGCCCTCGGTCAGCTCGACCTTGGTGTCGGCGTGGTCCCAGACCAGCCAGCGGTAGCTGAGGGGCAGGTGGATCTCCTGCTCGGCCTTGCCGTCCACGCGGAGGAAGGCGTTGGTGGGCCCTTGCTCCTTGACGGCGTCGGCCAGGTTGTGCGAGCCGGCGAAGACCGACAGGTCGTAGGTGCCGTCCTGCGGCACCGAGATCGTGAAGTCGAGCGTCAGGTCGGAGCCGGTGCGCAGGCCGCCGACGTTGTGGCGGCCGGAGGTGTAGTACTGGCCGACGTTGTCGGGCGAGCCCTGGGGGCCTTCGCGCCGGTAGGAGCTGCCGGTGTGCGCGGCGTCCTCGGCCTCGTACGTGGCCTGCCAGAGCTTGGTCGCCTTGGCGGGGGAGGTGGTGTCCCGCCCCGGGGTGAGGATGATCTGGTAGGCGGAGGCCTCCTTCAACTCCGGCAGTACGTCACCGAAGTCGAAGGCCACCGAGCCGTTGTGCACCTGCCGGTCGAGCT
This sequence comes from Nonomuraea sp. MTCD27, assembly GCF_041950495.1. Lineage (NCBI taxonomy): Bacteria > Bacillati > Actinomycetota > Actinomycetes > Streptosporangiales > Streptosporangiaceae > Nonomuraea > Nonomuraea sp. MTCD27. The sequence continues at coordinate 4,446 of NZ_JBGNUW010000029.1, read as the reverse complement.
CGGCGACGACGTCGGGCTGGGCGGAGTCGCCCACCTGGCCGGTCCATGGGATCTCCTGGACCAGCGCGTGCACGGTGCCGCCGAACAGCGCGGGGTCCACGTGGTCGAAGCGGATGCCCGCCTTGCCCGAGGTGCCGCCGAACAGGGCGCGGGCCTGGGCCCTGGCCCGGTCCAGGGTGGCGACGCCCTGCAGGGTGTAGCTGACGTTCGGGCGCGGCGGGACGACCTTGAGGGTGTTGCCGGTCATCTGGCCGTAGGCGTTGAGCAGCCACCACTGGCCGTTGCCGCGGTTGGCCTGGACGGCGGAGTCGGACAGGTTGCCGTCGATGTTCCAGTACGCGATGTCGGCGTCGACCTTCGACTCCTCGATGGCCGAGGCCCACTGGATCATCTGGCCGGGCACCGAGGTGTGGTAGTTGAACGCGTACTCGTTGAGGTTGATCGGCAGTTGCCGGCCCTCGTAGGCGGTGCCCTTGAAGGCGGCCTGCTCCCACTTCCGGTACGTGGCGACGCTGGTGCGGATGCGGTCGGGGGCGCCCAGTTCGTGCCAGGTGATGGCCTCGGGGACGGTGCCGGCCTCCAGCGTGTGCTTGAGGAAGCCCTGGATCTGCTCGTACAGCATGCTGGTGTTGGGGCCGGCGATCCTGGCCTCCGGCATCTTGCCCTTGATCAGGGCGTTGACCTCGTCCCAGGCCTTGAAGTAGTACTGGGGATCGCTGAGCCAGTTGACCTTGTTGTAGCTCCACGCGCCGCTGCCGAACATGTTGCCCTCGGGCTCGTTGAACGGCACGAAGACGATGTTGTCCTGATATTTCGGGTCGAGCTTGAGGACCTGGTCGACCTGCTTGGCGATCTTGGCCTTGTAGTCGTTCAGCCGTTCCTCGGGGGTGTTGCCGGGCCACTGGTAGGGGAAACCGCGGTAGATGTCGGTCATGTAGATGTACACGTCGCCGTCGGTGGCGTCGGCCAGCGGCTTGACCACCTCCAGCGCGTCGGCGCCGGGGTGTTGCGGGCCGTCCTGGGCCTTGGTCGACACGGTGCGCAGCCTCATGCCCTCCAGGAGGTTGCGCGTGGGGACGCCTTCGCCGTAGACGCCGTACAGGGTGCCGGACGCGCCGCCGTGGAAGGCCCCGGTCTCGGTGCCGAGGTCGACGGTGAGGTTGTTGTCGATCACCTTGACGGTCGCCACGACGGGCGTGCCGTACGCGCTGCCCTCGACCGTGAACTGGCCGGCCTCGGCGTACCGGGCCGGATCGATCGCATCCCACGTGACCGCCACGCCGCGGCGGATGCCGTCGGAGAACTCGGCGGTGGCGGTCCTGGCCAGTTCGGGCGCGATGCCGGTGTAGGTGGTGACGTCGAAGGTGGTCTGCTCGATCTTCTTCAGCGTCGCCAGGTGGTCGCCGGCCAGGTCGGCGACCTGCTCGGCGTTCATGGCGGCGTCGTAGACGCGGAAGTCGTCCAGGTCGCCGGACAGGAACGGGTGGCCGCCCCAGAAGGCTTTGCCGAGGAATCCGGAGGTGGTGTTGCCCTCGGCGTGCATCACCGCCGCCAGGTCGATCTCCGCGGTGGTGCTGCCGATGGGCGCGCCGTTGACGTAGTAGGTGAGGGTCTTGCCGTCGATGGTGGTGACGAGGTTGACCCAGGTGCGGGCGGGCAGCTTCTGCCGGCCGGGGACGCCTACTTCGACGTTGCCGTTGACCGGCTTGATGGAGGAGCGGGTGGTGGCGTCGCCGGCGAAGGACGGGGTGACGAAGGTGGCGCTCCCGCCGTCCTTGCCGAGGTTGTAGACCCACTGGAAGTCGGGCCCGCCGTCCCAGTTGAGCCAGGTGGAGACGGTCATGGCCGCGCGGTCGCGGAACAGGCCCTGCGGAATCCTCACGTAAGGGGCGGTGGCCGAGCCGTCCGCGCCGCCGGGCAGGGACAGGGCCTGGGTGCCGTCGGCTCCGGTGGCGGTGCCGGCGCTGCCGGGGTTGACCAGGGTTCCGTCGAGCCCGGAGGGGGATCGGTCCTCGACGGCGCCGCTCGACAGGTCGCCTTCGAAGTCGTAGTGGAGGACGAGCGCCGGGTCGGCCCCGGCGGCCGGTAAGGCGGCCACGGGGATCGCGGTCAGGACGAGGGCGGAGGCGAGGATGGCGTGCGGCATGCGCCCGCCTATCCTCCGGGACAAGGGGTTGGCCATGCGCTTTTCCCGTTCGGGGAGTGCGGAGGGTGAGTCGAACCGATTCGGCGAATCGATTCGACTGGACGATAAGCGTCCTGCCGCGCGATGGTCAAGAGCCGGAAACGCGGTCGACATGGCGAGGCCATGTCGCCGTCACGCGCGGTCGTACGTCGAGCGGCGCGCTTGACGAGGGGTGGTGTGTCGGCCGCAGGCGGCGGCCCGGACAGGCCTCTGGTCAGGAGCGGGGCCGGGCGGGTCCGGTCGTGCCGCGGAGCGAGATCGGCGGGGCCAGCAGAAGATGGCGATGCGGGGCGCGCGGGTCGGCGATGCGCTGGATGAGCAGCTCGACGGCGTGGGCGCCCATCTGGCCGGCGGGTACGTCGGCGGCGGTCAGCGGCGGATGGAGGTTCTCGGCCCAGTGCTGAGCGGCGACGCCGGCGATGGAGAATCGTGCGGGCACGGCCAGGTCCGCCCCGGCCAGCGCGCGGTACATGCCGGGGATCGCGGCCTCGTTGATGGTGGCGACGGCGGTCAGCTCCCGGTGCTCGGCCAGCAGCCGCTCGACACACGTCTGCCCGGCCTGGGCGTCGTCGGCGGAGCAGACGCGCACGCCGTGCAGGCCGCGCTCGGCCACGGCGCGGTCGAAACCGGCCTGGGCGCGGTGACCCGGCCCGTACCCGGCGGCGACCAGCTCGGCGTTGCGGTTGACCAGGGCGATGTGCCGGTGCCCGAGGTCGGCCAGGTGGTGCACGCAGGAGGCGATGAGCCGTTCGTAGTCGACGTCCACCCAGGACATCTCCTCCGGGTGGCTGGTGTGGCCGATGCCGACGAACGGCAGGCCGCTCTGCCGCAGGCGGGCGACGCGGTCGTCCTCCAGCCGGATCTCCATGAGGATGACGCCGTCCACGCGCCGGCCGGTCACCACCCGTTCGAACGAGCGGTCGTGCTCGCCCCCGGAGGGCGACAGCAGCACGTCCAGGTCGGCGTGGGCGGCGGCGTCGACCACGCTGGCCACGAAGCCGAGCTGCATGTCGGTCAGGCGCCGGCTGGCGGGCGGGATGACCAGCCCGATCGTGCGGGTCCGGCCCTCCTTCAGCGCCCTGGCGGCGGCGTTGGGCCGGTAGCCCAGCTCGTCGATCACCGCCTGGATGCGCCGCTTGGTCCCCTCCGACACCGGACGCTTGCCGGTGAGCGCGTACGACACGGTGCTGCGCGACACGCCTGCCCGCCTGGCGATCTCCCCGATGTTCACCCGCGCTCCCTAGCTCTGGCAATCGGCCGCGCCTATCGTAGTCGAATCGTTTCACGCATGGGACCGGCCTCGGAGCCCGTGACGAGGATGTGTCATGGGCCGCACATCGGGCTTCGACCTCTTGGTGAGCACCCCATTGACGCACGCGACGGGCCGGGCCTATGTTCGATCGAACCGATTCGCCGAATCGGTTCGGCTAAGGCCTGAAACAGCCGCGTCACGCTGTCAGCGGAGGTCACGTCAATGAGATCAGCGTCAAGGAGCCGGCGCGCGGCCGGCATCGGTCTGGCGGTTGTGGCCGCCGCCGGCGGGCTGGTCGCCTGCTCGTCATCGTCACCGTCGTCAGACGGCGGTGGCTCGGCGAGCGCGAGCCAGACCGCCGGCGCCTACACGATCTGGGACCCCTATCCGCAGTACGACAAGAGCTCGGAGTGGGTGAAGTTGCTGGAGACGTGCGGCACCCAGGCCGGGGTGACGGTGGAGCGGACCGGCTACGACACGACGGACCTGACGAACAAGGCGCTGCTGGCGGCGCAGCAGGGCAACTCTCCGGACGTGCTGATCGTGGACAACCCGGTGGTCTCCACGCTGGCCGAGGCGGGCGTGCTGACGACGACCGAGGAGAACAAGCTCGACGTCACGGCGATCGCGCCGAACCTGCTGGCGGCCGGGCAGAGCGGCGGCAAGACGTACGGCGTCCCGATCGGGGCCAACACCCTGGCGCTGTACTACAACAAGGCGGTCCTGAAGGAGGCCGGCGTGGACGTCGCCTCGGTCAAGGACTGGGCGACGCTGACGGCGGCGCTGGGGAAGGTGAAGGGTGCTGGGAAGAAGGGCATCACGTTCTCGGCGATCGGCACCGAGGAGGGCAGCTTCCAGTTCCTGCCGTGGTTCTGGGGCTCCGGCGCGAACCTCACCAAGCTCGACTCGCCCGAGGGCGTCTCGGCGGTGGCGCTGTGGACCGACTGGGTGAAGAAGGGGTACGCGCCCAACTCCGTGATCAACAACACCCAGACCACCAGCTGGCAGG
>NZ_JBGNUW010000028.1:0-140528 GCF_041950495.1 Nonomuraea sp. MTCD27 | reverse complement strand
CGGCCCGCCACCGACCGGCCCGCCACCGACCGGCCCGCCACCGACCGGCCCGCCACCGACCGGCCCGCCACCGACCGGCCCGCCACCGACCGGCCCGCCACCGACCGGCCCGCCACCGACCGGCCCGCCACCGACCGGCCCGGCGTGGACATCTCGCCGTGGCATCCCCCCGCCCCGGCGAACCGTCGCGAGAGGAGACAGATGAGAACCGGAGTATGGCTGATCGGAGCACGAGGATCGGTCGCGGTCACCAGCATGCTCGGGGCGCTGGCGGCCCGGGCGGGCCTGGCCGAACCGACCGGGTGCGTCCTGGAGTCGCCCGAACTGCGCAGTGACGCCCTCCCTGGCATCGGGGACCTGGTCTTCGGCGGCCACGACATCTCCTCGATCCCCCTGGGCAAGAAGGCCGCCGCCCTGGCCGAGGCGGGAATCGTCCCCGCGCGGCCGGCCGAGGCCGTACGCGACGCGCTGGCCGAGGTCGAGCAGGACGTCCGGCCCCTGCCGGTCCACGACACCCAGGCAGAGACCGCCGACGCCATCGGCGCCGACCTGGACCGTTTCCGCCGGCGGCACCGGCCGGACCGTGTCGTCGTGATCAACGTGTCGACCACCGAACCGGCGCCGCCACCCCATCCCGCCCACACCGATCTCGACGCGCTGCGCGCCGCGCTGGCCGGACCGGAGCCCGTCCTGCCGCCCAGCGCCCTGGCCGCATACGCCGCCCTGCGAGCCGGCTGCCCGTACGTCGACTTCACGCCCTCCACCGGCGCCCGCCTGCCCGCCCTCGACACCCTGGCCCGCAGGGAGGGGCTCCCGTACGCGGGCCACGACGGCAAGACCGGCGAGACCCTGGTCAAGTCGGTGCTCGCCCCGATGTTCGCCCTGCGCAACCTGAAGTTGCGCACCTGGTCGGGGATCAACCTGCTGGGCGGCGGTGACGGCGCGAACCTGGCCCAGCCGGCGGCCAACGCGGCCAAGTCCGCCAGCAAACAACGCGTGCTCGCCGAGACGCTCGGCTACGTCCCGCAGGGTGACACCCGGATCGACTTCGTCGAGGACCTCGGCGACTTCAAGAGCGCCTGGGACCTGATCTCCTTCGAAGGCTTCCTCGGAACCCGCATGCGCATGGAGTTCACCTGGCACGGCTGCGACTCGGCGCTGGCCGCGCCGCTGATCCTGGACCTGGCGCGGCTGACCGCGGCCGCGCACCGGGCCGGGCGCACGGGCCCGCTCACCGAACTGGCCTTCTTCTTCAAGGACCCCCTCGGAGACGTACCGCACGGGCTGGCCGAGCAGTGGCAGGCGTTGCGGGCCGCCGTGGACGCACTCGGCGCGCGAGGGGAGGGGCGATGACGGCGCCCGGACCCGGCTAGGACGCGGGCGGAGCTCCGGGCACCCCCAGCAGCGGCAGCCACACCTTGTCCACGATCTCGACGATCGACTCGTCCGGCACCGCGCGCATCGTCATGAACATGTCGTGGCGCAGCAAGTCCAGCGGCAGGTTCACCACGCGGGACGGGCGTGGCACGTCGGGCAGCTGGCCGCGCCCGACCGCGCGGGCGACGATCATCTCGAAGGCGGTCGCCCGGCCCGGCGGCACGAGGGTGTCGCGCAGCTCCCCGAGGCTGGTGCCGGTGTCGTGGAAGTAGCCTGCCAGCTGCACGCTCATCAGCGTGATCGTGCCGGCGCGGTCGGCGTCGGCGTTGCGCAGGAAGCCGATCGCGTCGTCGCGGAGGTTGCCGGTGTCGGGCACCTCGATCGGCTGCCAGAACCTGGTGAGCGTGGCCAGCAGCAGGTCGTCGCGCTGCGGCCAGCGCCGGTAGAGCACGGGACGGCTGGTGCCGGCGCGGGCGGCGACCGCTTCGTAGGTGAAGCCGTGATATCCGTGCTCGACCAGCACGTCCCATGCGGCGTCGAGGAGCGCGTCCTTGAGTTTGGAGCCGCGTCTACGGGCTGCGCCGCTGTCACGGATCGTGTCGCCGTCGGTACGACGTTCCGCCGCCTGCGCCCCGATCGCCCCGATCGCGCCGCGCTCTCCGCGCTCGCCCGTGATCCGCTCGTTCTTACGATCCACTCGCGTATCTTATCGCGGGGACCTGCGGTGTCCACCGAGCTCCGCGGCGGACCCCGGCGGCCTCGAGCAGGCCCGGGTCCGCTGGTTCGGCCCCCGCCCATGGCCGGGCCGATACGTACAAGCGTACGTAATATGTGTACGGTTGTACGTATGATGCCCAACCTTGACGGCCGTTCGATGCGGGAGCGGATGCTCGCCGGTGACCTGTACGTCGCCGACGACCCGGAACTGGCCGAGCACCTGCTGCGCGCCGCCGACCTGATGGACGCCTTCAACGCCACGTCGGCCCGCGACCCGCGGGAGCAGCGCCGGCTGCTCGCCGAGTTGCTCGGCGCGGTCGGCGAGGGCACGATGATCCGGCCGCCGCTGCGCGTCGACTACGGCAGCCACCTCCGCATCGGCGCCCGCTCGTTCGCCAACTTCGGCCTCGTCGCCCTGGACGTCGCGCCGATCACCATCGGCGACGACGTGCAGATCGGGACGAACGTGCAACTCCTGACGCCGACCCACCCGGTGGATCCGGAGCTTCGGAGGGCCAAGTGGGAGGCCGCCCGGCCGATCACCATCGGCGACAACGTGTGGCTGGGCAGCGGGGCGATCGTCCTGCCCGGGGTGACGATCGGGGAGAACACGGTCGTCGGCGCCGGCGCGGTGGTCACCCGCGATCTCCCGGCGAACGTCGTCGCGGCCGGCAACCCGGCCCGCGTGATCCGTACGATCGAGCCGGGCACGGCATGAGCACTCCCGCCACCCCGCGGAGGCGGCGGCACGACCCCGGGCGGCGGGACCGGCTGATCGACGCCGCGCTCACCGTCATCGCCGAGCGCGGCGTCGCCGGGACGACGCACCGGGAGATCGCCCGCGCCGCCGACGTGCCGCTGGGCTCGATGACGTACCACTTCGCGTCGCTGGAGGAGGTGCTCGCCGAGGCGTTCACCCGGCACGCCGACGCCGTGGCCCGCGTCTTCGACGAACGTCTGAGCGCCGCCCGCGACCGTGACGAGGCCGTCGAGGCGGTCATCACGCTGGTGGCGGACGACCTGCTCGGCTCCCGGCACGACCTCGTCCTCACGGCGGAGCTGTACGTGGCCGCGGCCCGCAACCCGGCCCTCCTGGCCGTCACCCAGGCGTGGATGGCGCGCAGCCGGCAGGCGCTGGAACGCCACTTCGACGCCACCACCGCCCGCGAGCTCGACGCGCTCATCGAAGGGCTCACGCTGCACAGCGCCCTGTCGACCGACCCGATGACGCCGGAGCAGATCCGCCACGCCATCCACCGGTACCTGCGCTGACCCCCCTCCCCGCACCCACCCGCCAGGCGGGCACCGGGCCCCGGTGACCGCGTTCCTGCGCGGCCGGACCGAGAATTGAGCCGGATCCGATGGGGAACGAGACAAGGAGTGCCTGATGATCGTTGCGCGGGAGTTCGGGATCCGGCGGCTGCCGGCGGGTGCCGCGGCCGATGACGGGCTGATGGCCGAGCTCGCGGATCTGGTGAACGAGGTGTACGCGGTCGCCGAGGAGGGTTTGTGGGCCGATGGCGTCGCCCGTACGTCCGTGGCGGAGGTCGCCGGTTACGTCAAGGCGGAGGAGATCGCCGTGGCGCTCGTGGACGGGCGGATCGCCGGGTGCGTGCGGGTGCGGGAGGTCGACGGCGACACGAGCGAGTTCGGGATGCTGGCCGCCTCGCCCCGGCATCGGGGCTCGGGGCTGGGGCGGGAGCTCGTACGCTGCGCCGAGCGGCTCGGCCGGGCGGAGGGGCGCGGGGTCATGCAGCTGGAGTTGCTGGTGCCGCGGGACTGGCCGCACCCGTCCAAGGAGTTCCTGGCCGCCTGGTACGGCCGGATCGGCTACCGGCCGGTCGCCACGGGGGTGGTGGAGAGGGACTACCCGCACCTGGCGCCGTACCTGGCCACGCCCTGCCACTTCGTGATCTACCGCAAGGACCTGGAGGCGGATCAGTCCACACCGGTCTAACACGTCGTCAGGAGTATGTGGCATATGTGAGGCCGGTGACCCGGAGGCGGGGATCGCCCGGTGGCGGGTGTGGGTCAGCGCGCCTACCGGATCGGGGGCAGACCGGCGTACACGTTCCCGGCGTTTCCGGCGAGGACCGCCGCGGCCACCTCGCCGGGCACCAGCCCGGCGACGGCACGCGCGTTGGCGGCGGTGCCGGGCACGCCCGGCCAGTCGGTGCCGAAGATCCACTTGCGGGCGAGGCGGGCCAGGTCGAACTTGGCGTAGTACTCCGGCAGCCGTTTGGGCGGCAGGCCCGACAGCTCCAGCCAGACGGTGTCGTGGGACAGGGCGAGGAAGGCGGCGGCGTCGTACCACCAGCCGCGCCCGCCGTGCGCGAGCACGACGTTGAGCCCGGGGAAGTCACGGATCACCGGGATGAGGAAGCGCGGGTCGGCGTTCTCGTTCGCGGCGCCGGGGAAGGAGCTGGTGCCGCAGTGGACGACGAGCGGGACGGCGCGTTCTTCGAGCACGTGGTACGCCCGGTACAGCGCCGCGTCGTCGCAGCGGAAGCCGCCGTGCACGGGATGCAGCTTGAGCGCGGCGGCTCCGAGGTCGAGTTGCCGGCGCACCTCGGCGGCGACCGGGAAGTGCAGGTGCGGGTTGACGTTGGCGACCGGGCGGAAGCGGGCCGGGTTGTGCTCGACGATGGGCAGCAGGTCCTCGAACGCCTGCGTGCCGGTCGCCTTGGGGCTGTACTCGCAGAACAGCAGCGCGACGTCCACGCCCTCGGCCGCGAAGATCTCGTCCAGGCGAGCCGGGCGCGGCCGCCCCTCGCGATCCCAGGCGTCCTCCATGACGCCGTCCGCGCCGAAGTCGCGGGCCCACCGCCGCCAGGCCGGCTTGAGGGTGCCGAGCAGCGGCACGTGGACGTGCGCGTCGATGAGCGGGAGGCCGTCGATCACGGCACGGCCTCCGCGGTGACCCGCCCGTGCGCGCCGGCGTCGCGGGCGCTCATCCGGGCGGCTCCCCGCCGGCCAGGTCCGCGACGATCTGGCGGACCTTGAAGCGCTGGATCTTGCCGGTCGCGGTCTTGGGCAGCCGGTCGAGGAAGATCACCTGGCGGGGCCGCTTGAACGCGGCCAGGCCGTCGCGGCACCACTGGACCAGCTCGCCGGCGGTGACCGGGCTCCGGACGACGACGCAGGCGACCGGTTTGTCGAGCCCGTGCTCGTCCGCCAGGCCGACCACCGCGGCCTCCTCGACCTGGGGATGCTCCAGCAGGCGGCTCTCGACCTCCACCGGCGAGACCCAGATGCCGCCCGCCTTGAGCAGGTCGTTGCTGCGGCCCAGGCAGGTGTAGTAGCCGTCGGGGGAGCGGACGTAGGTGTCGCCGGTGTTGAGCCACCCGCCCGCGAACACCGCCCGGCCGGCATCGGCCCGCCGCCAGTAGCCCAGGGCGACGGACCCGCCCCGCACGTGCAGGGAGCCGGGCCGCCCGTCGGGCACGGGGGCGCCCTCCGCGTCACGCAGCTCGATGTCGTAGCCGGGCACCGGCCGGCCCGTGGTGCCGGGGCGTACCTCGCCGGGCCGGTTGGACAGGAAGATGTGCAGCGCCTCGGTGGAGCCGATGCCGTCGATGATCTCCACGCCGAAGCGCCCGGTGAAGCGCTCCTGCAGGGGCGCGGGCAGCGCCTCTCCCGCCGAGGCGGCCAGCCGTACCGACGTGAAGGCGTCCTCGGGCAGGCCGGCGCCGAGCAGCGCGGCGTAGAAGGTGGGGACGCCGAAGAACAGGGTCGGCCGGTCGGCGGCCAGGCGCTCGGCGGTCACGGCGGGGCTGGGGCGGCGCGGTTCGAGCAGCGTCGCCGCGCCGGCCGCGAGCGGGAAGAACATCGAGTTGCCGATGCCGTAGGCGAAGAAGAGCTTGGCGACGGAGAAGCAGACGTCGTCGGGCCGGATGCCGAGCACCTGGTCGCCGTAGGTCTCGCAGACGTACCGGACGCCGGCGTGGCGGTGCATGGCGCCCTTGGGGGCGCCGGTCGTCCCGGAGGTGTAGAGCCACAGCGCCCAGGAGTCCTCCAGCGTGCCGGCGGGCTCGCGCAGCCCGGCCGGCGCCCGCTCCCCGTCCGCGAGGAGGTCCTGCCAGGTCAGCGAGGTGATCCCGGCGGGCGCGGGCAGCGGGTCGGGGCCGTCGCACACCAGGTGGCGCACCTCGGGCGCCATGGCGAGCGCCTCCTGGACCTGCGGGCCGTACTCGGTGCCCGCCACCACCACGCTCGCGCCGGAGTCGGCGATGATCGTGCCGAGCTCCTTGGCGCCTAACATCGTGGAGACCGGTACGGCGACGAACCCGGCGCAGAAGGCCGCCAGGATGCCGGTGAACATGGGCACGCCGTCTCCGGTGACGAACAGCACCCGATCGTCGCGCCGCAGGTCCAGCCCGCGCAGCCCCGCGGTGGCCGCGGAGACCAGGGCCGACAGCCCGGCGTAGGTGAGCGTGGTCCCGGCGCGGACGGCGACGCGGTCGCCCCGGCCTTCGCGCACGTGGCGGTGGCAGAGCCAGACTCCGGCGTTGAACTCGCTCCCGCTCATGGTCACACCCGCTCGAGGTCGTAGTCGCCCTTGCGGCCGGTGCCGTAGCGGCGCAGGGCGCCGTCGGGGCCGGAGGCGTTGGGGCGGATGAAGATCCAGTTCTGCCAGGCGGTGAGCCGGCCGAAGATCTTGGTCTCCACGGTCTCCGGCCCGACGAAGCGGTGGTTGGCCTCCATGCCGGTCAGCGCGTCCGGCGAGAGCGAGGCGCGCTCTTCCAGGACGATGCGGAGCTCTTCCGCGAAGTCGATGTCGTCCATGGCCACGGTGACCAGGCCGAGCTCCAGCGCGGCGGCGGCGTCCAGCGGCTCGCCGAGCCGGGCGCGCACGGCTTCGAGCGCGGCGTCGTCGCCCCAGAAGCGGGACCGCAGGCGCGACAGGCCATTGCCCATCGGGTAGTCGCCGTCGTTGGACGGGCTGAGGACGACGGCGGCGGGGCGGTCGTCGTCGCGGTCGTCGTCGCGGTCCTCGTAGACGCCCTCCAGCATGTACTGCCGGTCGGCGGCCAGCGCCAGTTCGGCCAGCAGCCCGGCGAAGGCCGTGCCCGGGTCGATGACGGCGATGAGGCTGCGGCTGGTGACGTCGAGGCGTTTGAGCGTGCGTTTGTAGTAGTGGCGCACCTCGTTGGCGAACCAGTCGCCCGCCTCGTGGAGCTGGGTGTCATAGGCCAGCACCCGTTCGGGGTCACCGGCGGTGCGCAGCACCCAGATGCCGAGGTCCAGCTCGTTGGTGCGCAGGTGCAGGATGAGGTCGTCCAGCGCCCGGGTCATGGCCAGCGGCCAGTAGTCCGCGCCCCGGGCGGCGGGGTCGGCGGGCGGGGCGTCGTGGGGGCCGGACACCGTGATCTCGACCCGGCGGTTCGCCCGGTCGATCCGGGCGGACACGTACGGGTAGGTGATGGTGTCGCCCTCGTCCCTGCGGTCGAGCGGCGTCAGGACGACGCCCCTGGCGCCCGAGGGGCGCCGGGACGCCCGCACCGCCTCGCCGGCGCGCCTGGCGACCTCCTCGGTGAAGGCGTTGCGCGGAACGGTGGCGTCGACCAGGCCCCATTCGCGGGCGGTCTTGCCGCGCAGGCCCTCGGACCTGGTGGCGAACACATCGGCGCGGTCCTTGCGTACGTGCCGCTTGTCCACCACGCGGGTCAGGCCGCCGGTGCCGGGCAGCACGCCGAGCAGCGGCACCTCGGGCAGCGAGACGGCCGAGGAGCCGTCGTCGATGAGGACGATCTGGTCGCAGGCCAGCGCCAGCTCGTAGCCGCCGCCCGCGGCGGTGCCGTTGAGCGCGGCGATCCAGGTCTGGCCGGAGTGCTCGGTGGCGTCCTCGATGCCGTTGCGGGTCTCGTTGGTGAACTTGCAGAAGTTCACCTTCCACGGGTGCGAGGACTGGGCGAGCATGCGGATGTTGGCTCCGGCGCAGAACATCCGGTCCAGGCCGCCGGTCACGACGACCGCCTTGACCTCCGGGTGCTCGAAGCGCAGCCGCTGGACGAGGTCGTACAGCTCGATGTCGACGCCGAGGTCGTAGGAGTTCATCTTGAGCTCGTAGCCGGGGACGAGGCCGCCGTGCTCGTCCACGCGCAGGGTGACGGTGGCCACCGCGCCGTCCACCTCGAGCGTCCAGTGGCGGTAGCGGTCCGGCGAGGTCGCGAAGCGGACCATCGGTGAGGTTTCAGCGGTGACAGTCAATGCGTGCTCCGAGGATTCGGGACCTTAGCCCTCATATTCGACTTGATATAGGAGTAGCGTCAAGGCTTTGTAGTATTTACTGATGCGCTTCCGTGACCCCGGTCCGGATTACGGGCAGGCGTGCCTGACCTGAGAGAATGCGCGTCACGGAGATTCGGACGAGGGAGGGAGCGGTGGCCCCGAGCGAACCGCGCACGCCCGATGGCGGCCGGTCGGCCGTGTCCGCGGAACGCCCGCAGGACAGGACGTCCGCCAGCGCCCGGTCCTTGCTGCTGACCATCCTCGGAGAGTTCGTCATGCCCCGCCGCGGCGAGATGTGGACCGGCAGCCTGATCGAGGCCCTCGCGTCCCTCGGCGTGGAGGAGAAGTCCGCCCGGCAGGCCCTCTCCCGCACCGCGGCCGAGGGGCTGCTGCAGTCGGAGCGGCACGGCCGCAAGGTGCGCTGGATCCTGTCGGAGGCGGGGGACCGGCTGCTGCGCGAGGGCGCCGAGCGCATCTACGGCTTCATGCGCCGGCCGCACACGTGGGACGGCCGCTGGCTCGTGCTCACCGCGGGCGTGCCCGAGACCCAGCGTCAGCTCCGCCACCGGCTGCGCACCAAGCTCACCTGGCTGGGCCTCGGCTCGCCGGCTCCGGGGCTGTGGGTGGTGCCCGACGCCTCCAAGGAGGCCGAGGTGCGCGAGGTCGTCCGGGAGCTCGACCTCGCCGACCGGGCCTACGCCTGGACCGGTCCGTCGGCGGGCATCGGCGACACCACCAAGATCATCACGGCCGCCTGGGACCTCGACGACGTCGAGAAGCGCTATCTGAGCTTCATCGAACGCTTCGAACGCCGCACGGTCTCCTCCGACCGCGCGGCGTTCGTCAACCAGGTGCTGCTCATCCAGGAGTGGCGGCGCTTCCCGTTCCTCGACCCCGACCTGCCCGCCGAGCTGCTCGACCACGCCTGGCCCGGCACCCGGGCGGCCGCCGTCTTCCACGATCTGCACAACCGGTGGCATCGGCGCGCCCAGTCCGAGTGGGACCGCATGGAGGAGGAGGCCGCCGCGCGGCACTAGAGCAGCCCTTCGTCGGCCAGGTGCACGTAGTCGAACTCGACCGGCTGGTCGTTGATGCCGGTCTTCGGCGGGGCGATCCAGCCGGCGAACTCGCCGTACTCGTACTCGGGGACCATGAGGGAGGCCACCTTCTCGCGGTCCTCGGCCGTGGGGAGCCAGGTGCGGGCGCGGGCCTGCCACGTCGCCTCGTCCACGACCTCGCCGTGCGGAGTGACGTGGTGGCCGGCGTAGACGCCGACCTTGCGGTTGAAGCCCTCGTGCGGCAGGTAGAGCCGCTCGTCGAGGCCGGCGTCCGCCAGGGCCTGGTTCCAGCGGCGCACGCCGTGGGCGCAGTCGGTGGCGTACTCGTCGCGCAGGTCGAGGTTGAGGGCGCTGAGCATGGGGACGGTCCTGGTCGTGATCCGGCCGTCCTGGACATGGCGCAGCTCGCGGGTGGCCTCCAGCAGGACGTGGTCGTCCTTGCGCCGGGTCTCCATCCAGCGGCCCTTGAGCCCCGAGGTGTAGTAGTTGCCGGCGTTGGTGGACTGCTCGGAGCCGAACAGGTCCATGGAGACGGAGAACTGGAAGTTCAGGTACTTCTGGATGATGTCGAGCGGGATGCCCCCGTGGGGCAGGATGTCGGCGGTGCCGTGCCGCCTCATCAGCTCGGCCGTGCGCTCCAGCGTGCGCTGCACCCCGGTGGTGCCCACGAACATGTGGTGGGCCTCCTCCTTGAGCATGAACTGGCAGGTGCGCGCGAGGGGGTCGAACGCCGACTCCTTGAGCGTGCCGAGCTGGTACTTGCCGTCGCGGTCGGTGAAGTAGGTGAACATGAAGAACTGCAGCCAGTCGGTGGTCTCCTCGTTGAACGCGCCGAGGATGCGGGGCGCGTCGAGGTTGCCGGAGTTGCGCTTGAGCAGCTGCTCGGCCTCCTCGCGGCCCTCCCGGCCGAAGTAGGCGTGCAGCAGGTAGACCATGGCCCACAGGTGGCGGCCCTCCTCCACGTTGACCTGGAAGAGGTTGCGCAGGTCGTAGATGCTGGGCGCGGTGTTGCCGAGGACGCGCTGCTGCTCCACGCTGGCGGGCTCGGTGTCGCCCTGCACGACGATCAGCCGCATCAGGTCGGCCCGGTGCTCGCCGGGCACCTCCTGCCAGGCGGGCTCGCCCTTGTGCTTGCCGAAGCCGACCGTGCGGTCGGGGTCGCGCTCGGCCAGGAAGATGCCCCAGCGGTACTCCTCCATGGGGACGTGGTCGAAGTGCGCCCACCCGTCGCGGCCGACGGCGACCGCGGTGCGCAGGTAGACGTCCTTGGTCGGCAGGGCCGGGCCGAGCGTCTTCCACCAGTCCAGGAACTTCGGCTGCCAGCTCTCCAGCGCGCGCTGCAGGCGGCGGTCGCTCGCCAGGTCGACGTTGTTGGGGATGCGCTCGCTGTAGTCGACGCGGCTG
Source organism: Nonomuraea sp. MTCD27 (assembly GCF_041950495.1). Lineage (NCBI taxonomy): Bacteria > Bacillati > Actinomycetota > Actinomycetes > Streptosporangiales > Streptosporangiaceae > Nonomuraea > Nonomuraea sp. MTCD27. The sequence continues at coordinate 129,741 of NZ_JBGNUW010000028.1, read as the reverse complement.
AGCGGGCCGGAGGGTGAGGGTGCGGCGCCGGTGCGGGAGTCAGTGGACATGGCTACTCCTTGCTGATGGACACACCCCTCAACATGCCACATTCTCATCGCGACACAGAAGGTATATGTAGCAAGTATTGTGCGGCCGGGGCGATAACGGCAGCTCAGGGTACGGATCGCCGCCGCGGATCCGGCCGGGGCCGGGACCGCGCCGGGGCCGGCCGTGATGAGCGGGCGTCGAAGGTCTCGATTGGTTACACGCTATTGACGTCACAACAGGCATCTGTAGATTCTGGGCGCACCGTCTCAGCACGGGGGCGCGCCGAGCCATCTCCCTGGAGTGTTGCCATGCACGTTCTCTCCATCGATCTGCGCACGTTACGCACCAGCACGGCCGTCCTCGCCCTGACGACGGCCGCTGTCGTGCTCGCGGGTTGCGCCGGCTCGAGTCTCGACCAGTCCGGCGGTGGCCAGTCCGGCGACGCGGTGAAGATCGGGTTGCTGGTGCCGCTGTCGGGCGTCTACGCGCCGCTCGGCGAGGACATGCGCAACGGCTTCCAGCTCTATCTCGACCAGCACGCCGGCAAACTCGGCAACCGCACCGTCGAGGTGGTCAGCGCCGACGAGGGCGAGGGCCCGCAGACCGGCGTGCCGGCCGCGCAGAAGCTGGTGACGCAGGACCAGGCCACCGCGGTGGTCGGCGTCGTCAACTCCGCCACCGCGCTGGGCCTGCGCGACTTCTTCCACGAGTCCAAGAAGCCGCTGCTGGTGGCGAACGCGGGCGCGGACGACATCACCGGCGCCCGCAAGTCCGCGTACGTGTGGCGCACCAGCTTCGCCAACGGAAAGGTCGCGGCCCCGCTGGGCCCCGCCGTGGCCAAGGAGGTCAAGGGCGGCGTCTACCTCATCGCCGCCGACTACGCCGCCGGCCGGGAGATGGTCGCCGGGTTCCGCAAGACGTTCGAGGCGGCGGGCGGCAAGGTGGCCGGGGAGAAGTACACCCCCTTCGGCAAGACCCAGGATTTCCAGCCCTTCCTGTCGGCGATCCGCGGCTCCGACGCCAAGGCCGTCTACGCCTTCTACGCCGGCGCGGAGGCCGTGAGCTTCGTCAAGCAGTACCAGCAGTTCGGGCTGGCCGACAGCACACCGCTGTACGGCACCGGCTTCCTGACCGAGGGCGGCGTGCTCGACGCCCAGGGCGACGCCGCGGTGGGCGTGAAGACCTCGCTCCACTACTCCTCGGAACTGGACACCCCGCGCAACAAGGAGTTCGTGGACGCCTACCGCAAGGCCTACGACGAGGCGCCGACGGTGTACGCGGTGCAGGCCTACGACGCCGCGTCGGTGCTGGACAAGGCGCTCGCCAAGGCCCCCGGCGGCACCGGCGACGAACTGGTCAAGGCGCTGGGCACGGTGGGGACCGTCGACAGCCCCCGGGGCGGGTGGAGCTTCGACGCCGACCACGACGCCCAGCAGAAGTACTACCTGCGGGAGGTCCGCTCCACCGGCGGCACCGTGGTCAATGCCGTCCTCAGCGAGCTGAGCTGATGGTCACGTACCTGGTGAGCGTGCTCAACGGCCTGGCGATGGGCTCGTTGCTGTTCGCCATCGCGCTCGGACTGTCGCTGGTGTTCGGCATGATGGACGTGCTCAACCTCGCCCACGGAGCGGTTTACCTGGTGGGTGCGTACATCGTGGTCGCGCTGACCGCCGACGAGGGCGGCCTGCCGGCCTTCGTGCTGGCGGTGCTGGTCGCCGCCGTGGTGGGGGCCGTGCTCGGCGGCGTGCTGGCGGGCCTGTCGCGGGCCACGCCGCACCACCTCGACCAGGCCCTGCTCACCCTCGGCGTCTCGCTGGTGGTGGCCGAGACGCTGTCGGCGGTCTTCGGCAACGAGGTGCACTCCGTCGCCGCGCCCGCGCCGGTGGCGGGGAGCGTCTCCGTGTTCGGCCAGGCCTACCCGGTCTACCGGCTGCTGGTGATCGGCTTCGGGGTGGTGCTCGCCGTGGGCGTCTACGTGCTGGTCGAGCGGAGCCGGCTCGGCTCGCTGATCCGCGCGACCGTCGCCGATCGCGGCATGGTGTCCGCGCTGGGCATCAACACCGGCAGGGTGCTCGTCGGGGTCTTCGCCGCGGGAGCGGGGCTCGCGGCGGTCGGCGGCGTGCTGGCCGGGCCCATCCTGGGCGCCGCGCCGGGCCTGGACGAGAAGGTGCTGCTGCTCGCGCTGGTCGTGGTGGTCATCGGCGGGCTGGGCTCCGTTCGCGGCGCGCTGCTCGGCGCCGTGCTGATCGGGCAGGTCCAGGCCCTCGGCACCGCGCTGCTGCCCGAGTACGCGTCCTTCCTGATCTTCGGGGCGATGGGCCTGGTGCTCCTGGTGCGCCCGGCGGGCCTGCTGCCCGCGCGGACGGCGGTGCCCGCGTGAAGGCGGCCTGCCGGACCGCGACGCCGGCGGCCGATGGGACGGAAGCGGTGGGCGCGTGAAGGCCACCTACGAGACCGCGACGCCGGCGGCCGATCGGACGGAAGCGGTGGACGACAGCCGGCCCAGGCGGATCGCGCGCAGGGCCCTCGTGGCCGTGCCGGTGCTCGTGCTGCTCGCGGCGGCGCCGCTGGTGCTGGGCGTCTACCCGGTGTCGACCATGACCCGCATCCTCGCCTTCGCCGTGCTGGTGCTCAGCGTCGACCTGCTGACCGGGGTCACGGGGCTGCCCACCCTGGGGCAGGCGGCCTACTTCGGCGCCGGCGCGTACACCGCCGCGCTGGTGGGCATCCACCTCACCTCCGACGCGGCCGTCCAGGCACTCGCCGGCCTGGCCGCCGGTCTGATCACCGCAGCGCTCACCGGCTGGGTGGCGGTCCGTGCCCGGGGCATCGTCTTCCTGATGCTGACGCTCGCCATCGGCGAGTCGGTGCACCAGGTGGCCGAAACCTGGCCGGCCGTGGGCGCCGGGAACGGGCTGGCCGGGATGCCGCCGATCAGCCTGTTCGGCGGCCCGCCGCTCACCGCCGCCGGGTTCGTCTACTGGTGGGTGCTCGCGGTGGCGGTCATCGTCTTCGCGGCGGTCGCGCTGGTCGTGCGCTCCCCGTACGGCAGGACGTTGCGCGGCGTCCGCGACAACGAGCCCCGGCTGCGGGCCCTGGGCTACCGGCCCGCGCTCGCCCGGTACGGCGTGTTCTGCCTCGCCGGAGCCGTCGCGGGCACCGGCGGGGCGCTGTGGGCGGCGCAGGCCCGGTTCGTCTCGCCCGGGGACCTGGGCTTCGAGGTCGCGGCGCTCGCCCTGCTCAGCGTGGTCATCGGCGGCGCCGGCAGCCTGTGGGGCCCCTGCCTGGGCGCGGCCCTGGTGCTGCTGGTGCGCGACAACCTGTCGGCCTCCATCGGCGGCCACGGCCCGCTGGTGCTGGGCCTGGTCTTCGTGGCCGTCGTCTTCCTGCTCCCGGGCGGCCTCGCCGGTGCCACCGCCGGCCTGCGCCGCCGTCATCGGAAGGAGCCGATCCCGTGACGCCTCTGCTGGAGCTGCGCGGCCTCACCCGCGCCTACGGGTCGCTCCGGGCCGTCGACGGCGTGGACCTGTCCGTGCTGCCGGGGGAGCGGCACGCTCTCATCGGGCCGAACGGGGCCGGCAAGTCGACGCTGTTCGCCACCGTGGCCGGAACGTTGCCGGCCACCGGAGGGAGCGTGCTGTTCGACGGCGACGACATCACGGCGCTGCCGGAGCCCGAACGTGCCCGGCGTGGCCTGCTGCGCACCTACCAGCACGCCAGCCTCTTCCTGAACTGCTCCGTCCTGGACAACGTCGCCCTCGCCGTCCAGCGCGTCCACCGCGTGGCGCACCGCTTCGACCGGGCCGCGCGCCGCTTCCGCCGTACCGAGGCCGAGGCGCGCCGCCACCTGGAATCGGTCGGGCTGGCCGGGCGGGCGGAAGACCGGGCCGCCGCGCTGTCCCACGGCGAGCGCAGGCAGCTCGAGGTGGCGATGGTGCTGGCCGCGCGGCCCGCCCTGGTCATGTTCGACGAGCCCACCGCGGGCATGTCCGCCGCCGAGACCGAACGCTTCGCCGACCTGGTCGAACGCCTGCCGGACAGCCTGACCCTGCTCATCGTCGAGCACGACCTGGACGTGGTCTTCCGCCTGGCCGGCCGGGTGACCGTGCTGCACCTGGGGCGAGTCCTGGCCTCCGGCTCTCCCGAGCGGATCCGGGCCGACGACGAGGTCCAGCGGGCCTACCTCGGCTCGGCCAGAACCGACGACCTCTTCACCGGAGACTCCCGATGACGGACGTGCTCACCGTACGGGAGCTGCGCGCGGGCTACGCGGGCACCACCGTGCTCGACGGCGTCGACCTCACCGTGCCCGAGGGCGGCGTCGTGGCGCTGCTCGGCCGCAACGGCGCCGGCAAGACCACCTTCGTCCACACCGTCATGGGCCTGCTGAAGCCGTACTCCGGCAGCGTCCGCGTCGGCGACCGCGAACTCGCCGGGGCCGCCGCGCACACCGTCGCCCGCAGCGGCGTCGCCATCGTCCCGCAGGGCCGCCGCGTGTTCGCACCCCTCACCGTGGCGGAGACCCTGGGCCTCGCGGCCCGCCGCGGACGGCCGGCCTGGACGGTGGAACGCGTCTACGAGCTCATGCCGCGCCTGGCCGAGCGCCGCGCCCACCGCGGTGACCAGCTGTCGGGCGGGGAGCAGCAGATGCTGGCGATCGGCCGGGCCCTGCTGCGCGCTCCGCGCCTGCTCCTGCTGGACGAGCCGTCCGACGGCCTGGCGCCCGCCGTCGTCGACCACGTCGCGGGCCTGCTGGAAGGGCTGCGCGGCGAGGGTATCGCGATCGTGCTCGTGGAGCAGGACCTGCACCTGGCCTTCCGCCTGGCGGACGAGGTGGCGGTCATGCAGAAGGGGCGGATCGTGCACCGGGGTTCGACCGCCGACTTCCGCGCCGATCGCACCCGCGCCCACGCTCTTCTCGGCGTCGGCTGACCCGCGGCATTGGAATGCCCGTGGGATGAGAATGGGGGCTTGTTTGCCGATGACTCCGTGCGCCGGCGTGCTGATCTGGGCAAATAGGGCTAAGGGCATTCCAGCCTGTCGGTGCATTGATCGGATGGTAAGTCATGAATTCTGGCAATTTCCCTAGCTCGTCAGCTCCGTTGCAGCTGGCCGCCGGAGAGTCAAGCCAATTCATCGACCTCGAGACGACCGACTCGAACCGGACGATGCTGGTACGAGTCACGGCCTTCGCCCCCGACGGCCACAATGACGGCGGCAGGCCGCCGCTGATCCACCTCGCGGCCGGCACGGGACCCGTGGTGGAGGTCACGGAATTCCCCGAGACGCAGCAGGTCGCCGACGCCGAGAACCACATTGCCGGCTCGGCGACCTGGATGCGGAAGAACCTCGACGTGTACCTCGTACGAGTAGCTCTCGATCGTCCCGGAAGTAACTGGCGCATTCAGATCGTCAATGACGATTCCGACACACGTACTTTTCAGTTCATGAGTCTCGGCGGTGCGAAGATTCGTGACGAGAGCGACTGGCCGGATTCCGACCTGATCTATTGCGGTTCGTTCCCGTGCGCATGCACCCGTCATGAAGGCAGCCTCACGACGGAGTGCCCTTCCTGCGGTCACAAGAGCCAGCCGGCGTGAGGTGGCCGGACCGCCTGCGGCGCGTCAGGCGAAATCGGCCGCCGTCATGCCGGCCGGATGGCCGGGCGGCCACTGCACGAGCTCGATCCGGTAGCCGTCGGGGTCGGTGAGCCATGACGTCCGGATCCCCGGCCCCGGCTCCGCCGGCGGCTCGGCCGTGACGCCCTTGGCCGCGAGATCGGCGATCGTGGCGTCGAGGTCGTCCACCTGGACGACGAGGTGGTTGACGGCGCTGGTGTCCTCGACCGGTCTGGCGGGGTCGTGCACGAGCTCGAGGCTGACGAACGGGTCGTCGGGCAGCTGGAGCATGGTCAGGCTGCCGAACTCCGTGTCGGGGACGCCGCCGAGCTCGGCGTACCCGAGCGCGGTGTAGAAGGCGAGCGAGCGTTCCAGGTCGGTGACCCGCAGCCCGAGGTGCAGCATGCGCATGATCGGCAGGGTAGTGCCGGCGGGGACGGGGGCACCACTCCCCACCGCGGCATACCGGCGGCATACCCGCGCTCACTACGCTGACGGGCCTGCCGCCTGATCATGTCCTAAGGAACCCCTCGTGATCCGTCTCGTGCTCGTGACCGTCCTCTCCGTGCTGCTGTCGCTGATCTCCGGCGTGTCCCACGCCGAGGTCCCCGCCGTGGTGGGCACGGCGGGCAACCTCATCCGGGAGGAGGAGCCGCGGGCCGACGGGATCAGGCACGTGGACACCAGGGCGATCCTCGCGGGGCTGGCGGCACTCAACGCGAACACCTACGTCTACCCGATGGCCGGCGACAACGTGCACTGGACCGACCTGCGGGACGAGTTCCTGCCGGCGGCCAGGCAGGCCGGGATCAGCGTGTGGGTGCTGGTGTACGCGCCGAGCCAGGCAGCCGTCTCCCGGCCGTTCAAGGACGACTACGTCGCCTGGTCCCGCGAGATCGCCACCCTCGCCAAGAGCTCTCCCAACCTGGTCGGCTGGACGGTGGACGACTACGCCTACGATCTCGCGACGTTCACCCCCGCCTACGTCGGGCAGATGCGCGCCGCGGCCGAGGCGGTCAGCCCCGCGCTGAAGTTCGTGCCGATCGTCTACTACAGCCAGTTCACCGACGCGTTCATCGCCGGGCAGGTCCCGCTCCTCGACGGGGTGATCTTCCCCTTCCGCGACGAGCCGTACCGGGACACCTCGTGGACGTGGAGCCTGTCGTACCAGGTCAAGCAGCTCGCCGCGCGGCTGCCCGGCACCGAGGTCCACCTGATGCCGTACGCCCATCCGCTGAGCCACGCGGCCCAGAAGCCGACGGTCTCCTACGTCGAGGCGATCACCAGGAAGGGGATCGAGCTCGTCCGTACCGGGGAGCTCGCCGGGGTCCTGCAGTACAAGCTTCCGTTCGTGTCCCGCGACCAGGGCTGGACGCGCCCCGCGACGGACAACCTGGCCCGCACCGGCAGCGGACGGCTGAGCTTCGTCGTCCAGACCGGCACGGCCACCAAGCCCGGGATGGCCTGCGGGGCGACGCGGACCGCGGCCCTGACCCCGGGCGCGGCCACGCGCGCGGTGAGCTTCTGGCACCGCGACACCAGCGGCTCCACGGGCCCGTCCGGCTACCACAGGAAGCAGCTCCTGCTCAACGGTCAGCTGATCTGGGACCGGGACGTCACCGCCGACGCGGCGAACGTCTGGCAGAAGGTGACGGTCGACCTGACGGCCAGGCTGGCGGGGGCGGCGAGCGCGAAGCTGCAGTGGCGGCTGTACGAGCGCAAGGGCGTGAGCAACTACTTCATCGACGCGAGCGTGGACGACATCGCGCTCACCGGCCTGCAGCTGAGCGACCCCGGCGTGGAGAACGCCACCACCTGGACGGCCGGCCTGGCGCGGACGGGCGGGCCGGTCTACTGCTCCGCCCAGGTCTACCACCAGAACTACGGCGCCGATCTCGGCGCGCGCCTGGCCAGGCTGTACGCCGCCGGGTAGCCGCGGACCCCCGCCGACCGGTTCCCGCACCCGCCGTCCACGCCGGTGCACGCGTGGTCAACGCCGCCGCCCCGGCCTGCCGCGAGACTGTCGGTATGACATCGAACGCCGCGCGAATCCGGAACCCGGCGATCACCACGCCGGACACCCAGCAGACCGTCTCGTTCCTCGGCGAGCTCTATCACCTGCGCGTCACCGGCCACGACACCGGCGGTGCGTTCGCGGTCATCGAGTCCCGGGGCCGTCGCGGGCACGGCAGCCCGATGCACGTCCACCGGGCCGACAGCGAGACCTTCGTGGTGCTGGAGGGGGAGCTGCGGGTGGTGGTGGACGGCCAGGAGCACCGGGCCGGTGCCGGCTGCGCTGCCGTGCTGCCCGCCGGGCGGCCACACGGGTTCGTGGTGACGAGCGACTCCGCCCGCTACCTGACGCTGCACCACGGCCCGGGCTTCGCCGACTTCGTGATCGACGCGGGCGGCGCGACACCGGACCCGGCCGCGCTGAGCGAGATCGCGGCGCGGCACGGGATCGACATCGTCGGGCCGCCCCCGTTGCCGTGACCCGCGTGGACGGGCCCCGGCCCCTGGGGCCGTCCGCCGGAGGAGCTGGTTCGGCGCCGCCCTTGCGTGCGTGAGCAGAGACGGCGCCGCATGGTTCGTTCCCACCCACCCCAGGGCCTTACACCAGTCACGCCCTACCGGTATGGAACGGCTGAACCGCGGACGCCTCGCGGACCCCGTGCCGCCACACCGCGGACACGAGGGGGACGCCCGGGCGGTAGGCCAGGTGGACGTGGCTCGGCGCGTCGAGCAGGACCAGGTCGGCGCGGGCGCCGGGGGACAGGCGGCCCACGTCGTCGCGGCGCAGCGCCCTGGCTCCGCCCAGCGTGGCGGCGACCACGGCCTCGTCCGGGCTCATGCCCATCTCGCGTACGGCGATGGCCACGCAGAACGGCATCGAGCTGGTGAAGCTCGACCCCGGGTTGCAGTCGGTGGACAGCGCCACCGTCACGCCGGCGTCCAGCAGGCGACGCGCGTCCGGGTACGGCGCCCGCGTGGAGAACTCGGCGCCGGGCAGCAGGGTCGCCACCGTCGAGCCGCTCGCCAGGGCGTCCACGTCGGCGTCGTCGAGATGCGTGCAGTGGTCGGCGGAGGCGGCCCCCAGCTCCACCGCCAGCCGCACGCCGGGACCGGGGCCGAGCTGGTTGGCGTGCACCCGGGGCACCAGGCCCGCCCGCGCGCCCGCCGTGAGCACGGCGCGCGCCTGGTCGCCGTCGAAGGCCCCGCGCTCGCAGAAGACGTCCACCCACCGGGCGTACGGCGCGCAGGCGTCGAGCATGGGCCCCGTCACCAGGTCCACGTACGCGTCCGGCGCCGTGGCGTACTCCGGGGGCACCACGTGCGCGCCCAGGTAGGTGACCTCGTCGGTGTGCGCGGCCGCGATGCGCAGCGCCCGCGCCTCGTCCTCCACGGTGAGCCCGTAGCCGGACTTGCACTCGATCGTCGTGGTCCCCTGGCGCAGCGCCTCGGCCACGTAGCGCGCCACGTTCGCCGCCAGCTCGGCGTCGGAGGCCGCCCGGGTGGCCGCCACGGTGGTACGGATGCCGCCCGCCGTGTACGGCGACCCCGACATGCGGGCGTCGAACTCCGCGGTGCGGTCTCCGGCGAACACCAGGTGCGCGTGCGAGTCCACGAAGCCGGGGATCGCGGCCCGCCCGCCGGCGTCCACGCGTTCGTCGGCGTCCGGGACCCGGGAGGCCGCCCCGGCCCAGGCGACCCGCCCGCCGTCGAGGACCACGGCGGCGTCGGTGATCGTACCCAGCTCGGGGTCGTTGGTGAGCAGGCTGCCGATGCCGGTGATGGCGACGGACACGGGGCGGATCTTCCTTCCGGAGGCGGTCATGGACGGGTGAGGCGGGCGATCGTCCGGGAGAGCGCCCCGGGCACGTCGCGTACCAGGAGGTGGACGCCGTCGCGGACGACCGGGCGCCCGCCCACCACGACGTGCCGCACGTCGGCGGCGGTGGCGGCGAACACCGCGGTCTCCGCGCCGAGGGACGGGGGCGGGCCGGCCGTGCGCACCGAGTCGAGCGCGACCGTGGTCAGGTCGGCCGGTGCGCCCGCCTCGATCCGGCCCGCCTCGGGCCAGCCGAGCGAGGCGTGCCCGTCCTCCGTCGCGGCGCGCAGCAGCGCGGCGGCGCTCCAGTGGCCGCGCCGCAGGGTGCGCAGCCGCTCGTCCAGCTCCACGGCGCGCGCCTCCTCGAACAGGTCCACCACGGCGTGGCTGTCGCTGCCCAGGCTGATCGGCGACCCGGCGCGGGCCAGGCCGGACGCCGGGCCGATGCCGTCGGCCAGGTCCCGTTCGGTGGTCGGGCACATGCAGATCGTGGTGCGCGAGTCGCCGAGCAGGCCGATGTCCTCGCCGGTGAGGTGGGTGGCGTGCACGGCGGAGGTACGCGGGCCGAGCGCGCCGTGGTCGGCCAGCAGCCGGGCGGGCGTGCGCCCGTGGGCGGCCAGGCAGGCCTGGTTCTCGGCGGGCTGCTCCGACAGGTGCGCGTGGAGCGGTGCCTCGCGGTCGGCGGCCCACCGGGCGACGGCGGCGATCTGGCCGGCGGGCACCGCGCGGACCGAGTGGACGGCCGCGCCGATCCGGGCGTGCCCGCGCTCCTTCAGCGCCGACGCCCGCACCGCCCAGGCGTCCGCGTCGCCGTCGGTGAAGCGGAGCTGGTGCCGCTCCGGTGGCGCGCCGAAGCCGGACGACAGGTAGCACGCGTCCAGCAGGGTGATCCGGATCCCGGCCTGGGCTGCCGCCTCGATCAGCGCCTCGCCCATGGCGTTCGGATCGGCGTACGGGGTGCCGCCCGGCGCGTGGTGCAGGTAGTGGAACTCGCCGACGCAGGTGATCCCGGCCAGCGCCATCTCGGCGTAGACCGCCCGCGCCAGCTCCAGGTAGGTGTCGGGGTCGAGCCGGCCGGCGACGTCGTACATGCTGTCGCGCCAGGTCCAGAACGTGCCGGAACCGCGCTGCGCTATGCCGCGCAGGGCGCGGTGGAAGGCGTGCGAGTGCGCGTTGGCCAGCCCCGGGAGGGTCAGCCCGCGCAGCACCTCCGCCCCGGGCGGCGGCACGGCGACCCTCGTCCGGACGGCGGTGATCCGCTCCCCGGCGGTCTCGATCACGACTCCGGAGGCGACCGTCCCGCCGGTCCAGGCGTGCTCGGCGTGGTAGGTGACGGGCGTCACCGGCATGCCAGGCCCTCCAGCACGTCGGTGAGCGCCTCGACGCCCGCCAGGCAGTCGTCCTCGCGGGCGTGTTCGGCGGGGGAGTGGGACACGCCGGTGGGGTTGCGGACGAACAGCATGGCCGTGGGCACCTTCGCGGCCAGGATGCCCGCGTCGTGCCCGGCGCCCGTCGGCAGCACGGGCACCTCGTACGGCCGGCGCGCGGCCAGCAGCCGGACCAGCTCGTCGCGCAGCGCGGGCGCGAAGTCCACCACCGGGGTGAAGGACTCGCGGGCGAGCGTGACCTGCACCCCTTCGCGGGCGGCGTGCTCGCGGGCGGCGCTCTCGATCCCGTCGACGACCAGGCCGAGCGCGTCCTGATCGGCGGCGCGGGCGTCCAGCCAGGCCCGCACCAGGCTCGGGATCGCGTTGACGCCGTTCGGTTCCACGCTCAGCTTGCCGAACGTGACCCGCGCGCCCGCCGCGGCGGCCCGCTCCCGCGCGGCCAGGACGGTGGCGGCGTAGGCGGGCATCGGGTCGCGCCGGTCCTCCATCCGGGTGGTGCCGGCGTGGTCGGCCTCGCCGCGGAAGTCGAACCGCCAGCGCCCGTGCGGCCAGATCGACGAGGCCACGCCCACCGGGGAGGCCGTGTCCGCGAGGTGGCGCCCCTGCTCGACGTGCAGCTCGACGAAGACCCCGACGCGGGCGAGCCGCTCGTCGTCCGCGCCGATCGCCTCGGGGTCGTGACCGGCCCGCTCCATCGCCTGCGGCAGGGAGATCCCGTCCGCGTCCAGCAGCCCGGCGGCCCGCTCCGGGGTGAGCTCACCGGCGCTCAGCCGCGAGCCGGCGCAGGCGAGCCCGAAGCGCGCGCCCTCCTCGTCGCCGAAGTTCACGACCGCGATCGGGTGGGAGGGCCGCGCGCCGCGCGCCCGCAGCTCGTCGAGCGCGGCGAACGCCGACACGACGCCGAGCGGCCCGTCGAACGCCCCGCCGTCCGGCACCGAGTCCAGGTGCGATCCCGTCACGACCGCGTCGCCCGCCGCCGGGTCGCCGAGCCAGGCCCACTGGTTGCCGTTGCGGTCGACCTCGCAGGTCAGGCCGCGCGTCGCCGCCTGCTCGCGGAACCAGTCCCGGCACTCGGCGTCCGCCGAGGTCCAGGCGAAGCGCCGGTAGCCGCCGGAGCCGGAGTGCCGCCCGACCGGCAGCAGCTCCGCCCACATCTCCTGGAACGACGGCGGCATCAGGACTCCTTCATCGGCACGCGCACGCCGCTGTCGAGGGCGACCTGCTCGGCGCGCTCGTAGCCCGCGTCCACGTGCCGGATGACTCCCATGCCGGGGTCGTTGGTGAGCACGCGGCGGATCTTCTCCCCGGCCAGCGCGGTGCCGTCGGCCACGGTCACCTGGCCGGCGTGGATGGAGCGCCCGATGCCGACCCCGCCACCGTGGTGGATCGACACCCAGGAGGCACCGGAGGCCACGTTGACCATCGCGTTGAGCAGCGGCCAGTCGGCGATCGCGTCGGAGCCGTCGAGCATGCCCTCGGTCTCCCGGTACGGCGAGGCCACCGACCCGCAGTCCAGGTGGTCGCGGCCGATGACGATCGGGGCGCGCAGCTCGCCGCCGGCGACCATGTCGTTGAACCGCTCGCCGGCCCGGTCGCGCTCGCCGTACCCCAGCCAGCAGATCCGCGCCGGCAGGCCCTGGAAGTGCACCTTCTCGCCGGCCAGGCGGATCCAGCGGGCCAGCGGCTCGTTGTCGGGGAACAGCTCCAGGATCGCGCGGTCGGTGGCGGCGATGTCGGCCGGGTCGCCGCTCAGCGCGGCCCACCGGAACGGGCCCTTGCCCTCGCAGAACAGCGGCCTGATGTAGGCCGGTACGAACCCGGGGAAGTCGAAGGCGCGCCCGTAGCCGGCCAGCTTGGCCTCGCCGCGGATGGAGTTGCCGTAGTCGAACACCTCGGCCCCGGCGTCCATGAACCCGACCATGGCCTCGACGTGCCGGGCCATCGACGCCCGCGCCCGCTCGGTGAAGCCGGCCGGGTCCTTGTCGCGCTCGGCGGACATGTCCTCGAACGCCATCCCGAGCGGCAGGTACGCCAGCGGGTCGTGCGCGCTGGTCTGGTCGGTCACCACGTCGATCGGGGCGCCCGCGGCGAGCATGCTCGGCAGCACCTCGGCGGCGTTGCCGAGCAGGCCGATCGACAGCGGGCGCCGGGCGTCCCTGGCCTCGGCCGCCAGCCGCAGCGCGTGCCCCAGGTCGTCGGCGCGCACGTCGAGGTAGCCGTGGTCGAGGCGGCGCTGGATGCGGGACGGGTCGCACTCCACGCAGATCGCGACGCCGCCGTTCATGGTGACCGCCAGCGGCTGGGCGCCGCCCATGCCGCCGAGCCCGGCGGTGAGCGTGATCGTCCCGGCCAGCGAGCCGCCGAACCTCTTGGCCGCGACCGCGGCGAACGTCTCGTACGTGCCCTGCAGGATGCCCTGCGTGCCGATGTAGATCCACGAACCGGCCGTCATCTGGCCGTACATGGTGAGCCCGGCCGCCTCCAGCCGCCGGAACTCCTCCCAGTTGGCCCAGTCGCCGACCAGGTTGGAGTTGGCGATCAGCACGCGCGGCGCCCACTCGTGGGTGGTCATGACGCCGACCGGCCGGCCCGACTGGACGAGCATCGTCTCGTCCGCCTTGAGCGTGCGCAGCGTCCGCTCGATCGCGTCGAAGGAGCGCCAGTCGCGGGCGGCGCGGCCCGTACCGCCGTAGACCACCAGCTTGTCGGGATGCTCGGCCACCTCGGGGTCGAGGTTGTTCTGCAGCATCCGCAGCGCGGCCTCCTGCTGCCAGCCCAGGGTCGTCAGCTCGGTGCCGCGGGCGGCCCGGACCGGGCGTGCGCCTTCCATCGTGTCGGTTTCCTTTCGGTCAGCGGATCGGGGCGGGCTCGGTGGAGGGGTAGATCATCTCGGCGGGCGGGTTGGAGGTGCGCCTGGCCCAGGGGTAGTAGAGGGCGGCGGTCGCCAGCAGGCCGACGATCCAGGAGATGTCCGCGCCGCCGAGCAACTCGGTGATCGGGCCGGTGTAGAGCTTCTGGGCCAGGAACGGGATCTGGATCAGCACGCCGAAGGCGTAGCAGGTCAGCGCGGGCACGTTCCAGCGGCCGTATCGGCCGGCCGGGTCGTACAGGGCGGGGATGTCCACCCGCTCCTTGGAGATCCGGTAGTAGTCGGTGAGGTTGATGGCGCTCCACGGCGTGAACACCATGAGCAGCACGAGCACGAAGTTCTTGAAGTTGTTCAGGAAGTCGGCGCTGGCCATGATCGCCACCGCGACCGACACGGCCGTGAAGCCGACGATGTAGAGGGCGCGGGCCACCGGCGAGACCCGCGTGCGGCCGTTGAACGCCGTCACGGTCGTCAGCAGGCACATGAAGCCACCGTAGGCGTTGAGCGTGTTGACGGTCAGCTTGCCGACCACGATCACGATGTAGATCAGCAGCGCGACGGCCGCGGGGCCGGCCAGCTCGCCGACGAACCCGACCTGGTCGCCGACGAACGCGCCGCCGGAGACGGCCGCGATCAGCGCGCCCAGCGTCATCGCCCACTGCGAGCCGATCACGCTGCCCGCGAACGTGCTCCAGAACGTGGCGCGCTCGCTGGTCCGGCGGGGCAGGTAGCGCGAGTAGTCGGCGACGTAGGGGCCGAACGTGAGCTGCCAGGCCGCGCCGAGCCCCACGGCCAGCAGGAACGTCGGCGCCTCGAACGGCTTGACACCGACGACCGACCCCACGTCGTACGTGGTGAACACGGCGATCAGCAGGTAGCCCAGGCCGCACACGCCCACCACGGTCGCGATCCTGCCGACGGTGTGGATGAGCCGGTAGCCGGTCACCGCGACGATCGCCGTCAGCGCGCCGAAGATCAGGATGCCGGCGGTCGCGGGCACGTCGAAGATCCGGCCGAGCGCCTGGCCGGCCAGCACGCTGCCGGTCGCGGCGAAGCCCAGGTACATCAGCACGACCAGCACGAGCGGCACGACCGCGCCGAGCACGCCGAACTGCGCCCGGCTGGAGATCATCTGGGGCAGGCCGAGCCGCGGGCCCTGGGCGGAGTGCAGCGCCATCACGATGCCGCCCAGGACGTTGCCGATGAGCAGGGCGATGATCGCCCAGAGGGCGTCGGCGCCGAAGACGACGGCGAGCGCGCCGTCCACGATCGCCGTGATCTGCATGTTGGCACCGAACCAGAGGGTGAACTGGCTGCGCGGCGTGCCGTGCCGCTCGGCGTCGGGGATCACGTCGATCGTCCGGCGCTCCACGGCGGGGCCCGCGCCCGGGGGTTGGTCGTGATTCATGGCGGTCCGCCTCTCGCGCGTCATGCGCCCTGGGGGATCAGGGGTTGGAGGAAATGTACAGTCCTGTATATACAGCTCGCTACCCTGAGGGGAAGATAAACTTCGGGCCATCGGCCCGGAGACCTCCTCCGTCCCGCCGTCCCCCTACCCCGAGGATCGCCAGGCCATGGTGCCCATCACGGTGGTCGAGGCCGAACTCGCCGCCCAGTTCCAGCAGGTCGGCCCCGCCTCGGCGCCGGCGTACGAACGGGTCAAGAACCTCATCGCGGCCGGCGTACGGTCCGGGCGGTGGTCGGACGGCCAGCAGCTCCCGTCGGAGCACCAGCTCGTCAGCGCGCTCGGCCTGTCCCGCATGACGATCAACCGGGCGCTGCGCGAGCTGACCCACGAGGGCCTCATCGTGCGGCGGGCCGGGGTGGGCACGTTCGTCGCCACTCCCAAGGCCGCCTCGGCGCTGCTGCAGGTCAGGAACATCGCCGACGACGTGCGCCGGCACGGGCACCGGCACCGCACCGAGGTCGTCCACGTGCGCGAGGAGCCCTCCGAGGTGGCCGACCCGGCGCTGCGCGCCGTGGCGGGGCCGACCGTGTTCCGCTCGCTCATCGTGCACTTCGAGGACGACACGCCCATCCAGCTCGAGGATCGCCTGGTCAACCCCGCCGCCGTCCCCCACTACCTGGAGCGCGACTTCACCCGGCAGACCCCGCACGCCTACCTGAACGAGGTGGCCCCGCTCACCCGCGGCGAGCACATCGTCGAGGCGGTGCTGGCCGACCCCACTGAGCGCCGCCTGCTGCGCATCGCCCGCCACGAGCCGTGCCTGCTCGTCCGCCGCCGCACCTGGTCCCACGACGTCCTGGTGAGCTCGGCCCGCCTCCTCCACCCGGGCTCCCGCCACCGGCTCGAAGGCTCCTTCGGCGCCGACTGAGCGCTCGCCACCGGCACCCGTTGACGGTGCTGTCAGGAACCCTGGGCGCGCACCGACAGCGCGTGACGGAAGACGTCGCGCGGGTCCCAGCGCGCCTTCACCCGCTGCAGCCGCGCGTAGTTCGCCCCGTAGTAGATCGTCGACCAGGGTACGCCGGAGGTGTTCCACCGCGGGTCGGCGTGGTCGGTGTCCGGGTAGTTGACGTACGCGCCGCCGCAGTTGCCGCCCGGCACCGGCACCCCGCCCGTGGCCGCGAACGTCCGCTGGTGCAGCCGCCGTACCCACTCCAGGTGCGCCGCTCCGTCCTGGTCCTCCGGCCAGCTCACCAGGTGGATCATCTTGAGCACCGACTGGCGCTCCACGGTCGCGGTCGCCTCCGGCCTGACCCGGTTCACCTGCCCCCCGTACGACAGGAGCCAGAGCAGGCCGGTCGAGGAGATCTCCCCGCCGGTGGTCAGAGCCTCGTACGCCACGTCCGCCTGCTCGTCGGTCAACGCCTTGCGCAGGTAGGCCGACTTGCCCTTGTACCGGCCGCTCTCCGACTCCGCGCCCAGCGACAGCGTACGAACGGCCTGGAACCACGGGTCACGCTCCAGCGGCGGCACGAAGACCTCGGGCGTGACCCCCTCGGCCACGGCGGCGAAGTGCTCACGCAGGAGCCGCTCGGCGCCGGGCACGTCCGCGTCGATCTGCGCCGGCAGGATGATCCCGCCCGGATCGGCGCCGGTCTGGCGGCCGGGCACCAGCAGGGAGCCCCACAGGGAGGCGTGCGGGCTGCCCGGGGAGCTGTTGCGCTCGTGCCACCCGGCGTAGTTGCCCAGCAGCCGGCGGAACGACTCCTGGGTCATGCCGTTCCAGGACCAGACGGCCACGCCCGACAGGACGGTGGCGGGCGGCCGGGGAAGCAGCTCGGCCGGGTCGTCGTCGCGGGCGCCGGGATCGCGCAGCCAGTAGCGGGTCACGATGCCGAAGTTCCCGCCGCCGCCACCGGTGTGCGCCCACCACAGGTCGTGGTTCGGATCGGCCGGGTTCCTGGTCGCGACCACCGCGCGGGCCCGGCCGGTACGGTCGACCACCACGACCTCGACCGCGTCCAGGTAGTCGACGGTCAGCCCGTCGCGCCGGGACAGCGGCCCGTACCCGCCGCCCGCGATGTGGCCCCCGGCGGCCACGCCCCCGCACTGGCCGCCGGGAATGGTGACGCCCCAGCCGAAGTAGAGCGTGCGGTAGGCCTGCATGAGCGTGGCCCCGGCCTCGATGGCGAACGCGCGGCGCCGCTCGTCGTAGTACACCTCCGACAGCTCGCACAGGTCGATCACCACCTGCGTGCCGTCGCCCACGAAGTTCTCGTAGCAGTGGCCGCCGCTCCGCACGGTGACACGCCGGCCGGCGCGGACCGCCTCGTTGACGGCGGCCACGACCTGCTCCGTGGAGCCGGGGACGCAGAAGTAGTCGGGCTCGGCGCGGAAGCGCTGGTTCGTCCGGCGTACCGCCAGGTCCTCGTAACGGGGGTCGCCGCGTCGTACGATCACCGGGCCGAACTCCGGGGCTCCCGCGTCGGCCGGAGTGGCCCACGCGGTGCCCACGGCCGGCGTGAGCCCGGACGCCACGGACGCCACGGTCGCCCCGCCGACCGCCGCCGCCCCGCCGAGGAGCCCGCGACGTGTGATCTCGCTCATGCTGATCCTCGATCCCCTGGTGTGAGTCCAAAACATGCACCCACGACGCTAGAAGTGGGGATATGGCGGGACAATGCAGGCAGCCGTACGGCAGGGGTGGACCTAGGTACACCGCGGCTCTTCACCTGGCCGGGGGCGGGTGAGGTGGTTCCAGCGCTCCAGGCGGATGCGGTAACGGCGGCGCTGGTAGGCGTAGAACAGGCCGAAGTGGAGCGCGGCCGCGCCGAGGCCGAGCACGACGGCGAGCGGGACGGCGCCCCCGAGCACCGAGGCGAGCAGGGCGGTGCCGGCTCCGGCGACGACGCTGTTGATGGCCGCGACCATGCTGGCGATGGTGAACAGGCCGACGAGCCTGTCGTGTCGCGGCACCGGGACGAGGTCGGCCATCGCTTCGGCGGCCTCGCCGGCCTGGTCGTCCCACATGAGGATGTAGCGCGGCGCCTGCGGGCTGAGCCCGCGGTAGTAGGCGCGGATGCGGGCGATGGCGCTGCGCAGGTGCATGTTCTGCAGGCCGGTGTCGACGAGGCGGACAGTGGTGAACAGCCCGAGGACGAACACGACGGGCAGGACGGTGGCGGCCAGGGGGGTGAAGGCGCTGGTCCGGGCGGTGAAGCCCATCGCGACCAGCGAGCTGGACAGGGCCATCACGTAGAGGGTGGCCCGCGAGGATTCCTCGCTGGTGGCGGTGGAGGCTGCGGTTTGCAGAACGAAATGTTCGGTGGTGAGCGCGGTCATGAGTGCTGCGGGGTCGTCGTCCTTCATGCGTCCTCTCTCCCCCGCGGGCGACGCTCCTGTCAAGGGCCGGCGGGAAGGGGCGCCGTCGGCCGGCTGCCCCCTGCGCCGCACCGGCTCCGGGCCCCTTGACCAATCATCTTGACCAACGTATTAACGCCCTATGCGAAGATCCGCGTCAGGGCGCGATCTCCCGTTGATCGCGTCCGGCTCGGATCCGAGTCCGCGACGACATCCCGCGGCGCCCTCGCGGCATGCGCGCAGCACAGGCGAGCGGCCCTGCGCCCGGCCCGCACCCGGTCCGGCGGCCCTGCGCCCGGCCCGCACCCGGTCCGTCACGGTGGCCACGCCGGATGATCTTCCAGGCCGAAGCGTGAACCAGTGGAGGGAAATCCCCGATGTCGCGCCCCCCGATTCCTCCTGACGCATTCGCATCGATCTCCCGCCGGGCCGTCCTGACGGGCGGCGCCGGTGCCGCCCTCGCCGCCGCGATCACCCCGGTCACCGCGTCACCGGCGCGGGCCGGCGCAGCGGGCGGCAGGGGCCGGGCGTCCGTCACGTCCGGCACCGGCTTCGCCGTCGCGCCCTCGCCCGACGGCCGCCGGCTGGCCCTCGACCTGCTCGGCGTTCTGTGGGTCTGCTCCGCCTCCGGTGGCACCGCCCGCCGGCTCACCAGCGACCTGTACGACATCGCCCAGCCCGACTGGTCCCCGGACGGGTCCGCCATCGTGTTCCAGTCGTACCGCGACGGCGTCTTCAACCTGTGGACGATCCGCCCCGACGGGTCCGCGATCAAGCAGCTCACCACCGGCCCGTACGATCACCGCGAGCCCCGGTACAGCCCCGACGGGCGCACCATCGCCTACTCGTCCGACGCCGGCGGCAGCTACGGGATCCACCTGCTCGACGTCGCCACCGGAGCGACCCGCGTCCTGGCGGACACCTCCAGCGAGGAGTACGAGCCGGCCTGGTCACCCGACGGGACCAAGCTCGCCTTCGTCGTCGCCGACACCAGGATCGACGTCATCGACGTCGCCACCGGCGCGCGCGACACCGCGGTCACGGTCCCCGCCGGCCAGGTCATCCACCAGCCGTCCTGGCTGCCGAACGGGACAGACCTCGCCTACCATCTCTTCCACGCGGGCAGGAACGACCTGGCCGGCACCGCGGGCACGCTCGTCACCGGCGAGGAGGTCTTCCCGTTCCGGGCCCGGTTCGCGCCTGACGGGCGCTACTTCTACACCTCCGCCGGCACCATCCGGACCCGCCGCCTCGGCTCCGCCTCCGCCGGCACCGTCGGTTTCACGGCCGCGCTGACCACGACCACGCCGAAGTACGAGAAGAAGGTCCGCGTGTTCGACGCGCCCGGGTCGTTCCCCGTCGTCGGGATCGGCAGCCCGGTCGTGTCGCCGGACGGGTCCACCGTCGCGTTCCGCGCGCTCAACGACATCTACCTGATGCGCATCGGCGACACCCCTCGGCCGCTGTTCCGTGACCGGTGGTGGAAGGCCGACCCGGACTTCTCCCCGGACGGGCGGCGGCTGGCCTTCGTCACCGACCGCACCGGCACCCTGAACATCTGGGTCCGTGACCTGGGCACGGGCACCGACCGGCAGCTGACCCACCTGACCGACTCCGCCGCCCTGTCGGTCCGGTGGTCGCCTGACGGGACGGAGATCGCCTACCTGGACCAGGACGGCGCTCTGTGGGTGCTGGACGTCGCCACCGGCGACCTGCAGAAAGTCTTCGACGCCACCTTCGAACCGGGCAGGCCGACGTGGTCACCCGACGGCAGGACGATCGCGCTGGCGGCGGTCGTGCCGTACTCGCGCCGTTACCGCGAGGGGCTGTCCAAGATCCTGCTCGTCGACCGCGCCACCGGCGCCGGCACGTACGTCGACCCCGCGCCGCACCGGTCCTTGCAGACCCGTGGTGACGACGGGCCTGTCTGGTCGCCGGACGGCACCATGCTCGCCTTCGCCATGGAGTCGCTCCTGTGGGTCCTGCCGGTGGACCGGGCCGGGCGGCCCACCGGGCGCGCCCGTCAGGTCACCAGGGAGGTGTCCGACGCCCCGGCCTGGGCGGGTGACTCCCTGGTCTATCTGAGCGGCGGGCGGCTGCGCAGCGTACGCGTCGGTGGCGGGTCCGCCCGCTCCATCCCGGTCCGGCTGACCTGGCGCAACGACACCGGCCCCGACCAGGTCGTGATCCACGCCGGGCACATGTGGGACGGCGTCTCCGCGACCGTCGCCCGTGACGTCGACATCATCGTACGAGGCCAGCGCATCGCCGCGGTCGAGCCGCACCGGGAAGGACGGCGCGGCACCCTGGTAGACGCCAGAGACAGGTTCGTCATGCCCGGCCTGATCGACATCCACCACCATCGGGAGATGCAGGGCTACGCCTACGGCTCGCGGCAGGGCCCACTGTGGCTCGCCCTCGGCGTCACCACGACCCGCTCGCCCGGCTCGCCCGCGTACCACATGGTCGAGGAACGCGAGTCGGTGCAGTCCGGCGCCCGGCTCGCGCCGCGTTACCTGGGCACCGGCGAGGCCATCGACGGGGCCCGCGTCTACTACAACTTCATGCGGCCGACGTTCTCCCACGACCAGCTGCGGCTGGAGCTCGAGCGGGCCGCCGGCCTCGACTACGACCTGATGAAGTGCTACGTACGGCTGCCGGTCGTCTGGCACAAGGAGGTCATCGACTGGGCCCACCGCCACGGCAAGCCGGTCAGCTCGCACTACCACTACCCGGCGATCGCCATGGGCGGCGACCAGACCGAGCACATCGGCGCCACCAGCCGGTTCGGGTATTCACGCACCGTCACGAACGTCGGCTCCGCCTATTCGGACGTCATCGCCATGTTCAACGCCTCGAAGATGGCCAGAACCCCGACCCTGTTCAACTCCACCGCCCTCTACCGGGACGACGCCTCGCTGGCCGGCGACGAACGGGTCCGCCGGCTCTACCCGAACTGGCGGATGGCGCAGCTGAGGGCAACGGTCGCCTCGGCGCAGAACGCCGACCCGGCGGTGATCAAGGTGACCCTCACGAACCTGGCCAACCAGGTCGCGCAGCTGGCGGCGATGATCCGCGGCGGCGGCGTCGTCACCGTCGGCACCGACGCACCCATCGATCACCTCGGGGTCAGCCTGCACATGAACCTGCGCGCCATGGTCAGGTACGGCCTGACCCCGCTGGAGGCGCTCACCGCCGCCACCAGCACGACCGGCACCCACCTCGGCCAGCCGCTGGGCAGGATCGCCAGGGGCATGTACGCCGACCTGGCCATCGTCGACGGCGATCCGCTGTCCCGCATCGAGGATGCCGCGAACGTCACCGCCGTCGTCGTCGGCGGGAGGCACCACACCGTCGAGCAGCTCCTCGCGCCCTACCCGTCCGCCACCACCACCGACCAGCCCGCCCCCGCCCCTTCCGGCAGGGTCAAGGCCCGTGTCCCCGTCCACCCGAGCACCGCGGGCCATTGGTGGAACAACCCGGACGAGCTGGGGAGAGCCCGTACGTCCTGCTGCCACGACCACTGAGGCGCGCCGCGGCGGGACCGGCGGGAGCCGGGCGACGCGGCGGCCCGGTGGGCCGCCGCGTCGCGGCGCAGGTGCATGCGGCGGGAGCGGCCTTTCCGGTCGTTCCGGTCTGTGCGGCGGGAGCGGCCTTCCCGTCTTTCCCGTCCTTCCGATCTATACTCCCAGTCGGACTCCGCCAGCTCGCCGGTCAGCTCCACCCTCGGCCCCTGCCCCTCCGGATCCGGCAGATCGACCTCCGATCCTAGGCAAACCATCCCCGACCGCCCGAATCGGCCGTCGCCCGGGTGGTCACGCCGACTTCGGGGTCCATCCGGGGTCGCGACCGGCGAGGCCGAGCGCGCGGTCGAACGGTGGTGCGTCCTCGGGCACCTCGACCACCGGTCCGAAGAGCCCTTCCCGCCCGGCCGCCTGCTCCGGTGCGGCGGCCGCCGTGGTGAACTCCAGGACGGCCGCGGTGTCGGCCGGGCTGCACGTGAACGGCTGGCCGGTCGCGCGGGCCAGGTCCCAGCCGTGCAGGACCAGCTCGTCCAGGGCGACCACGGCGATCTGCGCGGCGGGCATCGTCACGCCGCCGGCCTCGGTCATCCCCTCCCAGGCCTTCGGGTCGCGCCAGGACTCCACCAGCTCATCGAGCCGCTTCGGGAGCAGCGTGCGCCAGTCCGGGTCGAGCTGCGCGGCACCCGCCGCGCCCTGCCCCGACCCGGCTTCGGACGGGGTGGTCTTGCGGGCCGCCCACGTGAACGCCAGCGACAGGCCCATGATGTGGTCGAGCAGTGCGGCGACCGGGGTGCCGGCGCACGGCGTCGGATCGCCCAGCCGATCGTCGGTCACGCCGTCCAGCAGGCGCACCACCTCGCGGGCTGCGGACTCCAGATCGATCTTGGACATGGTGGTTCCTCTCCGTAGGGCATCGCTCCACCGTGGAGACTCCTCAGGATCGGAAAAGTAATCGACGGCTCCGACAATTTCCCCCGCGTGACGCCGCCTACGCTGGGTGCTGTGATCGACGATGACGGAAACCGGGCCGCCCGCGTCGAGGACGTGCACGAGCTGGCATCGGCCATGCCGCACGTGACCGTCGAGCACGGGACCGGCGACAATCCGATCTACCAGGTGGGCGGGAAGTCGTTCGTCTTCTTCCGCAACCCACGGCCGGACGCGGCCGACCCGGACACCGGTGAGCGCTATGCGGACGTGATCGTTTTCTGGGTCGAGTCCCAGGCGGACAAGCAGGCGCTGGTGCAGGACGAGACATCCCCGTTCTTCACCACCCCGCACTTCGACGGTCACCCGTCGGTGCTGCTGCGGGCGAGCCGGATCGGCGAGCTCACCCGCGACGAGCTGGCCGAGGTGGTCCAGGACGCGTGGCTGTCCCGCGCGTCGGCGCGCAGGGCGACAGCCTGGCTCCGCGCACATCCGCCGCGGTGACGTGGGCGCTGCCCGCCCCGGGCCGCGCCGTCGTCATGAGGGGCTGGTCACACGGTTCCGCCCTCGCCATGGGAGAGGCTGATCACACGGTTCCGCCCGTCGCCATGGGAGAGGCCGATCACACGGTTCCGCCGTTCGCGTACGCGGCGAGACCGTCGGCCATACGTTGCATGAAACGGGTCAGGTACCACCGCCAGAAGCCACCCGAGAGCGGCAGCTTGGGGTCGAAGGTGGCGGACCAGGAGATGTCGGTGCCCCCTCCGGGTGCCGGCGCGAGATCGATGGTCCCGCGGTAGGAGCGGAAGGGCCCTCCCAGGGTGTCGTAGACGAACCGCCGGTCGGTGACCAGTTCGACGATCCGCTCCCGGGCGACGTTGCGGCCGGTGCGGAAGATCCTGGTGTCGCCGACCTGCTGCCGGTCCCCGGGGTCGCCGTCCTCGACGTCGGCGGAGTCGATCGGCGACCACAACGGCCAGGTGGCCGCATGGGTGAGCGCCGCGAAGACGGCATCGGGAGCAGCCTGCGAGCGCGCGGTCACGTCATAGGAGTACGGCATGTGCCCCAACGTAGGCACCGCCGCCCACCAGGGACATGCGCGCGATTGCCGAGGATCGATCAGTTCTTGCGGTACGCCGAGGGCCGGACGCCGGTCTGCCGCAGGAATGCCGACGACAGCGCTCCCGGACTGCCGAACCCGCACCGCCCGGCGATCTGCTCGATGCTGAGGGAACTGGTGGACAGCAGCCGCCGCGCCCGCTCGATCCGCAACCGGGTGAGGTACCGGTGTGGTGTCTCGCCGGTGGCCTCCCGGAAGACGCGGACGAAGTGGTACACGCTCAGGTGGACCTCGGCGGCGACGGTGGCCAGCGTCAGAGGCTCCGCCAGGCGCTCCCGCATGATGGCGACGGCCGCCCGGACGGCGGCGTGCTCGGGACCGGGCAGGCGCTCGTTCCTGCCGCGGGTCAGCAGGTGCGTGGCGAGGAACGCCGCGGCGGACTCCGCGTACAGGTCGCTGAGGCCGCTGGTGCCCGGCAGCGAGCGCAGAAGCTGTTCGACCACCGGGTCTCCCGCCATCAGGGCGGCGGACAGCGCCTCGAAGTCGGGCTCGGGACCGCCCAGCGCTCCGGCGGCCTGCCGGACGGTCGGCGAGGGGATGTGCACCTGGACGGTGCTCAACCCGGACGCCGCCCGGTAGCTGAGCGCGGCGGCGCGGCCGGGGACCATGAGCTCCAGATGCCCCGGGACCCAGCGACGCCGGACGGGTTTGCCGCCGGCGCGCATCCGTATGTCCGCGTTCCCGGCGACACAGAGCACGAGATGCAGGTCGGACACCGCGGGGAGCGGAAGGTGCTCGGCCTCGGGCGCATGGGTGAAGCTCTGCACGAGCAGTGCTCGCCAATCCGACTCGTCCCAGCTGTTGTACGTGTGCCGCACGTACGCCGGTGTGTCGAACTCGGCATAGGGCGCCAGATCGAAGCCGGGCGAGTCGAACACCCTGCGAGTCTAGCCGGGGACTCTCAGGCGGTGGCGCCGCCGCGGATGTCATCGCCGAAGGCGGCGGCCAGCGCCTTCGCGATCAGGCCGGGCAGGTCGGTCCGCCCGTCGTCCTCGGCCCAGCGCATCAGCGCCGTGTGCAGGGCGGCCAGGCAGGCGCTGGCCGCCACCTGGACGCGGAACGCCGTGCCGGGGTCGGTGGCATCGCCCCCGAGGGCGTCGGCGATCGCCTGCTGAAGGGCGTACTGGTTGTCCAGGTGCCTGGCCCGCAAGGCCGGGGTCGAGATCATCAGCCGCAGGCGGGCGAGCAGGAACTGCTTACCCGCCGGGTCGTCCCCCTGGCCGTCACCGGTCAGCGTCGCGGCCGAGTCGATGAGCGCGCTGCCGATGCGGCGGACCAGGGGCTGCTCGGCGGACGAGGCGACGATCCGCTCGGCGACGAGCCGGGCGTGCTGGTCGACCAGCACCAGGTCCTCCTTCGTGGGGAAGTGCCGGTAGACGGTCATGGGGGACACGCCCGCGGCTTCGGCGACGTCGGTCATGGTCGTGGCGTCGTAACCGCGCTCGGTGAACAGCCGCACGGCGTGCAGCTGGATCGTGCGCTGCGTCTCGGTTCGCCGCTGCGCTCGCAACGTTGAGTGTTGATCGGGCATGTGGTAGACACTACCGCATTGATAGAGATTGCCAATTCGGTAGTGACTAACAGAATGGTGGTGGGCATGAGCGACCTGACCGGCAGGACGGCCCTGGTGACCGGAGCGTCGCGCGGCATCGGGCGGGCGATCGCGGTCCGGCTGGCGGCGAAGGGGGTGACGGTCATCGTGCACTTCGGCACGGACAAGGACGGCGCGACGGCCACGGTCGGCGAGATCGAACGTGCCGGTGGCGCCGCGTTCGCCGTCGGGGCGGAGCTGGGCGTGGACGGCGACGTCGAGACGCTGTTCACGGGAGTCGAGGCCGGCCTGGCCGGGCGGCCGCTCGACATCCTGGTCGACAACGCGGCGGCCCCGCCCGCCGGCCCGCTCGGAGCCACGACGCGGGCGGAGTTCGACCACCTCTTCGCGGTCAACGTACGGGCGCCGTACTTCATCGTCCAGCGAGCGTTGCCGCTGCTCCGCGACGGTGGGCGCATCGTCACGATCTCGTCCGTGGCCACCCGCATGGCCAACCCCGCCCAGACCTCGTTCGCCATGACGAAGGGCGCGGTCGAGACGATGAGCATGACCCTGGCCAACGAGCTCGGGGCCCGCGGAATCACGGTGAACGCGGTCGCTCCCGGCGCCACCCGGACCGCCACCAACGGACCGGCCTTCGAAGCGCCGGGCCTGGCCGAACTCATCGCCGGGTCGACGGCGCTCAACCGCCTGGGGGAGGCCGACGACGTGGCCGACGTCGTCGCGTTCCTCGCCTCCGACTCCGCCCGCTGGATCACCGGCCAGGTCATCGACGCCAGCGGCGGCCTGTTCCTCGGACCACGCGCCTGATCCCTTGACTTGACCTGGTCTTCTCTAGGCGCGTCGAGCACCGTCCTCCGCAGGAGTCGTATCCAACAGGAAGGTCTCGACCGCGTCCACGAATTGGCGTGGTCTGAACATGTGGATCACGTGGTTGGCGTGAATCTTCCTGTACTGGCTGTGCGGCACCAACTGCTTGATCCGGGTCGCGTCGTCGTCGTCCATCGCGCCGATGAGACCGTGCGCGGGCAGGCGGCGCCAGTCGGCGTGGAGCACCAACAGCGGGCAGGAGACGCGGGAGAGGGCGTCGGCGTGGTCGAGCCCGTCGTAGAAGCGGCCGTCGACGAAGGCCCGCGCGAAGTCCGGGTCGAACATGGACAGCGACTTGAACAGGAGGCGTAGGTTCCGGGGAAAGAAGCGGATGTCCACCGGCCGGCCGGGATGGCGGGTCTGGAAGGCCCGGATGCGTCTGGACAGGAACGATACGAACCAGTCCGGGACGCTTCGCTCGCGCGTCTCGGAAACCGGCAGGGTCAGGCCGCGAAGGTAGTCGGCCAGGTCGCGGTCGCGCAGGTTTCCGAGGGTTTCCACGAGGTGTCGCAGTCCCTGGTACACATAGCGATCGCGGTCGCGGAAGCGGGGCATCTCGGCCGAGAAGACCGGGGCATCCTCAAGGATCACGGCGGCGACCCGATCGGGGATGTTGGCCGCGCACCAGAGTGCGACCAGCC
This sequence comes from Nonomuraea sp. MTCD27, assembly GCF_041950495.1. NCBI lineage: Bacteria > Bacillati > Actinomycetota > Actinomycetes > Streptosporangiales > Streptosporangiaceae > Nonomuraea > Nonomuraea sp. MTCD27. The sequence continues at coordinate 102,605 of NZ_JBGNUW010000028.1, read as the reverse complement.
CGCCGGAGGAGTTGCCGGAGATGACGGCCGGGGCCCGTACGACCTCGGTCAGGAAGGCGGTCATGTCCGCGCCGAGGTGCCGCCACGAGTAGGCGCCGGGGGTCCAGGTCGACTTGCCGTGGCCACGTACGTCGACCGCGTAGACCCGCCACCGGCGGGACAGCGGCCGCAGGACCCGCTGGTAGCTTTCCCAGGTCCCGGTCTGCGCCGGCACCAGGACCAGCGGGGGACCCGTGTCCGGACCCTCGACGTAGTTGATCCGCAGAGTCCCGGTGTCGAACTGGCGCTCGTGGAAGCCGGCGTCCCGGACGGCTCGGATGCCGATCGTCCCGGACTGGTCCTCGTAGGGGTTGCGGTACTGCTGCGTGTTCATGGTCGCTCCTCGTCGGTACGGCCTGGAGTGGCGGTGGCTGCCGGGCTCTGCGGGGTCCCGGACGACATGAGCTCGATCAGTTCCAGCAGGGCAGTGGTCAGCGCGTCGCGTCCCCGCGGGCTCATCCGGCCCAGGATCGCGGCGAACCTGTCCGTCGACCTCCGGTCCACCGCGCTCAGCATCTGCTCGGCGTCGTCGGTGAGTTCCAACCGGACCCGCCGGCGATCCTCCTGGTCGGGCACGTGCCGCAGCAGCCCGGCGCGGACCAGCCGGTTCGCCAGGGCGGAGGCCGCCGCGAGTCGCTGTCCGAGGCTCTCGGCCAGCTCCGACACCGTGCAACCGGATCGCCGCCGGACGGCGAACAGGGCACGCAGTTGCGGCATCGTGAGGTCGAGTTCCAGCCAGGCGTCCTGCTGCTGCAGGACCAGGCCGCGCAACTGTCCCGCAAGCCGGGCGACATCAAGATCACGACCATCTTTACTCTCCATAGGGAAGATAGTCTACATTGCGTTGAGTATTCTGCTCCATGCCTCCACACCGCCGACAGTCGCGGCTGGACAGCAGGCGGGCAGGCACGCAGGCGGGCGACCGCGGCCCGCGGCCACTGCCAGGCGTGCGTGCCACGGGCGAGGCCGGCCAGGTGACGGGCCGGTCAGATCGGATGCCGGGTGGTCTGCCCGCGGGGAGCGCCGTGGGCGAGCAGCCGGTCGGCGGCCCACCGGCCGTTGAAGGCCGCCGAGTCGGTCCAGGGGAAGCCGAGGTAGTCGCCGGCCAGCAGCACCGCGTCCGCGGGGCTCACCCCGGCGCGGTACGCGGTCACCGCCCGCGTGTGTCCGACCGGCACCGAGGGCATGGCCTGGTCCCACCGGACGACGCGAGCGTCGGTGACCCGGCCGGCCAGCCCCGGCAACAGGGGTGCGAGGGCGTCGACCGCGGCGGCGCGGACCATGGGGTCGGCGGCGGCTCGCAAAGCTCTGGCGGCGGACGGGCGAAGCATCACCGTGAGCACGTCACCGCCGGAGGTGCTGGAGTCCGCCCGGGACGACACCGCGACCGAGGCAAGCGCGCTCGCCTCGCGCGGGTCGGCGAGGATGCCGTAGGCGCCGCCGAGTTCCTCGGGGGAGAGCGGTTCGCGCAGAGCCAGTCCGACCAGCAGCCCAGGGCTGTAGGGCACGGCCAGGACGGACCGTTCTCGTGGGGTTGGGCCGGCGAGGATCGCCGCGGTCGGGCGTGCCGGGGTGGCCAGGACGACGGCGGGGACGCGCAACCGTCCCCGGGAGGTGTCCAGGACGGCGCCGGCGCCGTCGTCGCGCGCCACCCGTTCCACCCGCACGCCGTACTCGACGTCCAGGCCGGACGCCAAGGCCGACGTCAGGCGGCCGAGGCCGCCGCGCACGGTCATGGCCCGGGCGCGGCGCGCGGTGAAGCCCGTCAGCGCAGCGGCGAGGGCGGCGCCGGTTCCGGCCAGGTCGAGGAAGTACAGGCCCAGTACGGTCGGGGCGAGCAGCCGGTCGGTCAGCCCCCTGCCGAAGTGGGCCACGGCCCACGCGTGACCGTCGAGGCCGTCGAGGTCGGCCCAGTGTCCCAGGTCCTCGAGGCGCCGGTCGGCCAGTCGCCGGGTCCGCATCGCACCGCGGACGGCCGGGGGGATGTCCCGGGCTCGCAGCACGCCGCCGCTGAGCAGCGACGCGGGGCGGTCGGTGGCGAAGCCCCGCAGCCGGCCGCCGGTGAGAATCGCCGTGCGCCCGGACACCGGCACCACCTGGCCGGCGAGGCCGGAGGCCGCCAGCAGTTCGGGGATGACGGCGTACCCGGTGGACAGGAACTGCGCGCCACACTCCATCGGCCCCGCGTCCAGGTCCAGCGTGGACATCCGGCCACCCGGCCGGCGTTCGGCTTCGAGCACGGTCACCTCGATCCCGGCGCCGGCGAGCCGGTGGGCGGCCGTCAGCCCGGCGATGCCGGCACCCACCACGACCACCCGTCCGGTATCGCCGGTCATCCGTGTGTGCCCTCGGCCCGTCCCGCTGGTCCGGCCGGCGGCGGGAGCCGGTTCACGAGATCGTCGTCCTCGACGCGCAGGGTGTCGATGGCGGCCCGGCTTCCTGCGGTGAGGTCCACTCCGAGCGCCTGCAGCATCACCACGAGCGCGCCGTCGGCGAGGTTGCGCGCCAGGCCGTCCGTCCCTGCGTCCGTCAGTCGTGCGGCTTCCGCCAGCACGCCGGAGATGACGGCGCGGCAGCGCGCTGCCACCGTCTCGTCCCTGCGGGCGGTGGCGCATGCCTGCAACCACAGGCCGGTGATGACTCCGTCGGTGAGCATCCTCCGGAAGCCGGTGCGCATCGCGGGCAGCGGATCGTCCGGGGAGGTCGCCGCGGCCTGCCGGAAGACCTCCCGTACCTGTCGTTCCAGCTCGTCGAGGCAGGCCAGGAAGAGTGCTTGCTTGCTGCCGAACAACCGGAAGACGTACGGCTGCGACACCCCGATCTCGTCGGCGACCTGTTGGATCGACGAGGTCGTCAGCCCGTGGTCGGCGAAGACCCGCATGCCGGCCGCGATGGCCTCCGCGCGTCGTTGGTTCGCGGTGCTGTGTCGCGCTTTCATAGCCACATCATCACACAGTAACCACTTACTAACAGCAGCGCCACCGGCCTTTCATTGAGGTCTATGTCACTCTGCAGAATGTTGTTAGTAAGTACTTAATAGCTTCATGATGCACCCATGGGAGCCATGCGGGTACACCACCTCAACTGCGGCACGATGCATCCCGCCGGCCGACGCCTGACCAACGGGACGGGCGGCCTGTTCGCGGCGGCGACCCTGGTCTGCCACTGCCTGCTCGTGGAGACCGACCAGGGGCTGGTCCTGATCGACACCGGATTCGGCACGAGCGATCTCCAAGACCCGGTCGGGTCACTGGGCACGCGGTTCCTCCGGTTCACCCGGCCCGCGTTCGACCCCCGCGAGACGGCGGTGCGCCAGGTGACCCGGCTCGGCTACCAACCGGCCGACGTGCGGCACATCGTGCTCACTCACCTCGACCCCGATCACACCGGCGGGATCAGCGACTTCCCGTGGGCCACGGTGCACCTGCACGCCCGCGAGCACGAGGCGGCCATGCTCCGCCCGACCAGCGGTGAGCGGCGCCGCTACCGGCCGAACCAGTGGGCGCACGGGCCGGCCTGGGAGACCTACGACGAGATCGGGGGCGAGGACTGGTTCGGCTTCACGGCGGTACGCCGGCTCACCGGCCTGCCTCCGGAGATCCTGCTGATCCCCCTCGCCGGGCACAGCCGCGGGCACTCCGGCGTCGCGGTCGACACGGGTGAGACCTGGCTGCTGCACGCCGGGGACGCCTACTTCTTCCGCGGCGAGATCGATTTCGTCCGCCCACGTTGCCCCGTGGGGCTGCGCCTGTTCGAAAATCTCGTGCAGGTCGACGGTCCGGCCCGGCGCGCCAACCAGATCCGGCTGCGCGAACTTCACGCCTCGCACCCGCCTCGGCTTGAGGTGTTCTGTGCCCACGACCCGGTCGAGCTGGCGCGCTACGACCAGAACCCCACGGAGGACCTGTCATGCCCATGATCGAGCTCACCACCGGCAAGGGCGCGCTGACCGAAGCGAACGCACGGAGATGAGCAGTTTGATCCGGATACTGACCTGGAACGTGTGGTGGCGATTCGGCCCCTGGCAAGCTCGGCGGCAGGCGATCGCGGCCACCCTGGAGAATGCCGGTTGCGACCTCATCGGCCTGCAAGAAGTCTGGGCGGACGCCGGCGAGAACCTGGCCGAATGGCTCGCCGACCGGCTTGGCATGCACTGGACCTGGGCGGCCTCGGACCGGCCCGGCCGCTGGCGGGAACGGCTCGGCGACGCGACGGCCGACGTCGGCGACGCCATCCTCAGCAGGTGGCCGATCACCGACCGCGCGACGCTTCGGCTGCCCACCGCGGGCGGCCGCGACGATGGCCACCAGGCCTTGTACGCCCTGGTGAACGCTCCCGTCCATCCGGTCGCCTTCTTCACCACCCACCTCAACTCCGCCCCGCACGAATCGGCGGTCCGGTGCGCCCAGGTCACCGCCTTGGCCCGGTTCGTCGCCGCCCAGCAGGGCCGCACGGTCTTTCCCGCCGTGGTCACCGGCGACTACAACGCCCTGCCGGACTCCGACGAGATGCGGCTGCTGGCCGGTTACAGAACCGCCCCCACCGTCCCCGGCCAGGTCCTGCTGGACGTGTGGGAGTACGCCGACCCCGCCGCGCCCGCGGTCACGTGGGACCCCATCAACCCCTACGCCAGGCGCACATGTGAACCGCCCGGGCGCATCGACTACATTCACGTCGGCCCGCCGGGCCCCGGCGGCCTCGGCCACGTCCGCTCCGTACGCCGTGCGGGTGATCTCCCCGTCGACGGCGTGTGGCCCTCCGACCATGCTGCCGTGCTCGCCGACCTGGCCACACGGCCGGGCGAAGGGTGATCTCGCCTACGGTGCTGATCACCGCGCGGATCCCAAGGTCAGTCAGGGTCCGGGGCGAACTCCTGCGGGAGGCGGTCGAACAGCAGGTCGGTGGCGCGGGCGAGGACCTGGGTCCGGGTGCGGTCGCCGTGGTCGGCGGCGAGGAAGTGCTCGCCGATCGCTACGCAGAAGGCGAGCAGGCTGCGGGCCTCGACCTCGTCGGCGTCGGAGCAGAAGGTGCCGATCATCTGGCGCAGCAGTGCCATGCGCCGGTTGTCCACTCGTCGCAGGCGCGCGGCGACCGCCTCGTCGCGCCGGGCCCAGTCCCGGATCGCGAGGTCGATCGGGAGCAGGCGGTCGCTGGAGAAGGTGAGCACGCCCGCGCGCTGGATCTTGGTCCGCGGATCGCCGCCCTCGCGCTCGACGCGGTCGATCACCTCGTCGATGCTCTCCCGCTCCCAGGCGTCCAGCATGGCCTCCAGCAGCGCGTCGCGGTCGGCGAAGGACCCGTAGAACCCGCCTTTCGTGACGCCGAGCCGCTTCGCCAGCACCTCCACGCGGACGGCATCGGGGCCGCCGGCGGCCAGCGCCCGTAGGCCCTCCTCGATCCACCTGTCACGCGGCGTGCGAGTCGCTCCCATGATGTGTCTCACCCCACCTCCCCTATATACGCCACCGTATAAATGGGCTAGCCTGGTTTTATACGGCATCGTATAGGTGAACGGAGGCAGTGGGATGTCCGTCGGCTCTGTCGTCAGTGCGGTGGGGACGCGCAACATCCCCGAACCCGTCCGCGCGCTCACCTCGTTGCCCGGCATCGACTACGCCGACCGATTCACCCTCTCCGCGGACGTGAACGCGACGCCGGAGGAGTGGGCTCGGGCGATGTTCGGCGACGTTCCCAGCGTCGCGGAAGTGCTGATCTGGCGCGGTCTCCTCGGCCTCCGGCTCAGCCGGGGACGGTCGCCGGCCACCGTGGGCGGATGGCGGATCGGCGAACGTGGCGAGGATTGGATCCGGCTCGAGGCCGCTTCCTGGTTCCTGGGCGGCAACTTCCTCGTGCAGACAGCCGATGGCCGGGTGTCGCTGGGGACCTTTCTGCACTACGACGGGCTCCTGGGCCATGGCTGGTGGCCCCCGTTGTCCGTCATCCACCGCCGGCTGATCCCCGGACTGCTCCGCGACGCCGCGGCGAGGATTAGAGCGTCCCGATGACGGTGGCCGCCGAACCGGTCACGGGGGCCGGTCCGGTGGTGGCCGTTTCGGCGGGCGGGGCACAGCCGGACGCGGCGGGCCGGTTGGCGCTGCCTGAGGTCCTGTCCCTCGAAGTCGGAGATGAGTGGTGAAGGTGTTGTCGACGCGGTTCACGAAGTTGTTCGGGGTACGGCATCCGATCGCGCTGGCGCCGATGGGCGGCTCGGCCGGCGGTGCGCTGGCGGCGGCCGTCTCGCGGGGCGGCGGGCTCGGGATGCTGGGTGCCGGGAACGGGGACCGGGCGTGGCTGGACCGGGAGGTGTCGATCGTCGCTTCGAGTACCGATCGACCGTGGGGTGTCGGTTTCCTGACATGGGCGATCGATGTCGATGCGGTGAAGCGCGCGCTGGAGTACGCCCCCCGGGCGGTCATGCTGTCCTTCGGCGACCCGAGCCCGTACGTGGAGCCCATCCGTCACGCGGGCGCCGCCTTGATCATTCAGGTCACCGACGTGGAGGAGGCGCGGCGGGCCGTGGACCTGGGCGCCGATGTCATCGTGGCGCAGGGCACCGAAGCGGGTGGCCATGGCGCCCGGTGCGGGCGGTCCACGTTGCCGTTCGTACCCGTCGTGGTGGATCTCGCGGATCCGGTGCCGGTGCTGGCGGCCGGCGGGATCGCCGATGGTCGCGGTCTGGCCGCGGCCCTGGCCTTGGGCGCGGCCGGAGCCCTGATCGGCAGCCGCTTCCAGGCCACCGTCGAGGCTCTGGTCGACCCCGCGATCGCCGAGGCGATCGTCGAAGGACGGGGAGAGGACACCGAGCGCAGCACCGTGCTGGACATCGCGCGCGGCTCCCGATGGCCGTCGCAGTACCCCGCCCGTACCCTCGGCCACCCCTACCTTGACCGATGGCGCGGCCGCGAGGCGGAGCTCGCCGACGATTCCCAGGCCAGACAGGAGTACCAGAACGACGTGGCGCGAGGCGCCATACCCCCGCTACCGGTCTGGGCCGGCGAGGCCATCGACCTCATCACCGACCTGCCTTCAGCACGGGGCCTCGTCACCGCCTTGGTCACGCAGGCCGAGGACGCCCTGGCCAGGGCCGGAAGGTGCTGACCGGCGATCACCCCGTGCTGCGATCGCTGACAGCGAGGGCAGGCCTGTCGGAGAACGCTTCCCTGGCGGAGGTCGTGGAGGCGGTGCGCTCGATGCCCTACGGGCGTCCCACGGAACGAAGCGCGCAAGGGGCGCTCGCCGAATGGCGAGGGACGTGCTCGACGAAGCATGCGCTGCTGGCAGCCCTCCTGGCGGAGCACTGGCCGCACACGGAACCGCGGCTGGTCCATCGCGTCTACCGGTGCACGCCCGCGGACGCCGCCCGCCGCTTCGGCCCGGCCGCAGCCGCCGCGGTGCCCGAGGAAGGCTTGTGGGACGTGCACCGATACCTGACCATCGACCTGAACGGGAACCGGGTCGTCATCGACGTCACCTTTCCGTCCGGCCCGGGCTGGGACGGAGCCGGCTCGATGCAGGTCGCGTGCGGGCGGGGCACCGACCACGCGGCCGGGTCCGACCCCGACGCGGACAAGCGAGCCTTGGAGGAGGCCCACTGCGATTCCCGCGTCCGCGAACCCTTCATCGCCGCCCTGGGGGGCTCATCCGGGCCAGGGCCGCGGTGACGATGACCATCTGGGGCTCGGCGCCGCAGTCGCGGCAGGGCGATCGGCGCCGCAGTCATGGCAGGGCGATCGGCACCGTGGCGGGTCTGACCCGCATAAACTGCGGCGATGACGGCGTATCGGATCCTGGCCGTGGACGACGATCCGGCCATCCTGCGCTCGCTCCGCCGTGGCCTGCGGCTAGAGGGTTTCGCCGTGGACACCGCGGAATCGGGGCGGCAGGCGCTGGAGCGGGCGGCCGGGCGGCCCGACGCGATCATCCTCGACGTATCCATGCCGGAAATGTCGGGCATCGAGGTGTGCAGCCGATTACGTGAGTCAGGGTCGCAGGTGCCGGTGCTGATGCTGTCGGCCATGGAGGAGGTGGCCGACCGCAGGGCCGGGCTGGCGGCGGGGGCCGACGACTACGTCGTCAAGCCCTTCGACCTGGGCGAACTGGTCCTGCGCCTGCGCGCCCTGTTGCGCCGCGCCGGACGCGCCCCGGGCACGGCGGTACGGGTCGGGCCGCTGGTCGTCGAGCCGGACGCGCGCCGGGTCACGTTGCGAGGCCGCGAGGTGGAGGTGACGAGGCGGGAGTTCGACCTGCTGGAGGTGCTGACCAGGAACGCCGGCGTCGTGCTGTCCCGGCCCGTGCTGCTGGAGCGCGTCTGGGGCTACGACTTCGAGGTGACCGACAACGCGGTGGACACGTTCGTCGGCTACCTGCGGCGCAAGCTGGAGGCGGGCGGCGAGCCGCGCATGCTGCACACAGTGCGCGGCGTGGGGTTCGTGCTGCGAGAGCCATGAAGCTGTCCACGCGTTTCGCGCTCTGCCTGGCGGTCGCCATCCCGCTGCTGGTCGCGCTGGCCGGGCTGGTCGTGCTGGGGCTGGTCGCGCGGGACCTGCGCGACCAGCGTGACGAACAGCTCACGTCGCAGCTCAAGGCGCTCAGCCCGATGGCGGGGTCGTTCGCGTGGCGGGCTCGCGTGCTGCCTGCCGTACCACCCGACTTCCTCCAGCAGCGGCTGGCCGCGGCTGCGGGCGCGGGAGGGGTGTGCATCGCGGTCGACGGGGAGAAACTCCTGGTCATCGGGGATGTGCCGGACAGGCTGCCGTCCGGTGCCGGTCCCGGCGACCACGCCGAAGGGGCGCGGCATTGGCGGTTCGCGGCCGTCGGACTGGGGCGGCAGGGGGACGCGCGACTGATCCTGTTCGAGCCGCACGAGCGCCTCAGCGACCAGATCGCGCTGCTGGCCTACCGGCTGGTGTCCGTCACGCTGGCCGCCGCCGTCGTGGGCGTGGTCGCGGGTCTGGTCCTCGGCAGATTCGCGGTACGGCCGCTGTCGCGGCTGGGCGGTCAGGCTCGGGCGATCGACACACCCGCCCGTACGGAGACACGCCTGGCGACCACGGCCGGCGTCGCCGAGATCGACGAGCTGGCCCGCCTCCTCAACGACCTCCTCGACCGGCGCGACGCGGCCGTGACCCGCACGGGCGAGGCCCTGGAGACCTCGCGCGCCTTCGCGGCCACCGCCGCGCACGAGCTGCGCACGCCGCTCACCAGCATGGGCACCGACCTCACCCTCCTGGACCACCCCGATCTCGGCCCCGCGGACCGCGCCGAGATCGTCGCTGACCTGGTCGCCGAACACGGGCGCATCCAGCGCCTGATCACGATGCTCAGCCGTCTCGCACGAGGCGAGCTGCTCGACGCCACCTCCTTCGCCGAGACCGACCTGGCGGCGATCGTCGAGGAGGCGGTCGAGGACGCCAGGCGCCGCCACCCCCACGCCACGATCAGCGCCCGCACGGCTGAGCGCGCCCGGGTACACGGCTGGGCGGAGGGGCTGCGCCTGATCGTCGACAACCTCCTCGACAACGCCGCGGTCCACGGCGCCGACGCCTCCGGCCGCGCCGCGATCACCGTGATCCTGGATGCGGGGGAGGAGATCACCCTCGCCGTCCAGGACACGGGCTCCGGCATCGCGCCGGAGCACCGCGACGCGATGTTCGCCCGCTTCCGCCGCCGCTCCGGCAGCCCAGGCTCCGGGCTCGGGCTCACGCTGGTCAGGCAGCAGGCGGCTCTCCACGGCGGCATCGCCACGCTGGGCGCCTGCCTCGAAGGGCCGGGGACACGCGCTGAGGTACGCCTGCCCATGACCGGCCGGAAACCCGCGCGACCCGCCGTACGGTCCTGGCTGGAGTAGCCCGCTTGCCAGAGAGATGCCAGAAAAGTGCGTCACCATCCGCCGGAGCGATCCTTCGGAGGAGACGACATGCGCATCATCCATTACGCGGCCGCCCTGGCGCTCATGCTGGCGGCGCCGGGTGCGAACGCGGCCTCGGCCAGGACCGCCGACGTGCTGAGACCGTCGGCACATCCGGTCGAGCTGCGTACCGCCCCCAGAGAAATCTCGGTGACCTACACCTACAAGGGCCAGGAACGAACCTTGGACGACTTCCTCGGCCGGACGAAGACCAACGGCTTCCTCGTGCTCGACGGCCAGGACATCGTCGTCGAACGCTACACCGGTGCCGGCCGGGCCACCCGGTTCCAGTCGTGGTCCGTGGCCAAGTCGTTCACCTCGGCCGCCGTCGGCATCGCGCTCGGCGAGGGGCGCATCCGCTCGATCGACGACCCCGTGGACAGATATCTGCCCGAGCTGGCCGGCTCAGGCTACGCCGGAGTGCCCATCCGCGCGTTGCTGCGCATGTCCTCGGGCATCGACTGGGACGAGGCACGCGACGCGCCGCGCCTCCAGGTCGCCGCCAACAAGGGTTACCCGATCAAGACGATGGCCGCCCGGCAGGAGCGCGGGTGGGACTGGGGCGAGAGGTTCGAGTACACGAGCATGAACTCCTTCGTCCTGGCCCGGCTCGTCACCAAGGCCACGGGGGTTCCGTACCACGACTACGTGGAACGGAAGCTCTGGCAGCCCGCCGGCATGGAGTCCACAGCGACCGTGGGCAACGACTCGCACGGCGACAGTCTCGGCTACTGCTGCTACTACGCCACCGGCCGCGACTTCGCCCGCTTCGGCCTGCTCTACCTGCGCGGCGGCAAGGCCAACGGCCGCCAGGTCGTGCCGGCCTCCTGGGTCAAGGCGTCCACCAGGCCGTCCCCTGCCAACCCCCGGTACGGCCTGCACTGGTGGCTCGGCGAAGGCGGGGACTTCACCGCCGCCGGGTTCGGCGGCCAGTACATCTACGTCTCTCCCCGACATGGCGTGGTCATCGTCAAATCGTCCACCGCCGCAGTTCGCCCCGACCAGGAAGAGGCCCTGACCGCCTTCCGCGCCGTGGCCGCCGAGGTGGCCAGAACCCGCTGACGCCCTGCTCTCCCGCCGTCACGCGGGCAGGGCCACCGCACTACCTTGATCGCCATCTGGATGCTCCACGGACGAGCCCGGCCGGCCGGCTCACCGGCCGGCCGCCCGGGATGATCAGCGTCGCGGTGCTGGCAACTCCTGCAAGCGGCCCCTCCGGATGCCGCCTCCGCTGTCACGCTGAGTGCGTACGGGCAGGCTGCCGCCGACCAACTGCCTGCGGACCTGCACCACGCGCTGCCCGCGCTGCCCGCGCTGCACGGGCACGCGCTGCACGACTCGAAGCCTGCTACGACGAACACCGGCCGCATCGGGCTCCGCACCAGCCGCCTCCACTCCGACCGCTTCCCGACCCCAACGCTGACCCAGCCCGGATGGTCGGCCGGCACCCCGTAGGGCTCAGGTTGTGGTGGAAACGACCACCCGGCGGTTCTTGGCGCGTCCTGCCGGATCGTCCGAGCCGTTCGGCTTGGTATTCGGCGCGACCGGCTTGGCCTCACCGTATCCTCGCGCCTTGAGCCGTGACCGCGCCAAGCCGCCCTCAGCGGCCAGCCACTCGACGACCGCCTGGGCTCGCCGTTCGGACAGCGGCTGATTGTAGGAGTCCTCGCCCTTGGTGTCGGTGTGTCCATCGACGGCGATCGGCGCGCCTGCCGCTGCCTTCTCCTCGATCTCCTGGGCGATGCGCCTGAGCTCGGCGGCGGCCGCCGGCTTGATGGTCGCCTTGTCGAAGTCGAACAGCACGTCGGCCTTGATGCTGAAGGCGATCGAGTCGTCCCCCTGCAGCACCTCGCTCTTGCCGACCTCGTACGACTTCAGTTCCGCGGCCGGAATCTCCACCGCGCCCACCTCCACCGCCGGCACTTCGACCGCGGGCACCTCGACGGCCGGGACGCATTCGTTGCGATCGTTGCAGGCACCCGGGCGGATGAGGAAGGGCCGGATGAGAAACGGTCTGATGATGAACGGGCGGATGATGAACGGCCTGATCACGTACGGCACGGTGCCCCCGGCCTTCGGTTTGACCTGGCACACCTCGGGCGTCGACACGCCTTCGGCGCGCTGCTCCTCGGCCCGTTTGCCGTCGGCCCGTACCGGGTCGAGCTTGATCCCACCCGCGTTGACGCCGGGTATCTCGACCGGCGGAATCTCCACGGCGGGAATCGACACCGGTGGGATCGACGCCGCGCCGAGGCAGCCCCCAGGGGCCGAGGCGATCTCGGTGCACTGGGCGGGAATGTGCAGGGCGGGGATGTCGACGCCGGGGATGGTGACGGCGGGAATGACCGTGCCGCCGACCTTCGCCTCCGGGATGACCACCGGGTCGGCATGCACCGCTGGGCTGTCCACCGCCGGGATGAGCTTCCCGTTCGGGCAGCTCGCCGGCTCGGCTCCGGTCGCCGTGGGCGCCGGCGCGGTCGGGCTCGTCGGCGGATCGGTCGTCGTGGTGGCACTTCGGGAGATCGCGTTCGCCGGCGTCTGACGCTCCTCCCCGCCCCCACCGGTCGTACCAACGCCACACGCGGCCATCACCAGTACCAGCAATGGTGTCAAGAGCCATGTTCTCGTCATGATGGACCTCTCCGATGCTGCCCACATGACCCTCGACGGTAGAACATCCACCTTCAGAATTTGCATAGCGCCTTAGAATCTGGCCTCGGACCAGGGCCGAAGTATTTTGCAGGTGCTGACGACGGTGTGCGGCGCGCCGGCGATGTCAAGAGCCGCCCTGTGATCAGTCGCCCGGAAATGCCCCAGAAGGCGATCTCGCTCGGCAGCGCCGTCGTTGAGGATCGTGCAGCAGTCGTGCCGTGCCAGCGCTTCGGTTCGTCAACGAATACGCCACGTCCCCCACGTCTACGCCAAGCTCGGTGTCGCCAACCGCACCGAACTCGCCGCGCTCGCTACGGCTCCGTCCGGCGGAGTGGCGGCACTCGCCGACGATCGGCCATCGAGAACGACGCACCGGAAAGGGGTCACGGGGCCGGGCGTTGATCGTTAGGGCGAATTGGCTGTCACGCCGGCCACCAGCGGACGGCGCCCGTCCAGGTGCCGACCAGCGGCGGGTTCGCACCGGTCGACGCCGGGAGTTCGGTCAGGGTGCCGGGGGGACGGGGGTCAGGCCGCGCAAGCGGCGCGCACCTTTCCTCTCCATTTTCACTGTATATCAGATTCGCGCGCCTCATGAGGCGCCAGAAAGTGCTTCATACTTGCCCGTTGCGAACCGACCCCAACGAACGATGGAGCAACGCAATTGGGCTACGTGCTGGGTTTCGAGCAGATCGACTCGACGAATGTCGCGGACGTCGGCGGGAAGGGAGCGCATCTGGGCGAGCTCTCCCGAATCGATGGCATCCGCGTGCCGGACGGCTTCTGCGTCACGACGGACGCCTTCCGGCGGGTCCTGGCCGAGGTGCCGTCGATCGACGCTCAGCTTGATCTGCTGTCGCGCGTGGAACCCGACGACCACGCGGCGATCCGCACCCTGAGCGCCGATGTCCGCCGCGCCGTCGAAGGAGTCGCGGTGCCCGACGATCTCGTCGCGGCGATCAGCGAATCGCTCGCCCGGCTCGGGGAGCAGGCCTCCTACGCGGTACGTTCCAGCGCGACGGCCGAGGACCTGCCGACCGCGTCCTTCGCCGGCCAGCAGGATTCATACCTGAACATCGTGGGCCTGGCGGCGATCCTCCGGCACGTCCGGCGGTGCTGGGCCTCGCTGTTCACCGAGCGGGCAGTGACCTACCGGCGCCGTAATGGCTTCGACCACCGGAAGGTACGGATGGCCGTGGTCGTACAGCGGATGGTGTTCCCGGACGCGGCCGGGATCCTGTTCACCGCGGATCCCGTGACCTCGAACCGGAAGATCGCCACCGTGGAAGCCGGTTGGGGGCTCGGTGAGGCGCTGGTCTCCGGTCTGGTCACCGGGGACGTCTACACGGTGCGCGACGATCGGGTCGTCACCGCAGCGGTCGCCACCAAGCAGCGGTTCGTCCAGGCGTCGCCGGGAGGCGGTACCCGGGACGTACCGGTCGAGCCGCAGCGGCAGGCGCGGCCGGCTCTGACGGATGCCCAGGTCGTACGTCTGGTGCGGCTGGGCCGGCGAATCGAGGCGCACTTCGGCCGGCCCCAGGACATCGAATGGTGCCTGGTCGGCGACGACTTCCACATCGTACAGAGCCGGCCGATCACCACCCTGTTCCCCGTCCCCACGACCGATGACCAGGAGAACCACGTCTACATCTCCGTCGGTCACCAGCAGATGATGACCGACGCGATGAAGCCGCTGGGGCTCTCCCTGTGGCAGCTGACGACTCCACGGCCGATGCACGAGGCGGGCGGACGGTTGTTCGTCGACGTGGCCCCCGCCCTGGCGACGCCCGCGGGTCGCGCGAACATCCTCGGGACCCTGGGGAAGTCCGACCCGCTGATCCTGGACGCGCTGCAGACCGTCCTCGACCGCGGCGACTTCATCCGCTCGCTTCCGGACGAAGATTCCGGCGCCGCTCCCGCCGGTGCCGCTCCCGCCGGTGCCGCACCTGCCGGTGCCGCTCCCGCCGGTGACTCACCCGCCCCGATCGAGACCGATCCGGCCGTCGTCACCGACCTGATCCGGCACAACCAGGCGTCCGTCGCCACCCTGCGGCGCGAGATCCAGGGCCTGTCCGGGCCGGCGCTGCTCGACTTCATCCTGGCCGACATCGCGGAGCTGCGGCGCATCCTGTTCGATCGGCGGAGCTTCCAGGCGATCATGGCGGGAATGGAGGCGACCTGGTGGCTCAATGAACACCTCGAGGCGTGGCTGGGCGAGAAGAACGCGGCCGACGCGCTCACGCAGTCCGTCCCGCACAACGTCACGTCGGAGATGGGACTGGCGCTCCTCGACGTCGCGGACACGATCCGACCGCACGCGGACGTCGTGGCATTCCTGCACCGCGTCGTGGACGAAGGCCGGGAGGGCGACGGCTTCCTGGACGAGCTGGCCGGGCTGGCGGGCGGACGGGAGGCACGTGACGCCATCCGGGGCTACCTCGACGAGTACGGCATGCGCTGCGCGGGCGAGATCGACATCACCAGGACGCGCTGGAGCGAGGATCCTGTCACGCTCGTGCCCACCATCCTCGGCAACGTCAAGAACTTCGAGCCGGGTGCCGGCAAGCGACACTTCGAACAAGGACTCCAGGAGTCACGGCGGAAAGAGCAGGAACTGCTGACGCGATTGCGCGCCCTGCCCGACGGGGAGCAGAAGGCCGAGGAGACCAAGCGGATGATCGACCGCGTCCGCACCTTCGCCGGATACCGGGAATACCCCAAGTACGGCATGGTCAGCCGCTATTTCGTCTACAAGCAGGCGTTGCTGGGGGAAGCCGATCGCCTCGTCCGGTCCGGCATCCTGCGCGAGAAGGAGGACATCTTCTTCCTCCGGTTCGAGGAGTTGCAGGAAGTCGTGCGCACCGACGACGTGGACGCCGAACTCGTTCGGGCGCGGCGGGAGGCGTTCCGGTCGTACGAGGCGCTCACACCGCCCCGGGTCCTCACGTCGGACGGCGAGGCCATCACCGGCCAGTATCGGCGCGAGGACGCCCCGCCCGGCGCGCTGGCCGGCCTCCCGGTCTCGGCCGGGACCGTCGAGGGCCGTGCCCGTGTCGTCACGGACATCGCCCGGGCGGACCTCGAGGCAGGCGACATCCTGGTCACCGCCTACACCGACCCCAGCTGGACCCCGCTGTTCGTCACCGTCGCCGGGCTGGTGACGGAGGTAGGCGGGCTCATGACGCACGGGGCGGTGATCGCGCGTGAGTACGGCTTGCCGGCCGTGGTGAGTGTGCCGCACGCCACCCGGCTGATCCGGGACGGGCAGCGGATCCGCGTGCACGGAACCGACGGCTACGTCCAGATCCTCGACTGAACCGTCCCATCGGACCCCGGGATTCCTCTGTCGGCGGCCTGCCGGCAGGACCGGGGGAACGGCGGGGCCGCCGACCGGACCCAGCCTGGCGAGGTGCCCACCGGCGGCGAGCCGGCCGTCTGGCCCGGCACCGCCGTCCCGATGGCATGAGGCAGATTCTCGGCTCCTCGCGAAAGCCCCGCTAGTCAAGCACGCGGGTGAATCGGATCGCCTCCTCCCGATAGCCCACGGCAGCGTAGAACCGTCGAGCGGTCGTGTTGCCTGCCGCCGTCTCCAGCGTCAGATGGCGCAGGCCCTTCTGGCGAGCCCAGTTCTCCGCCGCGCTCAGAAGCCGCCGGCCCACCCCCGTGCGGACGGCGCGCGGGGCGACGGCCAACTCGCCGATGTAGGCCTCGACCGGTCCGGTGAAGTGCTGGTGAGTATTGACGGAGACCATGCCGACGACCTCGCCTTCGGCCATGGCCACGAACACGGCTCCAGGCTGCTCTCGCGTGGGGGCGAAGAAGCCGGCCAGCCACTGCCGAGCCGCCTCCACAACGGCTCCGGGGTCGCGCCATTCCGCCACGCCTTCGGCGAGCTGAGAGGCGAGCTCCAGAACGGCGTGGCGGTCCTCTTCGCGAACGGGTCGAATCTGGACGCATGTGTGCTCGACGCTCATGGGCATCAGCATGTCATCCCGGCCGCGGACGCATCCTTCACGGCAGCGTCGGCATCGCAGCCGGACGTCGACGTAGCACCGAACCCGTCGTCGCGGCGATCGCGACACGCGCCGGGGTGCTGGAACGGGAACAACAGGCCACACTCGTTCGGTGGCGTGGCCGCTGCCGGGGTTCCTCGACCGCTACCCGCTGCCCGTCGTGATGGCAGGGCGTTTCGTGTGCCTTTGCTAATTGGTCGGGATCCGGTCGAGTTCCACCAGGCCGAAGCCGAGCTGGCTGTAAAGCTCGAGCTGGTCGTAGTACTCACGGTGCGAGTCGATCTTGCCGTCGGTGACATGGGCGCTGCAGCTGGCTCTGATGGCGATGCGGCGGCCCGTTCCCGCTATCGTGCGCCCGTCGGGCAGCAGGAGGGGGCCGGTGTGGGTGCCGGTGTAGGTCCATTCGGTGACGGCCGGGTTGTCGCAGTCGCCCAGCTCGAACCACGCCGCCATCTGAAAGTCCGGGAACCCCTGGAAGAGCTGCTGGTACAACCAGCCGATCTCCTCGTGCCCCTGCGCGACGCCCGCCGGCGTGACGAGGACGGCGTCCGGGCTGTAGCAGGCGAGCACGCCCTCCAGGTCGTGCGCGTTGACGGCGTCGCCAAATCGGTGTTTGAGCTCCCAGTAGGTCGACACGGGGCACCTCCAAGCGATTCGAGCGGGTGAGTCGGTCCGTACGCCCGGGCGAGCGTCATGGTCTGGGCGGGACGTACGGGAAGGTCGTGGCCAGGCTCGCCGGCGCCCACACCCCGACCCGGCGGTCCTGTCCGGCGGCCGGGAGCAGGTCGTCGAGTTCCAGCACGAAGGAGTGGACCGTGTGCCCGGCGAAGGCGTTCTTCGCCGCGGCCGGGTCCCAGCCGGTCAAATCGATCGTGGTGCCGTCCTGGACGGCCCCGCCGACCGCGTGCAGCACGTCGGGCTCGATCCAGAACGGGTCGTCCGCCTCACCGGCCCACACGCGGCCGCCGCCGGCGGTCTCGGCGGTCTCGCCGGTGCGGCCCTCGGCGGTCGGGGTCCCGGTCGCGCCCAGGCCGCGCGGGGAGCCCTCGCCGGCGGCGGAGTGGCTGCGGTCGCCGACCAGGACGGTGCCGCGTTCCTTGCGGAAGACGAACAGGTCGGTGATGTCCAGACGCGGGTCCTGGCGGGCGGTCGGAGAGTCGAGGTGATGGGACATGGTCGCGCTCGTTCCTCTGGGCTCGGGTGCGGGAGCCGGCACGCGGGCGTCGAGAGGCGTTCGGCCTCACGGGTGTCACCCGCGCGGCGGCGCGTCCTCGCCGGCGCTTGCGTCGCTCCTCTAAGTCTCGGCGCGAGGGGCTGGACGGCGCTGCCAAGCGCCCGTCAAAATCGCCTTCCCCGACGGCCCGGTACGCAATTGCGAAGTCATCATCCCGTCGGTCTCGTCAAGTTCCGGCATGGTCTGCCGCCATTTCTTTGGGTCGGCGTCGTTACCGACGGCGAACCGTGTTCCAACCGGAAGGGCTCTCCGTTGCCTGTTGTTGTTACGGATGTAACATAGGAGTGTGACGGACGAACCGGAAGCTTCGGGCTGGTTGCTGGTCAGCGTGTCCACCGCCGGGGCCGCTCCGACCCTGCGCGTGCAGGTGTGGCGCAAGCTGCGCTCGCTGGGCGCGCTGTATCTGCAGCAGTCGGTCTGCCTGCTGCCCGAGCGCGAGCAGACCGTGCGGCACATGCGCCGGCTGCTGGACCGGGTGCATCAGCAGGGCGGTTCCGGCCGGATGCTCCACGTGGCGCTCACGGATGTGGGCGAGGAGCGGCAGATCGTCGGCGAGTTCAACGCTGCCCGCGATGCCGAATACGCCGAGGTGCTGGAGCGGTTGCCTGCCTTCCGGCAGGAGCTGGCCGCGGAGCGGGCCCGGGGCCGGGCGACGTATGCCGAGGTCGAGGAGTCCGAGGCGGACCTGGAGCGCTTCCGCTCCTGGATGGCCAAGATCGCGGCCCGGGACTACTTCGCCGCCCCGGCCGGTGCCGTGGCGCGGGCCGCGGTCGAGGACGCGGCGGCCGATCTGGCGGCCTTCGAGCAGGCCGCGCTCACCGCCGAGAACCCCGCCGAGAACCCCGCCGAGAACCCCGCCGAGGACCCCGCCGAGGCGATCGAGAAGACCGGCGAGCAGGAAGGCGGCCGGCGGTGACCGGGGCGTGGGGATGGGATCTGCTGATCGGGATCGGCGTCGCGTTGCTGGTCGCGTGGCTGGCGCTGATCGCGATGCTGGCGATCGTCCGGCCGCGCGGCGGGCTGCTGCGCGAGGCGCTGCGGCTGCTGCCGGACGTGCTGCGCCTGGTGCGGCGCCTGGCCGCCGACCCCGACCTGCCCCGCGGTGTCCGCGTCCGGCTCGTCCTGCTGCTGGCCTATCTGGCCTTCCCGATCGACGTGGTGCCCGACTTCATCCCGGTCCTGGGCTATGCGGACGACGCCATCATCGTGGTCGCCGTGCTGCGCTCGGTGGTGCGCCGCGCCGGGCTGCAGGCCGTACGCCGGCACTGGCCCGGCACCGACGACGGCTTCACCGTCCTGACCCGGCTGGCCGGGCTGGGCAAGCCGACGCCAGATCCACCGGCCCCGTGACCGGCCCATCGGCGCCCGTGTCATGTCCCCGCGCCGTCTCCTGTGCCTGGACCGCACCACCTTCCTGTGGTGCGCGCTGGGCCTCGCCGGGGCGATCGGCCTGGCGGTCGGGGTACGGGCCACCGCGGGCACGGGCCACCGCGGGCACGGGCCGTCCGCTGGTCGGGGTGATGGCGGGGGTGAGCACCTTCTTCACGTACGGCCTCACCGCGGGCGTCACGGTCGCGGCGGCGCAGAGCAGGTACGGCGTCGCGAAACTGGAACGCACCTTGCTCGCCGCGCAGGGCCTGCTCCCGTGGAGGTTCATGCGGTTCCTCGACACGGCGTACGAGCAGGGCGTCCTGAGCCGCAACGGGCCCTCGTACCGCTTCCGCCATCCGCTGCTCGCCCGTCGCCTGGCGTCCCGCGGTTCCGGCCGGCGAGGCACGTGGAGCCCTGTGACCGTACCGGCGATCCTGAACGCACCTCGGGGTGCCGCCGTTCTGGAGTTGCGGCTGACGCGACGTCAGGTCATAGCGTCCCTGCTGTGACCGAACAGTGCTGGAAGATCGGCGAGCTCGCCACCGCGACCGGGCTGACAGTGCGGACCTTGCGCCATTTCCACCAGATCGGGCTGCTGCGCCCGGCCGGCCGCTCGTCGGCCGGCCATCGCCTCTACACCGGCGATGACGTGCGCCGCCTCTACCGGATCCTGGCGCTGCGCGAGCTGAACATGCCGCTGGGTGAGATCGCGAACCATGTGGACGGCGACGGCGCCGATCTGCCGGCGGCCATCGAGCGGCAGCTCGCCCAGGCCGAACGCCAGATCGAGCTGCACCGCAGGCTGCACCGGCAGCTCCAAGGTCTCGCCCGGGCTCTGCGCGCGGCCCGTGAGCCATCGATCGACCAGCTCATCCGAGCCATGGAGGCGATGATGCAGGCCAAGCACCTATCTCCCGAACACTTCGCCGGCCTCAGGCGGCGGCACCTGGAGGTCGGCGAGGCGGGGTTCGCCCGCTGGCGCGATCGCATGGCGGAGCTGGCCGCGCGGGCGGCCGAGCACGCCGAGCGCGGCACGGACCCGGCCGATCCGGAGGTTCAGGACCTGGCGGGGGAGTGGTTCGCGGCGGTCACCGAGATGACCGGGGACGACAGGAGCGTGCTGTCCGCGCTCTACTCCAAGATCGATCGACAGGGAGCCGAGGCCGCGACGAAGGGGCTGCTCACGACAGCGGCCTGGGAATATCTGAAGCGGGCCTTCAGCGTGGGCTTCGGAGGTTCCGGGTGATCACGGTGCGCGACGCCGTCACGTCGTACGCGGGTGACGTGCGAGCGTTGGGCGGAGTCGATCTCATGGCGGGGGCAGGGGAGTTCGTGGCGGTGGTGGGCCGCTCCGGCAGTGGCAGGAGCACGCTGCTCGGAGGGTTCGCGCCCTGCCCGCTCAATTCAGGTCGGACAGGTCGAGTACGAAGCGGTAGCGGACGTCGTTGCGACGGAGGCGGTCGAGGGCCTCGTTCACCTGGGCCGAGGGGAGCAGTTCGATGTCGGCGGTGATGCCCTTGGCGGCGCAGAACTCCAGCATGGCGGCGGTCGCAGGACGGCCCCCGCTGCCTGCGGAGCTGAGTTTCTTGCGGCCCAGGAGCAGGTCCATGGTCTCCACGGAGACAGGCCCGAGATATCCGAGGCTGCTGAGCGTGCCGTCCATGGCGACCAGGCGCAGATACGGGCCGAGGTCGTGCGGGGTGGCGATGGTGTCGATGACGACGTCGAACCCGTCTCGGGCCGCGGCCATCCGTTCCGGATCCGTGGACACGACGAACGAGTGGGCGCCGAGACGGCGGGCGTCGTCGGCCTTGTCGGGCGAACGGCTGATGACCGACGTGGTGGCGCCGAGGGCCACGGCCATCTTGACCGCGAGATGCCCCAGGCCACCCAGCCCCGCCACGGCGACGCGGCTGCCGGGACCCACCCCCAGAGCGTGCAGCGGTTCCCAGACGGTGACACCGGCGCAGAGCAGAGGAGCCGCGGCGGCCGGGTCCAGGCCAGGGGGAAGCGGGTAGGCGAACCGGTCGCGGACGACGTACTCGCGGGAGTACCCGCCCAGAGTGGTCGAGCCGTCCTGCTGGTCGGTGCCGCCGTAGGTCAGGGTCGGGAAGGCGTGGCAGAAGTTCTCCTGGCCGGCCCGGCACATGGAGCAATCGCCGCATGAGTCGACGATGTTGCCGACCGCGACCCGGTCGCCGACGGAGAAGCCGGTGACCGCGGGCCCGGTCTCGGTCACCACGCCCGTGAACTCGTGCCCCGGCACCAAGGGCCCCGCTGCGCCGTCGTGGCCCCGGAGCGCATGCACGTCGGTGTGGCAGACGCCGCAGTAGTCGATCTGGACCGCAAGATCGTCGGGGCGCAGGTCGCGGCGCTCCAGCAGCGTACGCCGCAGTGTCGCTGTCGGGGCGTCCACCTGCCAGCCGGTTGTCGTCCGCATGACATCACTCCTTAAACAGACTGTTCGGTCTATTGGATCGTACGCACACTCCCTCCGCGAAACAAACCAACTGTTCTGTCTGGTAGCGTCATGGGCATGGCGGACCAGCCTCTGACCTCGCGTGGAGCCGCGACCTACCAGCGCATTCTCGATGTGGCCACCCAGGAGTTCGCCCAGCACGGCATCGCCGGAGCGCGCATCGAGCGGATCGTGGCCGCCGCCCGCACCAACAAGGCCCAGCTCTACGCCTACTTCGGCAACAAGGAGAAGCTCTTCGACACGATCTTCTTCGGCTCGCTGGAGCGGATCGTGAACGTCGTCCCCATCGACGCCGCCGACCTCGCGGACTGGGCCGTACGCCTCTACGACGAATACCTCCGCCGCCCCGACCTCATCCGGCTGGCCACCTGGGCGCGCCTGGAGCGCCGGCCGACCGGTCACCTCGTGGCGGACCACGACCGCCTCGAGGATCACAAGCTGCGTGCCATCGCCGAGGCCCAAGCCGCCGGGCGAGTGCGCCAGGGAGACCCGTTCGACGTGATGGCCCTGGTCATCGCCATGTCCATGGCCTGGTCACCGGTCAGCAACGTCTACGCGGCCACTGCCGAGGAGCCCGCCGAGACGCACGAACAGCGCCGCACCCTGCTTCGCGAATGCGTCCGGCGCGCCGTCGCGGCCGACTGACCACCGGCAGCGTACGGCGTCACCCCTCACCGGTTCCGGCGGGCCGGGCCGGAAGCGCCGACGCCGAGATCCGCGGAGCCCATGCCGCCGAGGTCAGCGGTAGCCGGTGGTGTCCGCCGGTCGGCCCGCGTCCTGGACCTCCACCAGGTAGCGCCAGCAGTCCGGTTGTGAGCCGTCCACGTCCGTGAAGCCGTACTCGCGGGCCAGCCGGCCGCTGGACAGCGACTGGCCGGTCCAGCGCATGGCGTCCGGGTCGCCCGCCAGCGCGGCCACGGCGCGGCCGACGTACCGGGGTGACTCGGAGATGGCGAAGTGCGGCTCGCGGGCGGTGGCGTCGCGCCAGTTGTCCTCCCTGACCTGGAAGTGGTCCAGCATGAGCTCCGACCTGAGCCACCCGGGCGTCAGCGTCACGGCCGCGCACCTGTACGGACGCAGCTCGTGCGCCTGCGCGAAGCCGAGCCTGATCACAGCGCTCTTCGCGTGGTCGTAGAAGAACGAGACGCGGTAGTTGTGGTCGTTGTAGTCCTTGGTGCCGTCGGTCATCTCCACCACCAGGCCGCCCGGCCGCTTGATCAGCAGGGGGAGGGCGTAGTGGCTGGTGATGATGTGGGTGTCCACGGCCAGCCGGAGGAGACGGAGGCCGCCGTTCAGGTCGTGCTCCCACAGGGGCGTGTCCCATTGGGCCAGGAGCTCGCCGCCCCAGATGTCGTTCACGAGGACGTCGAGGCGCCCGTGGTCACATTCGATGCGCTCGACGAGGGACTTCACCTGGTCGTGCTCCAGGTGGTCGACCTGGACGGCGATGCCCTCGCCGCCCGCCCGGTTCACCAGGTCCGCGGTCTCCTCGATGGTCTCCGGCCGGTCGTACTCGGATCGGCTCCGGCGGGTGGTGCGGCCGGTCACGTAGACGGTGGCGCCGGCCGCACCCAGCTCGACGGCGATGCCGCGGCCGGCGCCCCGGGTGGCGCCGGCCACGAGGGCGACCTTGCCCCGCAGATCCGGGATGGTGGTGTTCATGGTGCGAAGCTAACGAGAAAACCCGACAACGAGTGTCATGTTCTGAGCGTGGCGGACTCCTGACATCGAGTCATCGACCCAGGCCGGAGCGGCGGCGGCCGTCACCGCTGCCGCGGCCCCTCGGAATTGACGTGTCACAACGGGCGCAGGTGCTCGACGGTGACGTGGTGCCGCTCGGTCAGCCGCTGGGCGATCAACGAGCGATGGCAGGCCTCGGGGTCACGCTCGACACAGAGCAGCGCTGCGATCCCGCCGCTCGGCAGCTCCGGCACGATCGGCGTGAGGTCGGCGCGGTCGAGGATCTCGGTGGTGTAGCGGCGGGTGTACTCGGCGGCGAGTTCGCGGCGCGAGCGCTTGCCGACCCCTTGGCGGTCGTCCTCGGCGTACTGGAGCCGGCGCAACTCGGTGGTCGGGGCGAGCTCGGGGTGGTGCTCGTAGGCGATCCGAGCCTGGGCCAGGGCCGCCTGCAGCCGGAGTGAGTTCGCCCAGGCGTACTCGGGCCCGCGGACACCGCGGCGCCGGCGTACGTCGAGCAGCAGGCGAACGTCCGCGTGCCGCAGCCGTTCCAGGAAGGACTCGCCGCCGAAGCCATAGACGCCGATCGTCACCATTCTGAGCACCGGAGATCACCCACCCGTCTTCCGCTCGTGCCGCCTCCGGCAGCCCTGCCGGAGGCGGCGAGGCCGCATCACGCGACGGCGGTCCCCTCAAGCTCGACCATCAGATCGGGGATCGCCAGCCGTGCCACCCCGAGCATCGTGGTGGACGGTGCCACCCCGGCGGCACCCAACCGCGACGCCAGCAGGCCGTAGTGCTCGAAGAGCCGATCGACGTCGGTGGTGTAGACGTTGAGCCGGACGAGGTTCGCGAGGGACATGCCGGCCTCGCCGAGCACGGCCTCCAGGTTGTCGAGGCTCAGCGCCAGCTGCGCCGCCATGTCACCGGGGTGCCGGGGCCCGCCGTCGCCGCTCATCGCGGTCTGCCCGGCGCAGTAGAGGGTCCGGCTGTGCCCGGAGACGATCTCACCCTGGTTGTACCCCATCCCCACCGACCACGCCCACGGGTTGACCGCCGTTCGCTCCATCGCCACATCAGCTCCATTCGGTTCGTCGACATTGCGTACGCCCATCGGCGCGCCGGCGCTCCTGGTCGTGGTGATGAGCCTCCCAACAAATCACGACATCCTGTGTCGTATATTCCGGTAACGTTCTCGCGTGCGCGCCGACCGGTTGGTCTCGCTGGTGCTGCTGCTGCGGCAGCACGGCCGGCTGTCCGCGGCCGCGCTGGCCCGCGAGCTGGAGGTGTCCACCCGCACCGTGCTGCGCGACATCGAGGCGCTGTCCGCGGCCGGGGTCCCGGTCTACGCCGAACGCGGCCGGCACGGCGGGTTCGCGTTGTTGCCCGGCTTCCGGACCGAGCTCACCGGACTGAATCACGACGAGGCCCTCGCGCTCCTGGTCGCCGGATCGCGGCGCGGCGCGCAGGCCTTCGGCCTCGGCTCGGCGCTGGCCTCGGCGATGCTCAAGGTGGTTGACGCGCTGCCCGAGAGCTATCGGGACACCGCGGCCGGCGCGTCCGAGCGATTGCTCATCGACCCGGAGACCGACCTGCTCTCGCGCCGGCTGGTGGATGAGGAGGTGCCGGACGCCGTCGTGGCCGAGGTCCTGCGCGCCGTGTTCGCCGGGCACAAGCTGCGCATCCACTACGCGGCCGTGGACCAGGCCCCGAAGTGGCGCACGGTGGACCCGATCGGCCTGGTCACCGTGCGCGACCGGGGTTACCTGCTGGCCACGAGGTCGGGCGCGGACCGCACGTACCGGCTGTCCCGGATCCTGGCCGCCGAGGAACTCGCCGAGCCCGCACAGCGGCCGGACCGGGTCGATCTGGACCGGGCCTGGCAGGAACGCAGCACGCGGTTCCGGACCGGCGGCGACCAAGTCACCGTGCTGGTACGGGTGCACCCGGCGCGGCGGGAGGACCTGGTGGGCACCGCGCTGGCCGTCCGCACCGAGGAAGCCGACGCGGACGGCTGGCTGCGGCTGGAGGTGACCTTCCAGGATCCGAGACACGCCGAATGGGCGCTGTGGCAGCTCACCACGAACGCGGAAGCCCTGGCCCCGCAGTGGTTGCGCACCTCCCTGCGCGACCGCGCCGCCGCGATCGCCACCCGCTACGGAGAGTCATCCTGAGGGTGGCCGCCTTCGGCGCGTTTCGGAACCCCGTCAACGCGGCGCGTAGGCCTTCGGCAGCCGCATGCCGCGCTCGGCCATGAGCTCCCGGACGCGGTTCGGGTAGTCGGTGATGATGCCGTCGATCCCCATGTCCATGAGAGCCGCGATGGTGGCGGGGTCGTCGCAGGTCCACGGGATGACCTTCAGGCCACGCGCGTGCGCGCTCGACACCATCGCGGAATCGACGTAGAAGCGGAAGCCCGGGTCGCCGATCTTCCCGTTCTGCGGGAAGCCGTAGACCGGAGAGAGCGCCGTGACACCCGGGACGGCGGCGGCCGCCCTGACGAAGTCGCCGCCGAAGTCGTCGGCGTCGATCCCGCCGAGCCACGGGGAGGCGCCCGGCTTGCCGACCTGGAGGAAGTCGTAGTTGGTCAGCGCGACCAGCGGCCAGCTCGGCGCGAGCCGGTGCATCTCCTGCAGGGCGCCCCAGTCGAAGGACTGGATGGTGACCTGCTTCTCGATGCCCGAGGAACGGATCTCCTCGAACACGCGGCGGACGAACAGCGCGCGCGGCGCGGTCTGCTCCGGCGCCCCCGCTTCGACCTTGGTCTCGATGTTCAGCTTGACCTGCTTGGCCTTGTAGCTCTTGACGAGATCGAACACGTCCTTGAGCTCGACCATCCGGAAGCCGCGGACCACCTCCTGCTCGGGGAAGCCGGGCAGCTGCTGGTATCCGCAGTCCATGGTCTTGAGCTGGGCCAGGGTCAGGTCCTTGATGTACTTGCCGACGTACGGGTACATCGGGTCGCCGGGCGTGACAGGCGCCGTGTCACGACATTTCTGGCTGCTGATCTGCCGATCGTGGTTGACGACGACCTTCTCGTCCTTGGTGACGTGGGTGTCCAGCTCCAGGGTGCTGACCCCGAGACGCAGCGCCTTGGCGAAACCCTCGAGCGACTCCTCGGTCGTCATACCGAGGCCACCACGGTGGGCCTGCAGGTCGAAATGGGTCTTCTGGGGCAGCACACCGGGGTCGGTGGTCGCCGACGCGTGAGCGACTGACGGCACGGCGAGCGCGGGCACGATGGCCAAGCCTGCCAGGACATGGCGGAGGTTCAACGGAAAATCCACTCAGTGAGGTAGAAAACGACCTTCCGGAGCGTAGATTTCCGGCCGACCCGCAACGCGGCGAAGCCGTGATCAAACTGTGAACGTTCAAGGAACGTCAGGTCATGGCGCCGAGTTGCGTGCGTACCTTGGCGAGGAGGTCGTGGGGGAGCGGGGCGTAGCCGTACAGGGCGAGGTAGGACTGGCCGGCGTCGCTCGCGGTGTAGTTCAGGAAGCTGAAGACCAGCGGGTCGGAGTTGTTCGCGCAGACGATCTCGTACGTGACCAGGATGAGCGGGTAGGAACCGGCGGCCTTGCTCAGATGGTCCAGCCGCACGATGAGATCCTCCTTGCTCCCCACGCTCCGGGCGCCTTCCAACGCCTTGCTGGCGCTCTCCTGCGAGAGCGCGACGAACTGTCCGGCGGCGTTGCGGATCTTCGCGACCTTCAGCCGGGCATTGCTCGCGGAGCCGTACTCCACATAGCCGATCGCACCCCGGGTGTGCTGGACCGCCTGCGTGATGCCGCTGGTGCCCACCACGCCCTGCCCGGAGCCGGTCCACGTCATGGACGGCTGGTGCGGCCATCGGCCCGCCGCCTTCAGGAAGGAGAGGAAGTTGTGGGTGGTGCCGGAGTCGTCGGAGCGGTGGAAGACATGGATGCCGGTGCGGGGCAGGCGGCTGCCACGGTTGTCCGCGGCGATCTGCGGCGCGTCCCACCTGGTGATGCGCCCGCTGAAGATGCCGGTCACCGTGGTCGGTGAGAGCTTCAGATCCGGTACGGACGGCAGGTTGTAGGCCAGCGCGATGGGGGCCACGACCATGGGCAGGTGCATGGCGCGGCCGCGGCAGCGCCGGTCGGCCCGCACCTGCTCCTGGGGGCTCATCGGTACGTCGGAGCCGGCGAACGCGCTGCGGCCGGCGATGAAGTCGCGGATGCCGGCCCCCGAGCCGTTGGCCTCGTAGGCCACCCGCAGTCCGGGATGGACGCGCTGGAACTCGGCACGCCAGGCGTCCATCGCGCCCATCTGCGTCGTCGATCCGGAGCCGCGGATCGAGGCGACGACCGGCACGCTGCTCCGCTTCTTGTCGGTGTCGAGCAACAAGGCCACGCTCGCCATGGCGACCGCGCCCGCGATGACGATGGCGGCGGCCACGACGGCCCCGGCGATCCAGGTCGACCTTGCCATTTTTCTTAGGTTAGGGACAGAGCGACGTGCAGCGCGTCTGTCCCGTCTCAAGTTTCGGGTCCGAACGGTTTTATCGTCGTCAAGTGCTGTTCAGCGATCCCCGTCCGATCCGCCGCGTCCACGGCTGCGGCGGATGTACGTCGCGGTCTCGGCGACGTCCGTGTCGGCCAGAGCGAGGACGCGGGCCCGGGGGTGCGCCGCACGCGCCATGCGGGCGAGGACGTGCCCCGGGGGCGCCTGGACGAACAGGGTGGTGCCGAGTTCGCCGAGCAGGGCGATGACGTCGCGCCATCGCAGGGTGCCCGCGATGCTGCGGGCCAGGTCGTCGAGGACGGCGTCGGCGTCGTGGAGGAGCCGGCCGGTGGAGCCGCTGAGGTACGGCACGGCGAGGCGGCGCCGGGGCACGGCCCCGAGGTGGGCGGCCAGGGCGTCGGCGACGCCGGCGAGCAGCGGGCAGTGCGACGGCACGCCAATGTCGAGGCGCTGCACGCGCCGGGCGCCGGCCCGCTCGGACGCGGACGTGAGGCGCTCCAGCGCGCGCAGGCTGCCGGAGACCACGACTTGCTGATCGGTGTCGACGACGGCGACGTAGGCGGGATCGTCCACAGTAGTGATCATTTCGACCACGCGCCTGACCTGCGGGACGCCCAGCCCCAGGACGGCGGCCATGCCGTACCCGGAGGGGTGGGCCTTGAGCATCAGCTCACCGCGCAGCCGCACGGCCTCGAGGGCCTCGCCGAACGTCAGCGCCCCGGCGGCGACCGCCGCGGGGAACGCCCCGACGGAGTGTCCCGCCACGGCGTCAGGAGTGCCGCCCTCGTCGGCGAGCGCCCTGGTCGCGGCGACCCCCGCGATGCAGAGGGCGGTCTGCGTGGTGACCGTCGACCGCAGGGCCCGCGCGCCGTCCTGCCGGGAGGAGCCGGGCAGGAGGTGCTCGGCCTCGGCGAGGGTCGCGGTGACGGCGGGGCGAGCGGGGAGGTCGTGCAGCATCCCGGGGCGCTGGGTGCCCTGGCCCGGGTAGAGGAAGGCGACCTTCAGGCCGGTGTCCACGGATCGTCCACCAGCTCGGGGCCGTGCCAGGTGCGGGCCATGACGGGGCCGCCGGTGCGGGCCCACTCGGCGAGGCTGACCCCGCCGCGCGGCGTCTCCAGCTGGCAGTCGACCGGACGGGGAAGGGTGCCGAACGCGGCCAGGAGCCGGGCGGCCAGGTCGGGCGGCATTCGGTGCGGCGTCCGGATCAGCAGGTCCACATCGCTGTCGCGGTGGGTGACCGGGTGCCCGGTGGCGAGCTCGAAGCCGACGCCGCCGATCGGTCCCCAGGTGACCCCGTCGCCCACCTCCGCGGACAGGCGCAGCTCGACGGCGGACAGCGTGGCGGCGAGAGCGTCGGACAGCCAGGGCCGGCCCCGCCGGTCCAGCTGCTCGGGCGGCACGCGGCGGAGCACCGCCGCGTCGGGGACCAGCGCGGCGTGGCGCTGGCGACGCCGGGGCCCGCGCACGCCGACCGGGATCAGGCCGGGCGGATGCGGCGCCCGCCGTACGACCGCCCAGGGACAGGCGGCGAGCGACGCGGAGGCCCAGCCGGGGAGCGCGGCGTCGGGCACCGCGCCCGCCCTGAGCCGCAGCAGATCATGCGGGCGCGGGGTCAGTCCCATTGGGCGGCCAGCGCTTCGCGGATGCGGCGCGAAGCCGTCCTGGTCTGCTGGGCGCCGGGCGAGGTGAGCCGGTTGCTCAGGTCGCGGGGACCGCCGCGGGCCCGCTGGACCGCCGCGGTGAGGGCGTCCTTCGCCCGCCGGACGTCCCTCTCGGTCGGATCGTCGGCGTCGTCCACCTCCAGCAGGTCGTCGCACAGGCCGAGCTTCGCCCAGTCGGCCACGTCGTACGACAACGGGGGGACCCGCTTGGCCAGCTCGTCCAGCTCCGCCACGGACCGCAGGGTCACCTTGGCCGCGGCCTGCTTGTGCATCGCGTGGATCACCACGCCCGGGTCGTCGAGCGCAAGGATCTGGCTGGCCTGCAGGCCGTGCGCGAGCAGGCCGCCGGAGAGCGCGGTTCCGACGACGAGAGTGATCACGGGGTGGCCGGCGGTGCGGGCGCGGGCGTAGGCGTCCACGGCGGCGGCCAGCGCGTGGTGGAGGCCGGCCAGCTCCTCGACGCGCCCGTACGCCTGGCTGGGCAGGTCGACCACGGCGACGACGGGGCGGCGGCGCTCGTCGGGCAGCCCCGAGTCCTCGGCGACGACCGCGGTCACCGCCTCGGCGAGGGCGAGTCCTTCACGCAGGCCGACCTCGCCCTTTCTGGCGCGGTGGTAGGGGCTGCCGGGGTCGGGGACGACGGTGACCAGGCGGGCGGTGTCGTCACCCAGCCTGCTGTCCGCCGTGATCACGGACGGTACGGCGGCGTCCACGGGCCCGTCGGCCAGCGCGCGCGTCCAGTTCAGGCCGCGGCTCATCGTACGGCTCCCTTCCGCGGCGTGGCCCCGGCCCAGGCGTCCGCGAGATCGGCGGGCTCGGGCGGGCGGGCCGGGTCGAGCGCTTCGAGGCGGGCACGCAGCTCGGCGATCCGCTGCGAGCGGTGCTCGGCGGGGACGCCCTGCCGCACGGCCTCGATCACGGCGGTCCGCAGCGCGGTGACGTCGTCGAGGACGAGCGCGTCCGCCAGGCCGGTCCTGACGCGCTGCCTGCCGCCGTCGATCGACCAGATGAGCGAGTGGTCGGCAGCGTCGAACTCGGCGACGCCGGCCTCCGACTCGATCACTTCGGGGCCGTCGAGCCCGAGCCGCCCCTCCTCGGTCATGATGAGCCTGGTGCACAGCCCGGCGGCGATGCTCATGCCGCCGAAACAGCCCAGCGCTCCGGCGATGACGCCGACGACGGGCTGGAGGGCGCGCAGTTCCAGCACCGCCGAGCACACCTCGGCCACCGTGGCCAGGCCCAGGTTGGCCTCCTGCAGCCGTACGCCTCCGGTCTCCAGCAGCAGCACCGCGGGAGTCGGGGTGCCGTCGCGGCTGTCGCGGGCGGCCAGGGACAGCGCCGCCGCCATCTTCACGCCGGAGACCTCGCCGATGCCGCCGCCCTGGAAGGCCTGTTCGATGGCGATCACGACCGCGGGCCGTCCGTCGAGCCGGCCCTTGACGACGACGACGCCGTCGTCGCACTGCGGGACGACACCCTGGGGCTCCAGCCACGGTGACTCGATACGGTCAAAGGGGCCGCACAGTTCGCGGGCGGTGCCGTCGTCGAGCAGCGCCCTGGCCCGCTCCCTGGCGCCCAGTTCGATGAAGCTCGTACGACCGAGCATCGCCGGCCAGTCGGTCAGCGTCATACGTTGCCCTCCTCGATGGCCTGCCGCAGGCGCAGATGGACGACACCGGGCGTGGCTCCGGAATCGTTGAGCTCGAAGCTCGCGGCGACGGGGTGGCGGGCGAAGAAGCGCTCCAGCACGGTTCGCCACACCGTGTCGAACCCGTCCACGCTGGTGCGCACGCTCACCCGCACGCGGGCACCGTCGGTGGGCGTCATGAGGATCTCCAGGTCTCCCGAGCCCACGACGCCGACGTGCGTCCGCCGGGCGGCCGGGAGATGCGCGGGAAACTCGTACGTCAGCGTCTGCATGCGAGCACCTCCTGCCCGGCGCCGGCCGGGCGGTCCGGCCACCGGATCATGTCGAGAAACAGCGCGGCGGCCAGCAGGTCGCCGCTCCCGCCCGGGGACAGCCGCCGCCTGCGCAGCAGCCCGTCCAGCGTCAAGAGCGCCGCGCGGCCGTGCTCGGTGCCGGCGCCTCCCTCGGCCAGCACCCGCTCGGCCCCCGCCTGGACGAGCCGGAGACCGTCGCGGCCACCACGGTGCAGGACACATGTGTCGTCCAGGAGGCTCATCACTTCCAGCAACGCGTTCAGCCGGGCCACCTCCTCGGGGAACCCACCGGCCCTGGAGCGGCGCAACCGCGGCAGCGCCACGTCGATGACGTGCGGAAATGCTGCCCGTGCCTCGCCCACGGCGCCGGGCGAGCCGTAGCGCCGCCGGACCCGCTCTCCGTGGGAGGGCGCCTGCGCCGGCGCCCGGCGGTCGGGCGTCGCGGCCAGCCGGCCCGCGGCGCGGGCGGCGGCCGGCGCGTCGCGCGCCCCGCCGGCGACGGCGGCGACCAGCAGCCCCAGCGCCCACAGCGCGCCCCGATGGGTGTTGACGCCGCCGGTGGCCCGCGACATCGCCCGCTCCGCCGCGCGGCCGAGCAGGCCCAGCTCCTCCCGGAGGCCCACGCCGGGGGCCGTGCGCCCGGCCACGTAGGCGATCTCCGCGAACGCCGGGCGCAGCGCCTCCGCGGAGGCCAGCAGGAGCGGCAGGTCCATGTCGTCGTGCGCACCGCCTCCGCGGCGGTCGACCAGGCCGGGTTTGGGGCTCAGCCGAGCCTCGGCGCGCAGCGCCCGCACCGCCGTGTCGGCGAGGACGGCGGGCGCGGGCGCGCGCACCTGGAACCGGTCCGCGGTCACCACGCGCTCACCAGGTCCGGAACTGGGCGGGCGGATCGTACAGCCCCCCTGACCAGGCCACGAGATCTTCGATGCTGCGGGCGGCCAGCAAGGAGCGCTTCGCCCTGCGGACGTCGACCTTGAGGTCTTCCGGCAGCGCGACGAGACCGTCCCGGCGCAGCGCTTCGACGCGGTGCTCGTCGATGGAACGCCCGATCGGCGTGGCGCCGGCGATCGCCGCCACCGCCTCGCGCCGCTCGGCAAGGCCCGAGGCCTTGTAGAGGTAGGCGACCCCCTCCTCGGTCACCACGTGGGTGACGTCGTCGCCATAGATCATGATCGGCGGGATGGGCATGCCGGCGTCCTTGCCCACGGGGACCGCGTCCAGGGTCTCCACGAACGCCGGAGCGCCGCCGGAGCGGAAGGTCTGGGTGATCTGCGCGACGAGCTTGCGCCCGCGCAGCGCCGGCGCCTCGCCGGTGAGCAGGCCCAGCCACGCCGGGGAGGCGTGCCTGCGGCCATGGGGGTCGTGCCCCATGTTGGGCGCCCCGCCGAAGCCGCTCAGCCGGCCCTCGGTGACCGTCGAGGAGTTCGCGTCGGCGTCGATCTGCAGCGACGATCCGATGAACAGGTCCACGGCGTACTGGCCCGCGAGCTGGCACAGCACGCGGTTCGACCGGAGCGAGCCGTCCCGGCCGGTGAAGAACACGTCCGGCCGGGCGGCGACGTAGCGCTCCGTGCCGGGTTCGCCGCCGAAGCAGTGCACCGACTCGACCCAGCCGCTCTCGATGGCGGGGATGAGCGTCGGGTGCGGGTTGAGCGCCCAGTGCCGGCAGATCTTCCCGCGCAGGCCGAGCTCCTCGCCGTACGTGGGCAGGAGGAGCTCGATCGCCGCGGTGTCGTAGCCGATTCCGTGATTGAGCGTGGTCACCGTGTGCCGCTCGTAGATCCCGCGCAGGGCCAGCATGGCCATCAGGATCTCCACCTGGCCGATGCGGCGAGGGTCGCGGGTGAACAGAGGCTCCAGGATGAACGGCCGCGGGCTCCGCACGATCAGGTCCACCCAGTCGCCGGGGATGTCCACCCTGGGCAGCTTGTCGACGATCTCGTTCACCTGGACCAGGGTGATGCCGTCGGAGAAGGCCGTGGCCTCGGCGATGGTCGGTGTGTCCTCGGTGTCCGCCCCGGTGTACAGGTTGCCGTCGTGATCGGCCTGCTCCGCGCAGAGCAGCGCGACGTCGGGGATGAGGTCGACGAACATCCTGGCGTACAGCTCGACGTAGGTGTGGATCGCCCCGACCTCCACCTTGCCGTCGGCGAGCAACTGCGCCATGCGGACGCTCTGCGGCCCGGCGTAGGCGAAGTCGAGCCGGCGGGCCACGCCCCGCTCGAACACGTCGAGGTGCTCTCGGAGGCTGATCGAGGAGATCAGCAGGTGCAGGTCGTGCACGGCGGCAGGATCGCACCCGGCCAGCGCTTCGGCCAGGAAGTCGGCCTGTTTCTGGTTGTCGCCCTCCAGCGCCACCCGGTCCCCGGGACGCAGCAGCGCCTGCAGGGCCTCGCGCATGCTCCCGGCTTCGACCACCCGGCCGGAGACGAACGGCCGGACCGCCTCCAGCCGCTCTCGCTTGGCGGACCGCCGCTGGGTCCAGCTCCTGCGGGTCGGGTTTCCGGCGGAAACGTTCGTGACAGCCATCGCAAGCCCCCATTCGTGCGCTGGCTACCGTCATGTGCCTCGAAAGGCGTAGAGCTAACGCAAAGCCACCTAAAAACGGCGAGCGGCACCGCGGATGGTGTGCGCTACGGGGTGGGCCTCAGGTACGCCCGGTAGGGTGCCGATCATGGCTTGTCGAATTTCCGAGCTGGTGATCGATTGCCGGGATCCGCAACGGCTGGCGGCGTTCTGGTGCGAGGTGCTGGGCTTCGTCGTGCTCGACACCGAGGACGACGGCGCGGTGGAGATCGGGCCACGGGAAGGGTTCGGCGGACTGCGGCCGACTCTGGTCTTCAGCCCTACCACCGAGCCCAAGGCGGGCAAGCTGCGGCTGCACTTCGACGTCAACGCCACCGACCGCGATCAGGACGCCGAACTCGAACGCCTCCTGAAGCTCGGGGCGCGCCCGGCCGACGTCGGACAGACCGGCGAGGAGTCCTGGCACGTCCTGGCCGACCCCGAGGGCAACGAATTCTGCCTCCTGCGAACCCGCCTGAGCTGAGCTCCGTCCGAACCGCGCCCTCGGAGCGCGCTCAACGGGGTGCGACCTCCGCTGGGACCGGTCGTCGGAGGATTCCGGCGCCGACCTGTCACGCGCCGGAACGCTGCCTTGTCTTACCTGGCAAAGCGGCCTCATGGAGCGACAGGAGCGAGACCTTGCCACCAGCCAGCATCCGGATCCGGATCCGGATGAGCGCGCGTCCCATCGATGAGCCGAACCGCGCTGCCAGCCAACTGGAGCTGCTGTTCGACCTCACCTTCGTGGTCGCGGTCGCGGCCGTCACCGCCCAGCTGGCCCACGAGATCGCCGCAGGGCATGCTCTGGCCGCCATCATCCCGTTCTTGCAGGTCTTCTTCGCGATCTGGTGGGCGTGGATGAACTTCACCTGGTTCGCGTCGTCCTACGACACCGACGACGTCGTCTACCGGGTGCTGACCATGGTGCAGATGGCCGGTGTGCTGGTCCTGGCCGCCGGTGTGCCGGCTGCGATCGAGCGCGCCGACTACAGCGTCGTCACGCTGGGCTACGTCATCATGCGGATCGGACTCGTCCTCCTGTGGTTGCGGGCCGGTCTGGAGGATCCGGCGCGCCGCCGTACCGCGCTGCGCTACGCCGTCGGCATCTCCGTCATCACGGTGGGCTGGATGTACCACTCGATGGCGGCGCCCGTGACCGCCGAGCTGCCGCTCTTCGTCATCCTGGCGGTCCTCGAGCTGGCCGTGCCCCTGTGGGCGGAGCGGGCCGAACCCACCACCTGGCACCCGCACCACATCGCCGAGCGTTACGGCCTGTTCACGATCATCCTGCTCGGCGAGAGCGTGCTCGCCGCGTCCAGGGGCGTCACGGGAGCGCTCAAGACGAGCGAGATCAGCAGCCCCTTCGTCATGATCGCCGTTTCGGGTCTCGTGGTGCTGTTCGCTCTGTGGTGGTTGTACTTCCTGGTGGAGGCCGGTGAAGGGCTCCGCGACCGCCGGGATCGTTCATATGTGTGGGGGTACGGCCACTACGGCCTCTTCGCGGCCCTGGCCGCCCTCGGTGCCGGCCTCGAAGTCGCGGTCGAGCAGAGTGGGCACGCCATCACGGCCGCACCGCTCACCGTCGGCTACGCCGTCGCGATCCCGGTCGGCGTGTTCCTCGTGCTGCTCTGGCTGGTGCACGCGCGGATCGTGGCGGAGTCCGTGCTTCATGCCGTCCTGCTGTCGGTCTGCGCCGTCGTCGTCCTGGCGCTGCCGCTCGCGACACCCTGGATCGGCGTGCACGGTGTGGTCGCGGCGATCGCGGCGAGCTGCGTCCTGTTGATCACCGTCACGATCGCGGTGAACAAGGCCCGCGTGCCGGCGCCGGATTCCGGGACCCGCCGTGGCCCGGGGCGGCTCAGGGCCGCCGCTCAGGAGACCTCGCAGTGATCCTGCGCCGGCCCGCCCGCCGCGCAGCCGGCAGGCGAGGCGTTCGTGGAGAGCGGCCACGCCAAGGACTACAGGGGCGAGCGGGCCGCCCCCGGTGACGCCTGCTGCCGGCCGCTCCCGCTCAGCACGGCACACACGCCGGGCTCGACGGCGGCGCGGAAGGCGGCGTCGAGCTCGGCGGGCGTGGCCGACGTCTCTCCGTCCAGCCACGCCCGTAGCAACCCCATGAACGCGCCCACCACGCACACCACCAGCAGGTCGAGCGCGGCCGACGGCCGGGCGCCCGCGCCCAGCAACTCGTCCCTGACGACGGCGGCGAGCAACTGCTCCCCACGCGCATACACCGGTCCGCCGCCGCGCCGCCCCAGCAGCGCCCGCACCAGCCGCTCCTGCTCGCGCACATGCTCGAACATCGGCAGGCTGAACGCCAGCAGCCGGGCCGGCCGGCCGTCGGCCGGCGGGCGGTGCAGGGCGGTGAGCGCGTCGAGGTTGCTGAGCAGCACGTCCTGCTTGTCGGTGAAGTGTGAGTAGAACGTGGAGCGCCCCACGTCCGCGCGGTCGATGATGTCGGTGACGGTCACCGCGTCATAGCCCTTGTCCAGGATCAGCGCCACCAGCGCCTCCTGGATCAGCCTCCGCGTACGCCGCACCCGCCGGTCTCCGGACACTTTCCCGCCCCCTGTTCAGTACGGCACAGCGTGGCCGATCTGCTCGTTGACCCCGTCCCAAGTATGAACGCATCATTCGTAACTGAACACCCTGTTCGACAACGGAGGTAGCGTCATGAGCTTGGGAAAACTCCTGCACCGCCACGCCGAGCACGGCGAGGCCGGTGGCACCATCGACCGGCCGCGAGCCTACGAAGTCTTCGGCTCGATCGCCTTTCTGGGCGCCCGCCGTGCCGCCTTCCTGCGCGTGGCCACCGCGGCCCGGCCGCGCGCCGGGGACCGGGTCCTGGACGTCGGCTGCGGCACCGGCTACCTGAGCCGCATCCTGGCCCCGGTGGTCACGTCCAGCGGCCACGTCACCGGCCTCGATCCCGCGCCGGAGATGGTCGACTACGCCACCCGGCGCGCTCCGGACAACTGCACCTACGTCCGGGGCGAGGGGCAGCACCTGCCCTTCCCGGACGGCTCGTTCGACCTGGTGGTCTCCAGCCTCGCGGTGCACCACATGCCCGTCGACGCGCGCCCGGAGGCCCTTCGGCAGATGCTGCGCGTGCTGCGACCGGGCGGACGGCTGCTCATCGCCGAGTTCCGCCCGCCGGCCAACCACCTGGCCAGGCACGTCATCGGCGTACTGTCCGGCCCGGCCATGCGTCATGACCCCCGCGATCTGCTCGGCACCATGATCCCGGACGCCGGTTTCACGGTTGAGGCCGAGGGGGACCTGCCGTACCTGCTGTACTACGTCCGTGCCAGGAGGCCATGACGCCACCCCTCACGGGCTGGGCGGGGTGCTCACCACCGCCAGGGCGGGCGCGACGCCGACCGGGCTGGGGGACGGCCACCCCAGCACCCTTGGTAGAACGTCAGGAGAGCAGGGAGTGGCAGTGGTGCACCAGGAACGCCGCCACGCCCGGCGCCAGGGCCAAGGCGGCGGGACCGGCCAGTAGCCCCGTCACCGCGAGCCGCCCGGCGATGCGCTCTCGGCGCCCGAGCGGGGCCTGCGGGTGCAGCATCCGGCGGACGCGGGTCAGCGCCGTCTCGCCGCCCGCGCCCAGCGCGAAGGCCGGAACCTGGCCCGTCGCCAGGCCGACCAGCGCGGCTGCGATGTGGATGCGCTGGTGGCGGCGTGCCGCCACATCGTCGGCCAGCAGCTCGACCAGGCGGGCGACCTCGACGCGGGCCTGCTCGAACAGGGGAACGCGGGGGAACGCCCGGGCCAGGGCCTCGGCGCCGGCGAGCACCAGGTGGTGACGCCCGCGCAGATGCGCCCGCTCGTGGGCGAGCACGGCGGCCACCTGCTCGGGGGCGAGCGAGCGCAGCGCGCCGGTGGTGATGACCGCGTGCCCGTTCCGGCCGGGCAGGCAGTATGCCAGGCGCTCGTCGTAGTCGACCACGAGCGCGTCGAGGTCGTGGTCGTGCCGGCCCAGGAGGGCGAGGGCCTCGGCGTGCCGGCGGCGTTCGCGGCGGGTGCGCAGCACGACCGCCGACCCCGTGTACGCGACGCGGGCGAGGACGAGTCCGCCGACGACGAGGCCGGCCCAGGTGGTGGCCGAGCTCATGGTGACCACGTCGTGGAACAGAGCGGCGCAGGCCTCGAACAGCTCGGCCAGCCCGTGTCCCACCACGGAGGCCGGCACGGCGACCGCGAACGCCGACAGCAGCGCGGAAATGACCACCGATGCCCCGGCCGCCTGCCACATGGCGATGGCCAGCCGGGGCGCGCGGTCGGCCCATGGCGCTCGCCTGAGCAGGCCCGGCAGCACCAGGGCCGCGAAGACGCCGTACAGAACGAGGAGGATCGCCACGATCACGAGTCGCGTCCCCCTGGCGGGTAGACCTGGAGGGCCGCCTCGAGGGCGCTGGCCTCCTCGGGGGTCAGCCGCTCGAGGAAGTGGACCAGGGTCGCCGCCCGGTTGCCGCTGCCGGCCAGGGACTCGCGCATCATGTCGGCGGTGTAGGCCTCCTTCGACGACACCGCCTCGTAGATGTAGGCCCGGCCGACCGGCTCCCGCTTGAGCAGCCCCTTGGTGTGGAGCTTGTCCATCACGGTCATGACCGTGGTGTAGGCGAGAGTGCGTTCCTTGCGCAGGTGCTCCAGGACATCCCGCACCGAGGCCGGTTGCTTGATGGCCCACATGCGATCCATGATCGTGGACTCGAGCTCTCCAAGGCCACGCGCCATTGACTCCCCCTCCGCCTGCGGTCGGCTCAACGCTACCGGCGATCGTAGCCACGCGGGATTCGGATCCGGGCGACGTGCGCCCGCGTGAAGCGGCATTCGCGAGAGATTCTACGAGCCTTGTTAGTAGACTGCAAAGGCTGTGACGTGCACGGAGGCGAGGAAGGCGGTGCGACCTATGCGGAGGATTCGTGCAGTTCGGGTCGCGCGCGCCGTCCTGCTCGTGGCCCTCGCCCTGGGCGTGTGCGGCATGCACACGCTGGGACATCTCGACGGCCGGCATGGTGGTCCGTTCGCCGGCGCGCACGCCATGGAGGTCTTCACCCCGACGCCCCATCAGGCGGAACTTCCGGCGTTCGGTCCCGATCACGGGATGCCCGGGTTCGACCCGACCGACGTATGCCTGGCCGTCCTGATGTCGATCATCGTCCTGCTGCTGAGCGCTGCCCGGATCAGAGCGGTCCGAGGGGCCGGTGCCGGAGGTGGGGCACTCTCATCCGTCCGGCTGGTCGCCCGGCCGCCACCGAAACTGACGTCCCGGCGCCTGGCGATCCTCTCGATGTTGCGCATATAGGCCGACGGCTCATGCGGGCCGGGCTTCGAGCCCGTCCGCGAACAGGCCGACGGTTCCCACACGATCGAGAGAACAGACAGCAATGCGTATCAACCGCAAGACGTCCATCGCCGTGACCGCAGGAGCCCTCGCTCTGGTCGCCGCATGTGGTGGAAACGGTGACTCCATGGCCACGCACGGGGCCATGGGCAGCAGCGGCGCGCCCACCGCCACCAGCGCCACCGCCCAGCCGTCGAGCGTGGTCAACGACGCGGACGTCATGTTCGCGCAGATGATGATCCCGCACCACGAGCAGGCGGTCGAGATGGCCGACCTCGCGCCGGCCCGCGCGGCGGACCCGGAGATCAAGGAGCTCGCCGCGAAGATCAAGGCGGCGCAGGCCCCGGAGATCCAGACCATGAAGGGCTGGCTGACCGCGTGGGGCAGGCCCGCGCCCGAGGCCGGCATGGGGCACGACATGCCCGGCGTCATGTCCGAGGAGGTCATGGCGAAGCTCAAGGCGGCCAAGGGCGCGGAGTTCGACAAGCTCTTCGCGCAGCAGATGATCGCCCATCACGAAGGCGCGATCGAGATGGCCCGCACCGAACAGGCCGACGGAGCGAACCCGCAGGCCAAGGAGCTCGCCAAGGCCATCGAGACCACCCAGCGGGCCGAGGTGGAGCAGCTGCGGAAGCTCCTCGACCGGCTCTGAGCCGATGACCCGTCCGAGCGCGGCCGGCGCGCTCGGGCGGGTCACCGCTTCGGCCGCGCGATCACACCTCCGGACGAACAGCCCGCCCGGTGCGATGGGCACGGGTGCGTACGCGCTGGCGTGGTGGACCGCGGCGGCGATCACCGCCACCACACCTGCGCGTTCACCGGCGCGCCGCGTCTCAACTATATTCCGTAGTAGATGTGCGGGCGCTTGCCGGGAAGGCGGCCAGAACGGGGCCGTTGCCGATATACGGGTAGGGGGTATACGTTTGGTGTGTCGAAATGACTTATTGGGATAAGGGTGACAATGTCCGATTCGATGCACCACAGCGAACACGACCATGGGTCGCACGCTTCCGGCCCCGACGCGCACGGCGGCCACGCGCAGGCCCACGGCGCGGACCACGGTCACCATGAGCCGATGAAGGCGACGTGGGGCGTGGCGGCATCGGCGACGCTGCACTGCCTCACCGGGTGCGCCATCGGCGAGGTGCTCGGCATGGTGATCGCCACCGCGCTGGGCTGGCACGACCTGCCCAGCATCCTGCTGGCCGTCGTCCTGGCGT
This sequence comes from Nonomuraea sp. MTCD27, assembly GCF_041950495.1. NCBI lineage: Bacteria > Bacillati > Actinomycetota > Actinomycetes > Streptosporangiales > Streptosporangiaceae > Nonomuraea > Nonomuraea sp. MTCD27. The sequence continues at coordinate 62,014 of NZ_JBGNUW010000028.1, read as the reverse complement.
TCATCTTCGGCTACGCGCTCACGTTGCGCGGCCTGTTCCGCGCGGGCCTCGACTGGCGTACGGCGCTGCGGCTCGCGCTGGCCGCCGACACCCTGTCGATCCTGGTCATGGAGATCGTGGACAACGGCATCATGCTGATCATCCCGGGGGCCATGGACGCCGGCCTGGCCTCGGTCCTCTTCTGGGGTGCGCTGGCGTTCGCGCTGCTGGTCGCGTTCCTGGTGACCTGGCCGATCAACAAGTGGATCATCGGCCGCGGCAAGGGCCACGCGGTGGTCCACGCCTACCACCACTGACCAGCCGCCCGTCCGATGCGCGCGGCGGGCAGCCGGAGCAGCACGAGCCGGCGTGCGGGAAGGGCCGCCCGTCCGCGGTGCGCGTGCGTGCCGGGGATGTGGGTACGCGTGGGCGAAGGACGAACAGCGATGAAGGGCGGCTTCCGTGACGAGCCGGTTCGCACAGTGGACCCTGGACGTGCACGACACCCGGAAGATGGCGGCGTTCTGGTCGGCGGCACTCGGTTACGAGGTCGAGCACGACGGCGAGGCGCCGCACCTGTGGCCGCCGCCGGACGCGCCGCGCGACTCCCTGACGGTCTGGCTCCAGCCGACCGACGCGCCCAAGCGGGCCAAGAACCGCAACCACCCTGACCTGTACGTTCCCGACGGCGCCGATGTCGAGGCCGAGGTCGAGCGGCTGGTAGGGCTGGGCGCGACCCGCGTGGACGTCGGCCAGCGGGGTGACGAGGGGTTCGTCGTGCTGGCCGACCCCGAGGGCAACGAGTTCTGCCTGCTCCATCACCGGCATCCGCAGGGAGCCTGAACCCCCGGCGATCGTCCGGGTCAGGCGCTCTGGCTCTGGATCGCGGCCAGATGCCGGGTGCGCCGGGCCGAGTGGTGGAGCTGGTCCAGCAGGATGCCCTCGCGCAGCGCCCAGGGGCAGATGCGCACGCGCGGCAGGTCGAGAGCGGCCAGGGTGGCGTCGGCGACGATGGCCCCGGCGAGGATCTGCCGGGCGCGGGGGGCCGAGACGCCGGGAAGCTGCGCGCGTTGCTCGGGCGTCCGGCCGGCGAGGAGTTCGATGGCTTCGCGCAGGTCGTCGCGGCGGAGCTCGCGGGTGGCTTGGGGCCCGGCCTTGGCCTTCGGCGCCCCGCACAGGCGGGCGAGCTGGTAGAACGTCCTGGACGTGGCGACCGCGGTGGCCTGGCCGATGCGGTGCCTGGCGGACATGTCGCCCACGCTCCTGGCGAGCACGGACTCCACGTGCTCGCGCAGCCGCCGGCGGTGCTTCTTCTTCACCCGGTCGGGGTCCGGCAGGCGGTGGCGGGTCAGCCGTCCGGCTCCCAGGGGGAGGGACAGCGCCAGTTCGGGCGTTTCGCCGGTGCCGTAGGCGAGCTCCATGGATCCGCCGCCGATGTCGGCCAGCAGGATCGGGCCGGCGGACCAGCCGTACCAGTGCCGTACGGCCAGGAACGTCAGCCGGGCCTCCTGCACCGCGTCCAGGTAGCCGACGCGGACACCGGTGGCGGCTTGGATCTCCGCCAGGATCGGTTCGCGGTTGGCGGCGTCGCGGACCGCGGAGGTGGCGAACGGCAGCAGCCGGTGCACCCGATGATGCGCCGCGACCGCGACGGCCTCGCCGACGGCCTCGGTCAGCCGGTCGATCGCCGCCCGCCCGATGACGCCCTCCCGGCTGATCTCCTCGGCCAGCCGGATCTGGCGCTTCAGCGTCGCCACCGGCAGTGGCGGGTGGCCCGCCGTGACATCGGTGATGCGCAGATGAGCGGCGTTGGAACCGATGTCGAGCACGCCTAATCGCATGACCAGGTCGCTACCCGTCACGGGCGAGATCAATCTCCGGGATCGTGCCCGTACGGTGGCCGCTGCCGGTTCCCCGCCAGGCCGGCCGCGATCAGCATCTTGGCCGGCGTGGGCGTCACCCGCATCGGTCGTCCGCCCCGCGACCGCCGACGGCGACCGCGGCCCTCGGGGACGTCACGTTGCGCCGTACGTTTCTCGCGGGCTTCCAGCCGAGCGTGAGGGCCACGGCGAGCAGGAGCTCGGCCAGGTCGCCGCCGTAGTACATGATCTCGGCCGCGCCGCGCCGCTGCTCCTCCGGCACGGGCAGGTCCACTCCGATCCCGGCGTACATCAGCTGGGACAGCCCGGCGTGCACGGCGATCGCCACGCCGAGCACCACCAGCCGGGCCGGCACCGGCGGGCGGCGGGGCGCGGGGTCGGGCCCGGCGATCACCCAGGCGAACAGGTAACCGGACAGCAGGAAGTGCGCGTGGACGGCCAGGTGCAGCCAGCCGTTCGCGGTGGTGTGCCGGTAGAGCGGGGTGCCGTACAGGACCACCATGCCGCCTGCGCTCAGCACCAGCGCCGTGACCGGGTTGGCCACGGCGTGCACGGCACGGCGGCGCAGCAGCGCGCCCAGGCGGCGGGCGCGGGCGGCGGGCAGGGCGCGCAGCAGCAGGGTCATCGGCGCGCCGAGCACCAGGCACAGGGGTGCCAGCATGCCGATGAGCAGGTGCTGCAGCATGTGGCCGCGGAAGTCGGTCGCGGCCAGCGCGGCGATCGGCCCCGTCGTGGCGGCGGCCAGCAGCGCCAGGCCGGTCAGGAACGCCGCCGCGCGCCACCGCCCGGGCTTCCCGTACGCCGCCAGCGTCAGGTAGCCGGCCGCCACCACGGCGATCACCAGCAAGGCCGGTGCCGTGCCGCCGTGGTGCGTCATGCGGCCGGCTCCTCGTCCCGGCACAGGTCGAGCCGTCCGCCGGTACGCTGCAACGCCCAGCCGCCGATGACGAGAATCGCGCCGAGGAGCAGGAAACCGAGGTCCCACCACAGCTGGTACGGCCCGGTGCGGACGTGGTGGATGCCCAGCAGGTGGTGGTCGATCACGCCCTCCACCAGGTTGAACAGCCCCCACCCGACGAGGATCCAGCCCCACAACGTCCGGGAGCGCCACACCCGCCCGCGTGAGGTGGTGACGCGGGAGTAGAGCAGCCCGAGCCCGACCAGCACCGCCAGCCAGGTGAAGGTGTGGAACAGCCCGTCCCACAGCGTGTTCATGCGCAGCCCGGGCACGGTGTCGGCCGGGTAGTAGCGCACGCCGATGTTGTCGGTGTCGGTGCTGCTCAGCATGTGGTGCCACTGCAGGAGCTGGTGCAGCAGGATGCCGTCGACGAAGCCGCCCAGCCCGACCCCCAGGATCGTGCCGGGCAGCCCAATTCCGCGGGTGGTCATGGTCAGGGGTTCTTGCCCATGGCCTGGCGGATGGCGTCGCGGACCCGGTCCATCATGGCGATGGGTGTGCCGGCCAGGAGGTTCTTGGTGGCGGTTTCGGTGCCGGGGTGGGGGTGGGTGGGTGCCATGGCTTCGGCGGCTTTGACGCCGGCGGCCATGGTGCGGCGTTCGGCTTGGCTGGTGTGGCCGCGGAGTTGGGTGAATTCGTAGCGTTCTTCGCTGCGGGCGTGTGCTTCTACGGCGGTGCGCAGCATGGCGAGGTTGGCGGCGAAGTCGGGGGCGTCGGGGCCGGCCTGGTCCATTTGGGAGAGGAGTTGCTTGGCCTGGTTCTCTTCGGTGAGCCGGTCGTCGACGACTCCGTCGCCGCCGTCGATGGTGCGGCGGGCGTAGGGGTGGACGATTTCCTCTTCGGCGGTTTCGTGGACGGCCAGGAGGCGGACGAGTCGGGTGAATGCTTCGGCGCGTTGGTCGGTGGGTGCTTGTTCGACTTCGTCGAACAGGTCTCTGATCATGGCGTGCTGGGCCAGGAGCAGGTCGATGACGTCGGTTTCGCCCATGGTCTCCGGGGCTGTTCTGGTCATGGATGCCCTCCTTCGGGTACGGGCGTGGCCTACCCGGCGGGGCGACCGGCACGCGCGCGTGGGTGAAGGGCAGCCGGGATCCTTACGGAATCCGGAATTTCCCGGGGAGAGCGTGCGCGGGTCGAGCCGCCGGGCCGGACTCGACGGCCTCCACCAGGTCACGATCGGAGCGATGCGCACCGCATCTCGGCCGCGACCTGCCCTGTGCCCTCCCTGCTTCAGGAGCAGTCGGCCGCCAGACTGCTGAAGGGTGAGGAATTCAACCGGGCGCCGGCAGAGGCGCGCAAGGACCCGAGGACTACGGCAACGACGACCTTGACGAGATCATCGGGATGGCCTTCAAGAACGTCGATCCGTACGACAGGACAGCTTGGGGGTGAACCTCCTCATCCAGGGCCCTTGCCGGACGTGCGGAAGGCCGGCTGCCCATGCCGGTCTCGCGGATCACTTCAGGGCGGTCGCGACGCGGTCGAGGATCTCCGCGAGGTTGGCCGGGCTGGTGGCGAAGTTGAGCCGGGCGAACGCCGCGGTGTCCACCTCCGTGTGCTGCGAGAACTCGGCTCCTTCGCTGAGTTTGACCCTCGCCAACCGTTCCAGGTGGCCGGCGGGCGACCCGCCCCCGATCGGGCTCCGGCTGAAGTCGAGCCAGCTCAGGTACGTCCCCTGCGGCGAGTGGTAACCCAGGTCCCATGGCAGCGCCGCCGCCCATTCCTCGATCAGGCGCCGGTTGCGCACGAGAGCGTCCGACAGGTCCGCCAGCCAGGCGTCGGACCGGTGCCAGGCGGCCACGGTGGCGACCCGGCTGAGGATGCTCGGCGTACCGAAGAAGTCGAGCGGAGCCTGGTCGAGCGCGTCGTGCAGCCGGTCCGGGCCGATGTGCGCGACGGCGCAGCGGAGCCCGGCCAGGTTGAACGCCTTCGTCGCCGAGGTCGCCGTGACCGTGCGTGCGGCGGCCATGGCGATCGAGGCGAACGGCACGTGCCGGTGCGGGGCGAACACGAGATCGGCGTGGATCTCGTCGGCCAGCACCGGCAGGTCCAGCTCCTCGGCCGCCGTGGCGAGGGGGAGCAGCTCCGCGGGCGTGAGCACGCGGCCGGTCGGGTTGTGCGGGTTGACGACCACGAGCAGGCGGCAGCGCTGAGCTCGCAGGTGCTCAGTGAGCCCGTCGGCCGGGACCTGCCATCCTGTCTCGTCGCGGGTCACGGGCAGCGGTACGATCCGGCGCCCCGCCCGGACGATGCTGGCCAGGAACGGCGGGTACGCGGGGACGTGGACGGCGACACCGTCACCCGGCTCGGTGGCGTACTCGATGACGACCTGGAGGATCTGCAGCAGGTCGCTGAACACCCGGGTCCGCTCGCGCCGCGGACGCCATCCGTGACGGGCGAGCATGCGCTCCTCGAACGCCTCGACCACCGGGTCCTCTCCCCGCCAGTACGGGTAGCCGAAGTCCGCCTGCCGCGTGGTGCGCAGGATGCTCTCCTGCACGGCGGGCGGGATGCCGAAGTCCATGTCGGCGACCCAGGCCCCGATGGTGTCCCGAGGCAGGGAACCCCATTTGACGCCGTGTCCCGAGCGCAGCCGTTCGACGTCGATGGTCTCGAACGGGCCGGCGGGCGGGCGGTTCACGGGCGCTGCCCTGCGGGCCGGCCGGCGAGGATGGCGTCGCGCAGGATCTCCATCTGGCCGTGGTGCTGCGCGAGCTCCTCGTAGACGTGCAGCAGCGCCGATCCCTGGGTCAGCTCGCGGTCGGGTCCGAGGAAGGCCGCGGGCGGCGCATCGCGCAGCCGGGCTCCGGGTACGGCCGCGCGTACGTCGTCGGCCAGCCGGCCCCGTACCGTCGCGACCTCGTCCAGCAGCGGGCCGACCGGGCCGGCGCCGGCGAACTCGGCGTCGCGGTCGCGGGTGACCTCGCGTCCGGCCACGAGCTGCCCAGCCCAGTACGACACCACTCCCAGGCAGTGCGCGAGCAGCGCGTACGGCGAGTTGGCGCCGGGAAAGGGCGGCCTGGCGTTGGCGAGCTGGTCGCCGAGGCCGGCGACGATGCCGGCCATCCCGTTGAGGGCGCGGTCGACGTAGTAGAGGTAGTCGTCTTCGGTGATCACACATGGCTCCCGATGTAACCGGCTGAGCAGGTGTACAGAAGATTGCAGCAGCCGTATGTAACCTGTCAAGATGGTGTCGTGAGTTTCGTCTTCGTCAGCGGCAACCTCGCCCTCGACTTCGCGGGCACGCTCAAGTGGCGGCGCACCCGTCCGGAGGAGCTCCTGGCCACCCCCGCGGACCTCGGCCGATGGGCCGTGGCGGCCGGGGTGACGAGCGCGGAGCCGGCCGTCGGCGCCGCCGACCTGCGGTGGCTGTGCATGCTGCGGGAGGCCGTCTACCGGCTGGTGACGTGCGCCATGGACGGCCGGCCCTGGCCGGAGGGCGATCTGCGCGCCGTCAACGAGGCCGCGGCGGAGGCGCCGCCGCGGGTGCGGCTGACCCCTGGCGGGCTCGTACGCTCCGGAGGCGCGGGCGCGATCGCGTCCAGCGTGGCCCGATCCGCGGCCGAGCTGCTCGGAGAGCTCACCGAGCAGCCCGGCGGGCTGCGCATCCGTGAATGCGCGCTGGAGGAATGCACGCGGATCTTCATCGACCGCTCCCGGGGCGGCAATCGCCAGTGGTGCGGCATGGAGGAATGCGGTAACCGCGTCAAGGTGGCGAACTACCGCTCCCGCAGAAGCGGGACCACCCGCGGCTGAAGCGGCGTCAGGGGTTCCCCACGGTCACCGGCTGCCGTGGCGCGGACGTCCGTGGAGGCTTCCAGTAGGTCGGTGGAGTCCCCTGTAGCTCAGCGTCGTGCCGGACGGCGCGCACGCGGCCGGCAGGAGCGGTGCGGGGCCCGGGTCACAGGCCATAGGGGGCCAGGGTGCCGCCGGCGTACGCGGCGATCGGCGCGGTGACGTGCCGGGCGTCGCGGTGGACGCCGCGCAGGGTGTTGGAGGCGAACGAACGCTGGAACTCCACCCCGACGTAACCGAGCCCGAGGTGAGTGGTGGAGACGCCGCCGTCGTGCAGCGGCAGGCCGTCCTCGCCGAGCGCGCCGAGCGGATGGAGGTAGCCCAGGTCGGGGCGGTAGCCGGTGGCGAAGATGACGGTGTCGACATGCTCGCGCTCGCCGTCTGACCACAGGATCCGGTCGCCCTCGAAGGCGGTGAACAGGGGGCGGCGGTCCATCCGGCCGTCGGCCAGGGCGGCGGCGTGGTCGCCGGTGTCCAGGACCAGGGTGCCGCCGCCCGCGCGGGCGGCGATCTGGGCCAGCCAGTACGGCGGCAGGTCGTCGAAGCCGGTGGTGGTGTGCCAGTGGTGGACGTCCTGGCCGGCGATGAACTGGGGCATGAAGGCGATCGGGTGGCGGGTGGCCAGGGTGACCGTGGCCACCTCGGCGAGCTCGTAGCCGACCTGGACGGCGGAGTTGCCGCCGCCGCCGACGACGACGCGCCGGCCCGCGTAGTGCTTGGGGTTGCGGTAGTCGGCCACGTGCAGCAGCTGGCCGGCGAAGGTGTCCTGGCCGGGCAGCTGCGGGAGGTACGGGTTGCCGAACGAGCCGCTGGCCGCCACCACCCCCTTCGTGCGCAGGGTGTCGCCGTCGGCGGTGTGGACGAGGAAGCCGCCCGCGCCGTCGCCCTCGACGGCGCTCACCCGGGTGCGGGTGCGGATGTCGACGTCGAGGCTGTCGGCGTAGCGCCGCAGGTATGCCACGACCTCGTCACGGGTGGGGTAGTGGTCGGGGTCGCCAGGGAACTGCTGGCCGCCGAGGGTGCTGTGGCGGGCGGGGGAGAAGAGGGTGAGGCTGTCGTAGTAGTCGGCCCAGGAGCCGGTGGGGTGCTCGCCGGCTTCGAGGACGACGGGGCGGAGTCCGGCGGTGCGCAGGCAGTGTGCGGCGGCGAGGCCGGACTGGCCGCCGCCGATGACGATGGTGTCCATGCCGCCAGATCATATCGTCACATCCAGAAAACACAATATGATGGTGGTGGGGTGATGCTATGACCATGACGTCCACTTCCATCGAGCTGAGCGACGAGGCGCGCGGCTTCCTCAAGGCGATGGCCAGCGAGACCCGCCAGCGGATCATGGAGCTGTTCGCCGGCGGGATCGAGCTGACCGTCAACGAGGTGGCCGAGCGCATGTCCCTCGCCCAGTCCGCCACCTCGACTCATCTGGCCACGCTGCGCGACGGCGGCGTGCTGAGCTCGCGGCGCGAGTGGAAGACCGTCTACTACCGCGCCGACTCCGCGCGGATCGGCAAGGCGCTGTCCGACCTGCAGGCGACCCTCCAGGCCTGCTGCCCGCCCGACGACTGCGCACCCGGCGCCTCCTGTAGCTGATCCACGCCGGCAGTGCCTGCCACCTGGCCGTCACACGGCTGTACCGTCCTGGGTGGCCGGGCGAGCCAGCCGGCTGACGGTGGCGAGGAGCAGGCGGGCCGCTGTCATGAGCGTGCCTGCTTCGACGCGGTCGGGGGTCTCGGCCGGGGTTTGGTAGCCGGGCATGCCCATGCCGATGCCGATCGCGGCGAGGCCGGCGGCGGCGTAACGGCGGTTGTCCGAGGCCATCGCGCCCGCCCGTAGGGGCACGCCGGTCAGGCGGGCCGCCTGGTCCAGGGATGCGAGAAGGGCATGGGCGGGACCGCCCGCCTCGACCGAGGCGGCCTGGTGCAGTTGCGCCGCCCCGTCCATGTTGATCACCAGCGTGTCCGCCGGCACGGTCGCGGCGTGGTGCGCGGATCCCCATGCGCCGGCCTCCTCGCCGTCCAGCAGGGCGACGCGCACCTCGAGCGCGTCCGGGATGCCGGCCGCCACCAGCACGCGGGCCACCTCCAGGACGACGGCCACGCCCGAGGCGTTGTCGGCGGCCGCCGGCAGGCGGCGCTCCGGATCGTCGCCGACGCCGTCGAAGTGCGCGGTCAGCAACACTCGCGTCAGCGCTGCGCCGGTGTCGGCGCGGGGACGGGCGGCCGGCAGGCGCCCCTCGACGTTGACGCCGTCGGCGGCGACCACCCGCATGGGCATGGACGCCGTCACGTGCGCCGGGCCCCGGCCGAGCGCCTCGGCGAGGTGCTGGTGCAGCTCGGTGCGCAACGCCAGGATCGGCACGGGTCGAACGGGTGGCCCGGCGATCATCTTGGGCATCCAGCCGTCGGCGTCCGTGCCGCGCGCGGTGATGACCCCGGCCGCCTGGCGGGCTGCGGCTCGTTCACATGCCTGCGTCAGGTCCCCGGCCGTGGCCAGCACCCACCGGCCGCGCAGGTCCGCATCTCCGGCCGCAGCCACGGGCGCGGTGCGTGCCACGGACAGCTCGGCCGAAGCGAGGTGCTCGACGAAGTCGCGGCGATGCTCCAGGGGGCGCACCTTCCCCTCGACGTTCCATCGCATGACCGGTGTCCCGTACAGCTCACGCACGCCGGAGACGGGAAAGCCGGTCAGCTCGACTTCGGCGCCCAGCTCGCGCAGCTCGCCGGCGAGCCAGGTGGCGGCGGCTCGGCCGCCGGGCGTGCCCACCCGCCGCCCGCTGTAGCGATCGGCGGCGAGCTCCCGCACGGTGGCCAGCATGCGCCCGGTGGACAGCTGCTCCAGGGCCGCCGCCGGCACCGGCGCGGTGCGCGCCGGTGCCGGGTCGGTGGACGTCATCCGCAGCATCCCCCGGCACCGGCGGTCACCGGCTCCTGGCCGGGGCTCGGCGCCTCGCCGCAGCAGCCGCCCTGGCTCGTCGGCGCGGCGGGTGCCGGGCTGCTGCCGCAGCAGGCCGTGGCCACCGTGGTGGCACCGGCTTCCGCGGGTGTGGCAGCCTGCGTGGCAGGAGCGCCGCAACAGCCTCCGGCGGCGGCCGGGGCGAACGCCTCGTCAGGGCTGCCGATGAATCCGCCGGGCGTCTCGTTCGTCATCGTGATCCTCCACCTCGATGATTAGATGAATATCTAAACAGGGGTCATGTTCCCATGCTGCTTTGAAGTTCGTCAAGATAGAGGCTGATCTAATTAACGTGCGGATCGGCTACGGGGTTGCCGCCAGGATCTCGGTGACGGCGTTCCTGGCGGTACGGCTCGCGCCGATCAGGGTGGCGGAGGCCGGGCCGGTCCAGTCGCCGTAGCCGAGCAGGTGCAGGCGGGGTTCGCCGGCGGCGCGGGTGCCCTCGACCGGGATGAGCCCGCCCGGGCCGCGCAGCCGTAGTGGCGCCAGGTGGCCCAGGGCGGGGCGGAAGCCGGTGCACCAGATGATCGCGTCGCAGTCGAGGCTGGTGCCGTCCGCCCAGGTGACGCCGGTGGTGGTGATGTGGTCGAACATCGGCTGGGCCTTGAGGACGCCGCGGTCGCGGGCCTCGCGCACGGACGGGACGGCCACGATGTCCCCCAGGGAGCCGACGCCGCCGGCGGTCCGGGCCAGGGCGAACAGGGCCCGCCCGTCGATCTCGTCGGGCAGCAGGCGGGGCGGGCGCAGGGTGACCCAGGTGGTGTCGGCGACGGTGGAGGCCTCGGCCAGGATCTGCGCCGCGGAGTTCGCACCGCCGACGACCACGACCCGCCGGCCGTGGAAGGGCTCGGGGCCGCGGTAGTTCACGGTGTGCAGCTGCTGTCCGCGGAAGTCCGCGAGGCCGGGGTAGTGCGGGACGTAGGGGCGCGACCAGGTGCCGGTGGCGCTGATCACGTGGCGGGCCTGCCAGGTGCCGGCGTCGGTGTCGACCAGCAGCCGCTCCTCGCCGCGGCGTACGGCACGCGCGGTCGCCGGCCGGACGATCGGCAGCTGGTAGCGCTGTTCGTAGTCGGCGAGGTAGGCCACCGTGTCGGCGGCGCCGGGGTAGCCGCCGCCGGGCGGCACGGGCATCATCCGGCCGGGCAGGGAGCTGTACTGGGCGGGGGAGAACAGCCGTAGCGACGGCCAGGCGTGCCGCCACGCCCCACCGGGCTCATCCTGGGCGTCGAGGACGGCGAAGTCGGCGCGGGCGCGGCGCAGGTGGTAGCCGGCGGCCAGGCCCGCCTGGCCGCCCCCGATCACCAGGACATCGACAGCACGTGGACCTTCGGTCATACGCCGATGAGCTCGACGTCCACCGGCTGGGCGGGCGCGGGGTCGGTGAGCGGAGCGAACAGGGCGCCCAGCTTGTTCACCGCCTCGGGGATGATGCGGTAGTAGACCCAGGTGCCGCGCCGCTCGCCGTCGATCAGCCCGGCGGTGCGCAGCACCTTGAGGTGGTGGGAGATCGTGGGCGCGGTCAGGTCGAAGGCGTCGGTCAGGTCGCACACGCACGCCTCGCCGCCGGCATGGGAGCCGATCATCGACAGCAGCCGCAACCGGACCGGGTCGGCGACCGCCTTGAGCATGCTGGCGAGCTCGGTGGCGGCGCCTTCGGTCAGCGGCTCACGCGCGATCGGCGCGCAACACTGGATGGTGACGGCGGTCATCCGAAACCCCTTACTTCGACAAGGGTCTAAATTATATGCGGTGGTAGGCCACCAGCGCGCACGCCGCGATCACGCAGGCGGCGGCCACCGCGCCCATCACCCAGCCGTAGCCGGCCGCCTGCGCGAGCGCGACCGCGCCGAGCGGGGCCAGGGCCTTGTCGGCGACGGAGAAGACGGCGACGCGGCCGGCCAGGCTGGCGTAGGCGGCGGTGCCGTAGCGTTCGACCAGCAGGTGCGGCAGGGTGATGGAGGCGATGCCGAAGCCGAGCCCGAACAGCAGCACCGCGCCGATCGCGCCCGCCACGCTGCGACCGGTCAGCGGCAGCAGCAGCACGGCCACCCCTTGCAGGGCGAAGATCGCGGCGGCGATGAGGGCGGCGGGCAACCGGGTCTGCAGGCCGGTGGTGATCAGCCTTCCGGTCACCGACAACACCCCCAGCAGCCCGGCCAGGGTGGCGGCCAGGACGGGCGAGTGGCCGAGGTGAACCAGGTAGGTGATGAGCAGCACCGCCATCACGGCGACCGCGCCGCCGTTGGCGGTGAAGGCGACCACCAGCAGCCAGAACGGCCGCCTGCGGGTGGCCGCCTTGACGATCCCGGCCCGCTCCTCGGCCGCGGCGGACGCCCGCGCCCTGCCCTTGGCCGGGTGGCGCCGTACGGCGAGGGCGTGCAGCGGGATCGCCGCCACCCCGTAGATCAGCGCGAGGACCACCAGCGCCGTGCGCCAGCCGTGGTGGTCGACGAGCAGACCGGTGAGAGGCAGGAAGATCGAGGAGGCGAACCCGGCCACGATGGTGAGCGCCAGCAGCCCGTTCGCCCGGCCGCGCTCGTTGCCGGCGTGGATCGCGACGATGACGGCGAAGGCGGCCTCGTACAGCACCATCGAGCAGGCGATGCCGATGGCGGCGAACACCGCGTACAGCTGCGGCAGGCTCTCCACCCGCGACCAGGCCAGCACCGCCGCGGTGCCCAGCAGCGACCCGGCCGTCATCAGAGCGCGCCCGCCATGGGCGTCCAGCCGGCGGCCGACCAGCGGCGCGCACACCGCGGCGATCAGGACGGACAACGTGAGCGCGGCGGCGATCTGCGCGTCGGTGGCGTGCAGGTCGCGGGCCATGGGGGCGAGGAAGACGGAGAAGGCGTAGTAGAGCACGCCGTAGCCGATGGTCTGGGTGACGGCCAGCGCGGCCACGATCCGCCAGCCACGGACGGAATGCGGCGAACCGCCACCCTCGAGTTCGGGGGCGGCGGTCTCGGTGCTGGAACTCATGCCGGACACGCGATGAGTGCACGGCCCTCAGCCGTGGTCGCCCATCCGCCCGCACGGGTCTCGGCGATGAAGCCCTGGGCCCGCAGCCGCCGGGCGAGCGTTCCCGCCATCCGGGCGATCGCACGCGGGTGGCCGGGGTTGGTGCCGGGCCTGCGGGCCGCGACCAGCTCGTCGGCCGGCCGGAGGGCGGGCATCGGCTCATGGTCGCGGATGAGGCGCGGCGCCTCCTTCTGCGCGGCGGTGGGGTGGCCGTCGGACATCAGGGGCGTTCCTTTCAGCCGCAGCAGCCGCCGGTCCCGGTGGTGGCACCGACGGTGGCGAGGGGGAGCGGGGTGGACAGCAGGCCGCCGCTGATGCCGGTGGCCAGGCCGACGCGCTGCTCCTGGGCCTCGGCGAGGTTGGAGGAGCACACGCCGGTCTCGGGCAGGTCGAGCTGCACGTCCCGGGCCGCATCCCAGTCCCCGGCCAGCGCCGCCACGACCGAGCGGACCTGCTCGTAGCCGGTGGCCATGAGGAACGTGGGGGCGCGGCCGTAGCTCTTGACGCCGACCGCGTAGTAGCCGGGTTCGGGGTGGGCCAGCTCGTCCACGCCGTGCGCGGGGACGGTCCCGCAGGAGTGCTGGTTGGGGTCGATCAGCGGGGCGAGCGCGCGGGTGGAGCCGAGCACGGGGTCCAGATCCAGGCGCAGCTCGGAAGCGATGGAGTGGTCGGGCCGGTAGCCGGTCGCCGACACGATCTGATCCACCGTGACCGCCTGCTCGTGGCCGGACGGGTCACGGCTGACCACCTCGACGCCCTGGCCGGTGGCGTTCACCCGGTGGGTGAAGAAGCCGGTCAGCAGCCGGATCCGGCCGGAATCGACGTGGGCGCGCAGCCGGGTGCCGAGCGCGCCGCGGGCCGGGAGCGCGTCCGCCGCCCCGCCGCCATAGGTGCGGGTGGCGTTGCCGGCGCGGATCGCCCACGTGATCGGGGTGTTCTCCAGCTGGGCCAGGGCGAGCAGGGTGGTGGCGGCCGAGTGGCCCGCGCCGACCACCAGGACGTGCTTGCCCTCGTAGCGGTCGCGGTCGGCGCCGAACACGTCGGGCAGCGCGTGGTCGACGACCACCTCGTTCTCGCCGTGGGCGGGCAGACCGCCGGCACCCAGCACGTTCGGGCTGGTGTAGCTGCCGGAGGCGTCGATGACCGCGCGGGCCCGCAGCTCGGTGCCGTCGTCGAGACGGATCAGGAACGGGGCGTGCTCGCGACCGCCGGTGCGGACCCGGTCGTAGCCGAGCCGGCTGATCGCGCTGACGCGGGCACCGAGGCGCACCTTGTCGGCGAACAGCTTGGCCAGCGGGGCCAGGTAGTCGTCGATGAGCTCGGCACCGGTGGGCAGCCACTCGGGGTCCGGGGCACTCCAGCCGTCGGCCTCCAGCAGGCGGCGGGCGGTGGCGTCGATGTTGTACTTCCACGGGCTGAACACCCGCACGTGGCCCCACTGCGCGACCGACGCGCCGGCCTGCGCTCCGGCCTCCAGGACCAGGAAGTCCAGGCCCCGCTCGGCCAGGTGGGCGGCGGCGGCCAGCCCGGCCGGGCCGGCGCCGATCACGACGACCGGCAGAGCGCCGGCTTCGATCGCGGGCTGCTCCACCTGAAGGGAGGTGGCCTCAAGGGAAGTGGTGGTGCCGCAGCATCCGTCACTCATGATTACCTCGCTCGTATTCGGGTCGTCAGTGGTCGGTCGGTGGTCAGCGGAACATCAGGTACGTGGTGCGGGCGCGGTCGATGCGCACGCTCGCCCGGCAGGCGGAGTCGCAGACCTCGCCGTGGATCTCGTCGAAGGTGACGGTGTCGTCCCGGCGCAACCGGCGCAGTAGAGCGCGCATCGCGACCCCTCTTGTTTAGACGCTTTTCGAAGTAGTTGGAAGCATGCCCGACTGATTAGAGATTTGTCAAATTAGATGTCCGCCTAATCTGGGAGGAGGCGGGTGGGGCGTGATTCGGTGCCTCAGACTCCGCTGGCGCGGCTCCGCCGTTCGATGAGGACCACGTCGCGCCAGGTGCCGTGGTGGCGGCCGATGCGCTCGCGGGTGCCGACCACGCGGAAGCCGAGCGCCTGGTGCAGGGAGAGGCTGGCGGTGTTCTCCGGGAAGACGCCGGACTGGATGGTCCAGACGCCGGCGTCGTCGGCGGCGGCGATGAACGCGGTCAGCAGGGCCCGTCCGATGCCGTGGGCCTGGCAGCCGGGGTGGACGTAGACGCTGTGCTCCACGACCCCGGCGTAGACGGGCCGGGTGGACACGGCCGAGGCGGCGATCCAGCCGACGACCTCGCCGGTCTCGCTGTCGACGGCCACGTAGCGCAGGTGCGGCAGCTTGCCCGCGGCGAAGCCCTCCCAGCTCGGTGCGGTGGTCTCGAAGCTGGCCTGGCCGGTGTCGAGGCCGGCCTGGTAGATGGCCAGGACCTGGGCGGCGTCGGCGTCGCGCATGGGGCGGATCTCCAGGCCCGGGCCGACGGCGGGCTTGGTGGCCCGGACGATGGCGGAGTGCACCCCGTCTCCGTGGTCGGCGGTGAGCGTGATGCGCAGGCCGGTGAACCCGGCCGCCCGCAGCAGCGAGCGGTAGTCGGCCACGGACAGGGCTCCGGCCGCGCACCCCACGCGCTGCTCGACCGCCGCCCGCCGCTCGGGCGCGACCTCGCCGTCCGTGACGACGTCGCTGACGCCGAACCGGCCGCCCGGCCGCAGCACCCGGAACGCCTCCGCCAGCGCTGCGGCCTTGTCGTCCGACAGGTTGATCACGCAGTTGGAGATGACCGCGTCCACCGCGTGCGCGGGCAGGGGGATGCGCTCGATGCTGCCGTGCAGGAACCGGACGTTGGTGACGCCGGCCTCCCGGGCGTTGCGTCGCGCGAGGCGCAGCATGTCGTCACTGGCGTCCAGCCCGTACGCGGTGCCGTACGGACCCACCCGGCGGGCCGACAGCAGCACGTCGATGCCGCCGCCCGAGCCCAGATCGAGCACCGTCTCGCCGGGCCGCAGCTCCGCCACGGCGACCGGGTTCCCGCAGCCCAGGCTGGCCCGGACCGCCCCCTCGGGCAGCGCGGAGGTGTCGTCGTACCCCGCCGCGCCGAAGCCTCCCTGCTCGAAGGCGTCGGCTCCGCAGTCCGTGATGCGTTCGCCGCCGGCGGCGGCCCGTGCCAGGCCGGAGTACAGATCGATGATCTCGTCGTGTGCCATGGCGGGTCTCCTCAGTCGCATTTCGGTGCGGGTACGGGCTTGCCCATGACCACGTCGGCCGCGGTTGGGAACGAGCTCACGCAGTTGTCGTTGATCCGGTACAGGCTGGAGGTGCCCTGCCGTTCCACCAGGACGAACCGCACCTCGGCGAGGATCTTCAAGTGGTGTGACACGGTCGACTGGCCCACGCCCGAGGCGGCGACGATCTCGCCGACGGTCATCGGGGAGCGCTGCCTGGCCAGCAACGACACGATCTGGATGCGGGTGGCGTCGGCGAGCGCCTTGAACCAGCTCGCGTACTCCTCGGCCTCGGCCCGGTCCAGCGGGGTAGCTGAGATATCCATCGACAATCGACGATAATAGATGAATCGGGCGTGGCGCAATGCCCTCCGGCTCGGGGGCTTCGGGCAACCCGTCCTTATTGACCTGGTGCCCGGTCATCGCACAGACTACAGCGCAACCGGACATACCTGTCCGGTTGCGGAAGAGGTCCGGGCCGAAGGGGACTGCGATGACCGATCCATGGGACAGCACCGTCGACGTGCTCGTCGCGGGCTCCGGCGCGGCGGGACTGAGCGCCGCCATCGCCGCCGCCGACGGCGGGCTGGACGTCCTGGTGGTGGAGAGCACCTCGAAATGGGGCGGCACCACCTCCGTCTCCGGAGGCGGGCTCTGGATGCCGGCCAACCCCCTCATGCTGCGGGACGGCGTCCCCGACTCGGCCGAGGAGGCCCTGCGGTACATGGACGAGGTCATAGCCGAAGCCGGGCCCGCCTCCTCGCCCGAGCGCAGGAAGGCCTTCGTGCGTACGGCCCCCGAGGTCGTGGCCTTCCTCGGCCGCCACGGTGTCCGGTGGCGCCGATCCCCCGACTATCCCGACTACTATCCCGACCGGCCGGGCGGCAAGGTGGGCCGCGCGATCGAGGCCGCCCCGTTCGACACCAGGCTCCTCGGCGACTGGTATGACAAGGCCCGCTCCAAGGAGAGCGGCATCCCGCTGCCGCTCATGACCGACGACGTGTGGCTGCTGTCGCGCGCCTGGTCCACCCCGAGCGGCTTCGTCCGCGGCGCACGCTTCGTCTTCCGCTCGCTCGGCCAGCTCGCCGGCGGCAAGCGCCCGGCGGGCATCGGCGGGGCGCTCGCCGCTTCGCTCATGCACATCGTGCGCAACCAGCAGACCCCGGTCTGGCTGTCGGCGCCGATCGTCGACCTGGTCATCGAGGACGGCGCCGTGGTGGGAGCGGTGGTCGAGCGGGACGGCCGGCCGCGCAGGGTCCGCGCCCGGCGCGGGGTCGTCCTGGCCGCCGGCGGGTTCGCCGGCAACGCCGAGTGGCGCAGCAAGCACCACGGCATCCCCGGCTACTCCTCGGCCCCCGAGGGCGACCTGGGCACGGCCATCGAGGTGGGCGTCCGGGCGGGCGGCGCCCTGGCGCTCATGGACGACGCCTGGTGGGGCGCGTCCCTGGTCGGCCCCGACGGCAAGGCCCGCTTCCTCGTCTCGGAGCGGTCCTTCCCCTTCTCGATCATGGTGGACGCGAACGGCGAGCGCTTCACCAACGAGTCGGCGTCCTACATCGACGTCGGGCACGACATGCTGGCCCACCACGTGCCGGGCCCGATGTGGCTGATCAGCGACGTTCGGCACACGCGGCGCTACCTGAACACCGCCCTGCTCGGGCAGGCCAGGAAGTGGAGCAGGGCCGGGCTCCTCGTCCAGGCTCCCACCCTGGAGTCGCTCGCGGCGAAGATCGGCGTCGACGCCGTACGGCTCGGCGCGGCCGTCAAGCGCTTCAACGGCTTCGCCCGCACCGGCGTCGACGAGGACTTCGGGCGGGGCCGGACCGTCTACGACAACTACTACGGCGACCCCCGGGTCAAGCCCAACCCCAACCTCGCCCCGCTGGAGAAGGGCCCCTTCCGCGCGGTCCGCGTCTATCCGGGTGACCTGGGCACCAAGGGCGGCCTGCTCACCGACGAGCACGCCCGCGTGCTGCGGGAGGACGGCACGGCCATCCCCGGCCTGTACGCCGCGGGCAACACCACCGCCTCGGTCATGGGCCGGACCTACCCGGGCCCCGGCTCCACCATCGGCCCCGCCGTCGTCTTCGGCTACCGCGCCGCCCGGCACGTCGCATCGCGATGACCGCCGGAAGGATCCCCGACCTGGGCCGGGCCACTCATGACACCACCACCGCCCTCCGTCGTCTCCTCCAGATCGGCGGGGCGATCGTTCCGACCGAAAGGACGAACTCTTGACCACGACCTTCGACGACTCCGTCGCCCTCATCACGGGTGCGGGCTCCGGGATCGGCAGGGCGATGGCCGTCGCCTTCGCCAAGGCCGGCGCCCGCGTCGTGACCTGCGACGTCAACGAGGCCAGTGCCCGGGAGACCGCCGCGGCCATCGGGGACGCGGCCCTGCCCCTGGCCGCCGACATCAGCGACGAGGCCTCGGTGTCGGCCCTGGTGGAGGCGGCGATCAGCGCGTACGGGCGGATCGACGTGCTGTGCAACAACGCCGGCATCATGGACACCATGGCCCTGCCCGCCGACATCCCGGTCGAGCAGTGGGAGCGGGTCCTGCGGGTCAACCTGACCGGCACCTTCCTGGTCACCCACGCGGTGCTGCCGCACATGCTGGCCCAGGGCCGGGGCGCGATCGTCAACACCGCCTCCGAGGCCGGCATCCGGGGCGGGGCCGCCGGCGCCGCCTACACCGCCTCCAAGCACGGCGTGGTCGGCCTGACCCGCAGCGTGGCCTGGGCGTACGCCAAGGACGGCATCCGCTGCAACGCCATCCTGCCCGGCCCCACCATGACCAACATCGCCACCGGCGCCTCCTTCGACCCGACCGGCGCCGCCCGCCTCGGCCCCGTCCTCGCCCTCGGCGAGCGCCTGGCCCAGCCCGAGCAGATGGCCGACGCCGCACTCTTCCTCGCCTCCGACGCCGCCTCCTTCATCAACGGCGCGCTCGTGCCCGTGGACGGCGGCTGGTCGGCGGCCTGAAGGCGCGGGGCTCAGGTCCAGTGCGTGCGGACCTCCTCCAGCCGCCTCGCCAGGAAAGCGCGTTCCACCTGGTTGTCGGTCATGGCCAGGGCCTCTTCGTAGGCCGCGGCCGCCTCCTGCCGGCGCCGCAGCCGGCGCAGGAAGTCGGCGCGGGTGGCGCTGAGGTAGCCGTAGGTGGCCAGCGCCGGTTCGTCGAGCAGCGGAGCGAGGGCGGCGAGGCCGGCCTGCGGGCCGTCGCGGAAACCGATCGCGACGGCCCGGTTCAGCTCGACCACCGGGGACGGCCACAGGCGCCGCAGCACGTCGTACAGCCCGACGATCTCCGTCCAGTCGGTGTCTTCCCAGGTCGCGGCCTCGGCGTGGACGGCGGCGATGGCGGCCTGCACGCCGTACCCCGTCTGCGCCTGCCCCAGTGATCGCGCCACCAGCGCGGTGCCCTCGGCGATCAGCCGGGTGTCCCACCGCGTCCGGTCCTGGTCGGCGAGCAGGACGAGTTGCCCGGTGCCGGACAGCCGGGTGTTCCGGCGCGCGTCGGTGAGCAGCATCAGGGCGAGCAGACCGGCGACCTGGCCGTCGCCCGGCAACAGCTGGTACAAGGTGCGGGCGAGGTGGATGGCGCCGTCCACCAGGTCCTGGCGTACGAGCTGGGCGCCGGCCGGTGCGGTGTAGCCGGTGGTGAACACCAGATGCACCACGTCCAGCACCGCGCTGACCCGCTCGGGCAGATCGGTCCGCGCGGGCACCCGGTACGGGATCCGGGCGGCGCTGATCTTCTTCTTGGCCCGCGTGATGCGCGCGGCCATGGCGGACTCCTGGACCAGGAACGCCCGGGCCACCTCGGCCGTGGACAGCCCGCAGACCAACCTCAAGGTCAGCGCCACCTGCGCGTCGCGGGACAACGCCGGGTGGCAGCAGGTGAAGATGAGCCGCAGCCGGTCGTCGTCGACCACCGGCGGGTCTGCATGGTCGTCCGGGCCGGCCACGACGTCGTCCACGACGAGCGAGGGCAGCGCCGACCGGAGCACGGACTCCCGGCGCAGGAGGTCCTTCGCGCGGTTGCGCGCGACCGTGGTCAGCCAGGCGCCCGGCCGGTCCGGAACGCCGGTGGTGGACCAGGTGCGCAGCGCCCGCGCGTACGCGTCCTGCGCGCACTCCTCGGCCACGTCGAGATCGCGCACGACGCGCACCGTCGCGGCGAGCACCCTGGCCCACTCGCGACGGTGCGCCTGCGCGACCGCCTCGTTGACGTCAAGGTCAGCGGCGGGACCGCGCTCGTGTCCGGTCACGCGGTCAGCTCGCCTCTCGGACGGGCCGGATCTCGACCCCGCTGTGCGCTGCGGACACCTCCGGCAACCGCTCCGCCAGCGCGATAGCGGCGTCCAGGTCCGGCGCCTCCACCAGGTAGTAGCCGCCCAGCACCTCCTTGGTCTCCAGGAACGTCCCGTCGGTCGGAGTCGGCCGGCCGCTGACGGTCCCGCGCAGGGAGGTCGCGGTGGTGGACGGCTCCAGCTCGTGGCCGCCGAGGACCGCGTCGCCGGCCGCCGCGACGAAGGCGGCGTGACCCGCGTTCAGGTCCTTGATCTCCTCCGGGGTCCGCGCCTGCCAGAGCTGCTCGTCTCCGTAGATGAGGAGCAGGTATTTCGCCATCTCAGACATCCCATCGCTGTGGGCCCGGTCGGCCCGACTACCCATACGACGAACGAGGCGGTCGCGAATCGATGCGCCTCACCGTATCTCCGCCACCTTTTGTGGCCGCTGACCGGGTCGGGAGTCCTCGGCCGCGGCGATCGACTGCGCGCGGCGACGGCGGCCACCGGGTCAGGCGTCGGCGAGCAGGATCGCGGGGTTCTCCACGCAGTCGGCCACGTGGCGCAGGAATCCGCCGGCGGCGGCGCCGTCGCAGACCCGGTGGTCGAAGGTGAAGGAGAGTTGGGTGATCTTGCGGGCGGTGACGGCGCCGCCGCTCACCCAGGGCCGGTCGATGATGCGGCCGATGCCCAGGAGCGCGGCCTCGGGGTGGTTGATGATCGGGGTGGAGCCGTCCACGCCGAAGACGCCGTAGTTGTTGAGCGTGAACGTGCCCCCGGTCAGCGCCTCGGGCGGCAGCTTGCCCGCCCGGGCCAGGCCGGTGAGCCGGGTCAGCTCGGCGGCGAGCCGGGCGGTCGTCATCAGGTGCGCGTCGTGGACCACCGGGACGACGAGCCCGCGGTCGGTCTGGGCGGCGAAGCCGAGGTTGATGTGCCCGTACCGGACGATCTCGGACCGGTCGGTGTCCACCGTGGAGTTCAGCTCCGGGAAGCGGCGCAGGCCGTCCACGCAGATGCGGGCCAGCAGGGCGAGCAGCCCGATGCCGAGCTCGGGGCGGGACCTGCGCAGGGCGTCCTTGGCCGCGAGCAGGTCGGTGGCGTCCACGTCCACCCAGGTCGTGGCGTCGGGGATCTCGGCGCGGCTGCGGCTCAGCTTCTCGGCCACGGCCCGGCGCAGGCCGCGCAGCGGGATGCGCTCCGCCACCAGCCCCTTCTCCCTCTCCTTCACCACAGGGGGAGAGGTGGCTGGGGTCAGGGTGGCGATGGCCTGTTCGACGTCGCGGCGCAGGATCACGGCGTGGGGGCCGGTGGGGGTGATGTCGGCGAGGTCGATCCCGTGTTCGCGGGCGAGCCTGCGGACCAGCGGGGAGATCACCCGCGGTGCCTGCGGCGCGCTCGCAGGCGCGCTCTTCTTGAGCGGCCGCGAGTCCGCCGTGCGGTCGTCGGCGGGACGGGGGCCGCGGCGGCGGCGCCGGGTGCCCGGAGCGTGGCCGGTTCCGTAACCGATGAGGACGTTCCCGGAGCCGGCCTGCTCCTCCTCCCGGTACCGGGCCGCCGCCGGGTCCTCGGCGTCGTTGCCGTCACCGTTCGGGTCCGCTGCGTTCGGGTCCGCTGCGTTCGGGTCCACGGCATTCGGGTCCGGTGGGCCGACCTCGATGAGGGGCTCGCCCACCGACAGGACGGCGCCGGCCGGGGCGTGCAGCGCCAGCACGGTGCCCGCGTACGGGACCGGCACCTCCACCGCCGCCTTGGCGGTCTCGACCTCCACCACGATCTGGTCGATCTCGACCGTGTCGCCGACGGCGACCTTCCAGTCGACGATCTCGGCCTCGGCCAGTCCCTCGCCGAGGTCGGGCAGGCGGAACACCTGCCGCGCGGCCGTGGCCGTCATGACGCCTCCCCGCTCAGGTGCAGCACGTCGGGCCGGTCGTCGAACTGCAGCCGGTCGACCGCGTCGAGGACCCGGTCGGCGTCCGGCAGGTGCGAGTGCTCGAGTTTCGGCGGCGGGTAGGGGATGTCGAACCCCGTCACGCGCAGCACGGGCGCGGCCAGCGAGTGGAAGCAGCGCTCCTGGACGCGGGCCGCGATCTCGGCGCCCACCCCGGCGAACCCCTGGGCCTCCTGGATCACCACGCACCGTCCCGTCCTGCGTACGGAGGACACGACGGTCTCGTCGTCGAACGGCACGATCGTCCGCAGGTCCACCACCTCCAGGGAGACGCCGTCGGCGGCGGCCGTCCCGGCGGCCTGGAGCGCCACCGGCACGCCGGGGCCGTAGGCGACGAGCGTCGCGTCGCGGCCCGCGCGCCGCACCGCCGCCCGCCCGAACCCGGGGGCGCGCCGTTCCCCGGGGGAGAAGCCGTCCTTGGCCCAGTACAGCCGCTTGGGCTCCATGAAGACGACCGGGTCGGGGTCGGCGATGGCGTCGCGCAGCAGCCAGTACGCGTCCTCGACGGTGGCGGGCGTGACGACCTTCAGGCCCGGCGTGTGCGCGTAGTACGCCTCGCTGGAGTCGCAGTGATGCTCGACCCCGCCGATCCCGCCCGCGTACGGGATGCGGATCACCATCGGCAGCGACACCCGGCCCCGGGTACGGTTGCGCGTCTTGGCCACGTGCGAGGCGATCTGCTCGAAGGCCGGATAGGCGAAGGCGTCGAACTGCATCTCCACCACCGGGCGGAAGCCGCCCATCGCCATGCCCACCGCCAGGCCCACGATCCCGGACTCCGCCAGCGGGGTGTCGAAGCACCGCTCCTCGCCGAACTCCTTGGTCAGCCCGTCGGTGATGCGGAACACCCCGCCCAGGGGGCCGACGTCCTCGCCGAAGACGAGCACCTTCTCGTCCTCGCGCAGCGCGTCGCGCAGGGCGGCGTTCAGCGCCTGCGCCATCGACATCGACATCGACATCGACATGGACGCGGAGGCGGGCCCGGACACCGACACCGACACCGACCTCGACTTCGACTTCGACATCGCGCTCATGTCACTCCTCCGTGGCGGTCAGTTCGGCCGCCAGCAGTTCGCGCTGCTCGCGCAACTGCGGCGTGAGGTCGGCGAAGACGTGGTCGAACAGCTCGAACGGGTCCGTCTCCGGGTCGGCGTTCATGCCGTCGCGGACGCGGGCGGCGAACTCCTCGGCGGCCTCGTGCGCCGCGGCGACGCCCGCCGCGTCGAGCAGCCCCCGGCCGCGCAGGTAGGTCTCCAGCCGGGCCAGCGGGTCGGCGCCCTCCCACCGCTCGACCTCCTCGGCGTCGCGGTACCGGGTGGCGTCGTCGGCGTTGGTGTGCGGTTCCATGCGGTAGGTGTGCGCCTCGACCAGGAACGGGCCGCCTCCCTCGCGGGCGTGCCGTACGGCCTCGGTCAGCACGGACAGCACCGCGACGAGGTCGTTGCCGTCCACCTGCTCGGAGCGCACGCCGTACCCGATGCCCTTGTAGGCGAGCGCGGGCGCGGCGGTCTGCCTGGCCAGCGGCACCGAGATCGCGTACTTGTTGTTCTGCACGAAGAACACGACGGGGGAGTGCAGGACGGCCGCGTAGTTGAGCGCCTCGTGGAAGTCGCCCTCGCTGGTGCCGCCGTCGCCGACGAAGGCCATCACGACCGCGTCCTCGCCCTTGCGGCGCAGCGCCTCGGCCATGCCGACCGCGTGAATGGTCTGGGTGGCCAGCGGCGTGCACTGGGGCGCGACGCGGGTGGCCGCGGGGTCGTAGCCGCAGTGCCAGTCGCCGCGCAGCAGGGTGAGCACCTCGACCGGGTCGAGACCGCGGGCGACCAGGGCCACGCAGTCGCGGTAGGTGGGGAACAGCCAGTCGTCCGCGCGCAGTGCGAGCACGCCGGCGATCTGGCAGGCCTCCTGCCCCCGGCTGGAAGGGTAGACGGCGAGCCTGCCCTGCCTGGTCAGCGCGGTCGCCTGGCGGTCGAAGCGGCGGCCCAGGACCATCCGGCGGTAGCCCTCGGTCAGTTGCTCGTCCGCGGGTGCCCGGTAACCGGCGGGCGGGCCGGCGGCGGTGCCGTCCTCGGCGACGAAGCGCACCGGGACGGGGGCGGGGAGAAGACCGTCGACCACCTGACGATGGGACATGGCGACGCTCGCTTTCTCTGGACGTGCGACAAGAGAAGCGTCCGCGTCATGAACCATCTGTTCAAGACATCAGGCTTGATAGGCGACAGATGGCCGCAAACAGCCTCTACGGCGGCCAAACGTTGATACAACGCGGCGCTCGGTCGGGGCATGCCGGACGTTTTGCCCAGCCTGCCGCTGCGGCTCCGGCTCACTCCCGTCCCCTGCCCCAGTTCGCGCCGGGGCCGCGGGCCTCGTCGAACACCAGCCACGTCCGCGTGGCGCGCACACCGGGGATGTCCTGGATGCGCTCCAGGACCACGTGCCGCAGCGCCGCGTTGTCCGGCGTCCTGACCAGGGCCAGCACGTCGTAGTCGCCGCCGACCATGGCGAAGTGCTCGACGTAGGCGACCTCGCGCAGCCGCGCCGACACCTGCCGCCAGGAGTTCTGCTCGATGGTGATGGAGACGTACGCGCTGGTGCCCAGGCCCGCCTTCGCCGGCGCGATCTCGGCGGTGAAACCGGTGATCACGCCGTCGTCCATGAGCCGGGTCAGGCGGGCATAGGCGCTGGCGCGTGAGATGTGCACGTGCTCGGCCAGGGTCCGCACGGACATGCGGCCGTCGCGCCGCAGCTCGGCGATGATCGCGCGGTCCACCTCGTCCAGCGCGGCGGCGGAGGGCCCCGGCCAGTCCTCGCTCGTGCTCCTGTCCGTTGACATCCGGTCTACCTCATGCCGCTACGGGGATCCGTGTGTCGCTCACCGTGAGCCGGGTCGCCAGCGCCCGCGCCACCTCGCCCACGTCATCCGGCGGCACCACGCGCCCCGAGATCCCCCACTCCACCGCCTGCCGCGCGGCGAGCACCCGCAGGTCGCAGGCCAGTGCCAGGGCCAGCCCGGCGCCCACGCAGGTGCCGTTGACCGCCGCCACGACCGGCTTGTCCATCATGGCCAGCAGCCGGACCACCGGCGCGTAGTCCCCCTCGACGGTGTCGAACGCGTGTGCCGGGTCGGCACGCAGCGCCGCCGCGTGCTCGGCCAGATCCTGACCGGCGCAGAACGCGCCACCCGCACCGGTCAGCAGCACCGCCCGGACGGATCCGTCGGCGGCGACGTCCTCCAGCGCGCCGCGCAGCGCCGTCTTGGTCTTGCCGTCCAGCGCGTCGCGGCGCTCGGGACGGTTCAGCGTCACGACGGCCACGGCGCCGTCGCGCTCGACGAGGACCGCGGCCCCGTTCACGGGGCGTCCCAGGTCTTGGCCACCAGGGTCAGGACGTCATAGGTGGCGACCGCCTTGCCCTCCTGGTTGGTGACGACGGCGTCCCAGCGGACCTCGCCGTAGTCGGCCCCGCTGCGCGGCGTGATCTGCTTGACGGTCAGCGTCACGGCGATGGCGTCGCCCGCCTTGACCGGGGTGAGGAAAC
This sequence comes from Nonomuraea sp. MTCD27, assembly GCF_041950495.1. Classification (NCBI taxonomy): domain Bacteria; kingdom Bacillati; phylum Actinomycetota; class Actinomycetes; order Streptosporangiales; family Streptosporangiaceae; genus Nonomuraea; species Nonomuraea sp. MTCD27. The sequence goes on along the minus strand of NZ_JBGNUW010000028.1, from coordinate 36,460 downwards.
GCAGGGTGTCCACGCCGAAGTTCGCCAGCACGGGCCCCGGGGCCGGATCCACGAACAGCCCGGCGGCCAGCGAGACGACCAGGTAGCCGTGGGCCACGATGCCGCCGAACAGCGGGTTGCGCGCGGCCGCTTCGGGGTCGGTGTGGGCGTAGAAGGTGTCACCGGTGAACTCGGCGAAGTGCTCGATGTCGGCGAGCGAGACCGTGCGCGGCGCCGAGGCGATCGTGTCGCCGATCCGCAGGTCGGCCAGCGACTTGCGGAAGGGGTGCACGCCGGACTCGGCGCGGGCGGCGCCGGTCGTCCAGCGTCCGGTGACGGCGGTCAGCAGGTCGGGCGAGGCCTGCACGGCGGTGCGCTGCATGTGGTGCAGCACGCCGCGTACCCCGCCCAGCTCCTCGCCGCCGCCGGCCCGCCCGGGGCCGCCGTGCACGAGGACGGGCAGCGGCGAGCCGTGCCCGGTGGACTCCTTGGCGTCGTCCCTGTCCAGGACGAGGACCCGGCCGTGCCACGGCGCGAGCCCGAGCACGACGGACCGGGCGACGTCCGGGTCGTGGGTGGCGACCGAGGCGACCAGGCTGCCCCTGCCGCGCGCGGCCAGGGCGACCGCCTCGTCCAGGCCGTCATAGGCGAGCACGGTGCTGACCGGGCCGAACGGCTCGACGTCGTGCGGCTCGGTGGCGCCGGGCCGCGCCAGGAGCACGAGCGGGGTCATGAACGCGCCGCGCGTGGCGTCCCCGTCCAGCAGGGCGTCGCCCGCGGGGTCGCCGACCACCACGTCTGCGCTCGCGCGCAGCGCCTCGACGGCCTTGCGCACCTCCTCGCGCTGCCCGAGGCCGGCCAGCGCGCCCATCCGCACGTCGGGGTTGCGCGGGTCGCCGACGCTCACGTTCGCCAGGCGCTCGGCCAGCGCCTCCACCACCTGGCCGGCCAGCGCGCCGGGTACGAGCACCCGGCGGATGGCCGTGCACTTCTGCCCGGCCTTGACCGTCATCTCGGTGACGACGCCCTTGACGAACAGGTCGAACTCCGGATCGTCGGCCCGCACGTCGGGGCCGAGGATCGAGCAGTTGAGGGAGTCGGCCTCGACCCCGAGGACGACGCCGCCGTCCAGCACGTTCGGGTGACGGCGCAGGATCCCCGCGGTGTGCGCCGAGCCGGTGAAGGCCACGGAGTCCTGCACGGTCAGCTCGTCGAGCAGCCCGCCCGCGCCGCCCGCGACGAGCTGGAGCGTGCCCTCGGGCAGGATCTGGGACTCCACGATCAGCCGCACGGCCAGCTCGGTGAGGTAGGCGGTCTGGCTGCCGGGCTTGACGATCGAGGGCAGCCCGGCGAGGAAGGCCGGGGCGAGCTTCTCCAGCATGCCCCAGACGGGGAAGTTGAAGGCGTTGATCTGCACCGCCACGCCCGGCCGGGACGTGTAGACGTGCTGGCCGACGAACGTGCCGCCCTTGCCCAGCCGCTCCAGGCCGCCGTCCAGGACGATCGTGTCGTTGGGCAGCTCGCGCACGCCCTTGCTCGCGTAGCTGAACAGGGTGCCGATGCCGCCGTCCACGTCGATGGCGGTGTCGCGGGAGGTGGCGCCGGTGCGTACGGACAGCGCGTACAACTCCTCCTTGCGCTCGGACAGGTGCTTGGCCAGCGCCTTGAGCAGCGCGGCCCGTTCGTGGAACGTCAGGGACCGCAGCGCCGGTCCACCGGTGCCGCGGGCGTGGCGGACCATCGCGGCGACGTCCAGCCCCCGGCTGGAGATGCGCGCGACCTCCTCACCCGTGGCCGCGTCGAGCAGCGGTTCCCCGTCGTCGGACGCGCGGAACCATCGTCCGGCGGCATAGCTCTCCAGCAGCGTGCTCACACTGTCTCCTCTCCGCGGGCGTGACCTGTTGCGCGGGCACCCCTCCCTGTGCGACCTTATTACTGACCGAGCGATAAGTAAATGAGCTCGAGGTGTCGGAGGAAAGATGACGACCACCCCAGCGGCACCGGACCTGGAGGCCCGGCTGCAGGCCGGGTTCGACGCGACGATCGCCCGCCACGACCGCATCGAGCCCCGGGACTGGATGCCGGACGCCTACCGCAGGACGCTCGTCCGCCAGATCGCCCAGCACGCCCACTCCGAGATCATCGGCATGCAGCCCGAGGGCAACTGGATCGGCCGCGCGCCGTCCCTGCGCCGCAAGGCGATCCTGCTGGCCAAGGTGCAGGACGAGGCAGGACACGGGCTCTACCTGTACTCCGCGTGCGAAACCTTGGGCGTCTCCCGAGCCGAGCTGACCGACCTGCTGCTCAGCGGCCGGCAGAAATACTCCTCGATCTTCAACTACCCGACACTGTCCTACGCCGACGTCGGCACCATCGGCTGGCTCGTGGACGGCGCCGCCATCTGCAACCAGGTGCCGCTCTGCCGCACCTCCTACGGCCCCTACGGCCGGGCCATGATCCGCATCTGCAAGGAGGAGTCCTTCCACCAGCGGCAGGGCTACGAGCTGCTGATGACGATGATGCGCGGCACCGACGCCCAGCGCGCCATGGTGCAGGAGTCGGTCGACCGGTTCTGGTGGCCCTCGCTGATGATGTTCGGCCCGCCGGACTCGCAGTCGCCCAACAGCGAGCGGTCCATGGCGTGGGGCATCAAGCGCAACTCCAACGACGAGCTGCGCCAGAAGTTCGTCGACATGACGGTTCCGCAGGCCGAGGCGCTCGGCGTGAGGCTGCCCGACCCCGGCCTGCGCTGGAACGAGGAGCGCGGCCACTACGACTTCGGCGAGCCCGACTGGCGGGAGCTCGCCGCCGTCATCCGGGGCGACGGGCCGTGCAACGCGCAGCGCCTGGCCCACCGCCGGGCCGCGCACGACGACGGCGCCTGGGTACGCGAGGCCGCCACCGCCTTCGCCGACCGCACCGCGCAGGAGGGCTCCCGATGAGCGCCGACCGGCGGGAATGGCCGCTGTACGAGGTGTTCGTCCGGGGCAAGCGCGGCCTCAACCACGTACACGTCGGGTCGCTGCACGCCCCGGACGACGCGATGGCCCTGCGGCACGCCCGCGACGTCTACACCCGGCGCAACGAGGGCGTCAGCATCTGGGTCGTGCGGGCCGACGCCATCACCGCCTCCAGCCCGGACGAGAAGGACCCGCTGTTCGCGCCGAACGGCGACAAGGTCTACCGGCACCCGACGTTCTACGAGATCCCCGACGACGTCCCGCACATGTGAGGAACCGGCACCATCATGAGCGACGAATCCGGCAGCGTCTTCGACGGCCTGCTCGGCGGTGACTCGTCCCAGTGGGCCTTCGGCACCGACTTCGAGGACCCGCTGGCCGGCGTCGACGCCACGACGCCCGACGGCGTGGACCCCGCCGAGCTGGCCGCGTACTGCCTCATGCTCGGCGACGACGCCCTGATCATGTCGCAGCGCCTGTCGGAGTGGTGCAGCCGCGCCCCCGACCTCGAAGAGGACATCGCGCTCGCGAACATGGCCCTCGACCTGCTCGGGCAGGCGCGCCTGCTCCTGGCGCGGGCGGCCGCCGCCGACCCGGGCGTCGTGCCCGCGCTGCCCGAGGGCTCCCCGGTGCCGCCCGAGGACGCGCTCGCCTTCTTCCGCGACGACCGCGACTTCCGCAACGTGCGCCTGGCCGAGGTGGCCAACGGCGACTTCGCGCACGTCGTGGTCCGCCTGCTGCTGTTCTCGGCGGCCCGGCTCGCGCTGCTGGAACGGCTGCGCGCCAGCCGTGACCACGTGCTGGCCGCCGTGGCCGCCAAGGGCGTCAAGGAGGTCGCCTACCACCGTGACTGGGCCGGGCGCTGGTTCCGCACGCTCGCGCTCGGCACCGAGGAGTCCCACCGCAGGCTCCTGGCCGCCCTCGACGCCCTGTGGCCGTTGCAGGCGGAGCTGGTCGCCCCGCACCCCCTCGAACGTTCCCTGGACCGGGCCGGGGTCGGCGTGGACCCCGCGTCCCTGCGCGAGGAGGTGGACGCCGTCCTCGACCAGGTGTTCGCCGTCAGCGGCGTCACCCGCCCCGAGCGGGGGCCGCTGGCGGGCGTCGGCGGCCGGACGGGCCGCGACGGCGTGCACACCGAGGTCTTCAGCCGGCTGCTCGCCGAGATGCAGGTGGTCGCCCGCGCCCACCCGAGCGGGCGCTGGTGAACGCCCGGCGCCACCCGGCCGACGGCCGGGCACGCGAGCGGGGGACGGCGGACGCCGGGCGCCGGGCCGCCGAGGTCGCCGGGCAGGTGCGCGACCCCGAGATGCCGATGCTCACCCTCGCCGACCTCGGCGTGCTGCGCGGCGTCGAGGTGACACGGGACGCCGGCGGCGCCGAGGTCGTCATCGCCTCGATCACCCCCACCTACACCGGCTGCCCGGCCATGGCCACCATGCGCGACGACCTCGTCCACCGGCTCAACGACGCCGGGTTCGACCGCGTGGAGGTGCGGATCGTGCTCGACCCGCCGTGGTCCACCGACTGGATCTCCGAACGCGGCCGGGCCGCCCTGCGCGCCGCCGGGCTGTCGGCCCCCGGCCCGGCCCCCCGGCGCGCCGGACCGGTCCCGCTCACGCTCGGCCCGGCCCGCCCCGCGCCGCCATGCCCGCGCTGCGGCTCGGCCGCCACCCGGCTCACCTCCGAGTTCGGCGCCACCGCCTGCAAGGCCCTCTACCGCTGCACCGGCTGCCTCGAACCGTTCGAGCACGTCAAGGAGATCTGACCATGACCACGCTCGCGCCCGCGCCGTCCAGGGCCGCGGTCTTCCATCCGCTGACCGTGGCGGCGGTGGACCGGCTGTGCGAGGACGCCGCCGCGATCACGTTCGCCGTCCCCGGCGAGCTGCGTGCCGCGTACGCCTTCCGGGCCGGGCAGTCGCTCACCCTGCGCCGCGTCATCGACGGGCGCGAGCACCGCCGCTCCTACTCGATCTGCGCCCCCGTGGGTGCCGCGCCGCGCATCGGCGTCCGCGAGATCCCCGGCGGCCTGTTCTCCTCCTGGCTGGTCCGCGAGGTGACGCCGGGCACCCGGATCGAGGTCCAGCCGCCCACCGGCTCCTGGCAGGCCGACCCGGAGCCGGGGGAGCGGCACCTGTGCGTCGCCGCCGGCTCGGGCATCACCCCAATGCTGTCGGTCGCCTCGACGGTGCTCACCCACCCCGGCGCGCAGGTCTCGCTCCTGTACGGCAACCGCACCAGCCGTACCGTCATGTTCACCGAGGAGCTCGGCGACCTGAAGAACCGCTACGGCCCCCGGTTCCAGGTCGTGCACACGCTCTCGCGCGAGCCGCGCGACGTCGAGCTGCTGTCCGGCCGGCTCGACGGCGACCGGCTGCGCCGCCTGCTCACCAGCCTCGTCCCCGCCGAGGTGTTCGACCACGTCTGGCTGTGCGGGCCGCTGCAGATGATCGAGGAGGCGCGGCCCGTGCTCGCCGAGCTCGGCGTCGCCGCCGGACGCGTACACGTCGAGCTGTTCTACGCCGACGCCCCGCCGCCCCCGCCGAGGCGGACCGAGGGCGGGCTCCCGCCCGGCGCCACCACCGAGCTGACCACCGTCCTCGACGGCCTGCGCACGACCTCGACGGTCTCCCGGGAGTCGACCCTCCTCGACGGCGCCCAGGCCACCCGCGCCGACCTGCCGTTCGCCTGCAAGGGCGGCGTCTGCGGCACCTGCAGGGCCGTCGTGCGCGCGGGCGAGGTCGACATGCGCCGCAACTACGCCCTCGAACCGTCCGAGGTGGCCGCCGGGTTCGTGCTCACCTGCCAGACGTACCCGGCCGGCGAGAACGTCACCGTCGACTACGACGCCTGAACCACCGCACCCTCGAAGACAGGAGCTGCCACGTGCCCGGATCCTTCGTCGTCTCCGCCGTCCGGACGCCGGCGGAGCGCCCATGAGGCTGATGAAGGCCGTCTTCCCCGCCCCACGGGACGCGCATCCGTTCATCGACGACGTGGCGCAGGCGGTCCTGTTCGAGACCGAGGACAAACACGCACGCATGACGGCGTTCCTGGACCGCCGTAACCGGAAAGGACCCACGTCATGAACGCTGACCTGCCCCGCATCGTGGGCGTCTACGGCGGCGGCCGGATGGGCGCCGGGATCGCGCACGCCTTCCTCGTCGCGGGCAGCTCCGTGGTCGTCGTCGAGAACGACGACGAGACGGCCGCCGCCGCGCGCGCCCGCGTGGACGGCAGCCTGGCCAAGGCCGCCGAGAAGGGCACGCTCGGCGAACCGCCCGGCACGGCCCTGTCCCGGCTGCGGACCACGACCGATCCCGCCGGCCTGGCCGGCTGCGAGCTCGTCATCGAGGCCGTGCCGGAGGACGCCGCGCTGAAGGCCGAGGTGCTGGCCGTCGCCGAGAAGCGGGCCCCCGGCGCGGTGCTCGCCACGAACACCAGCAGCCTGTCCCTGGCCGGGCTCGCCGCCGGCCTGGCCGCGCCCGGCCGCTTCCTCGGCCTGCACTTCTTCAACCCCGTCCCCGTGAGCGACCTCGTCGAGATCGTCGCCGCGCCCGCCACTGAGCCCGCCCTCCTGACCCAGGCCCGGAGCTGGGTGACCGCCCTCGGCAAGACGCCCATCACCGTGACCGACTCGCCGGGCTTCGCCAGCAGCCGGCTCGGGGTGTGCCTGGCGCTGGAGGCGATGCGCATGCTCGAAGAGGGGGTGGCGAGCGCGGCCGACATCGACACCGCGATGACCCTCGGCTACCGGCACCCGGCCGGGCCGCTGCGCACCACCGACATCGTGGGCCTCGACGTGCGCCTGGCCATCGCCGAGCACCTGGCCCGCGAACTCGGGCCCCGCTTCGAGCCGCCGCGCATCCTGCGCGACCTGGTCGCGGCCGGGCACCTCGGGCGCAAGACGGGGCAGGGCTTCTACACCTGGTGACCCCGCCCGCTCACCACGGTCGGGGGGCAGGGGCCGCCGGCCGCGGCTCACGCCTCGTGCTTGGCCAGGCCGTCGAAGGCGATGGCGGTGATCGCGTCGGCGACCATCGCCAGATCGTACGCGCCGTCCGGCCGGTACCACTCGACCAGCGAGTTCACCATGCCGAACAGCAGCCGGCTCACCAGCGCCGGCGGCACGCTGTCGCGCAGCGCGCCCTCCGCGACGGCGTCCGCCACGAGCGCGGCCAGCCGGTCGTCGAGCCAGCGCCGCCGCTCCAGCGCCGCCAGCTCGACCTCGCTGTTGCCGCGCACCCGCAGCAGGAGCGTGACGGACGGCTGGTGCGCCACCAGCACCTCCACGCTGCGCCGCAGCACCTCGCGCAGCCGCTCGTAGGCGCTGACGCCGGCCTGGTCGCGCGACGCCTGGGTCACGACGGCGGTCAGCTCGTCGAGCGCGTCGTCCAGCGCCTGGCCGAGCAGTTGCTCCTTGCTGGTGACGTGATGGTAGATGGCCGGCTTGGTCAGCCCCAGCTCCTTGGCCAGGTCACCCATGCTGGTGGCGTCGTAGCCGCGGCGGTTGAACATCTCGATCGCGGCGCGCAGGATCGCGGACTGGTCATAGCCGGGTCGGCCCCGCCGGCGGCGTGGGGCCGGTTCGGCATGCTCAGTCGTGGTCACAAATGCAGCATCTCACGCGCCGCACGGCACCTGTGGTGGGGGCCGCACGAGCAGGGGGGCGCGCCTCCGTTGCCGTTTGCATGATCGGTCTTTGCCTCCATGACCGCGGCGCGCAGGCCGCCGAGGGGAAGTCCCTGAGGGGGAGGCCGTCATGGAGAAGGTACGGCTGGGTCGTACGGAGCTGTGCTTGACCCGGCATCATGGCCGCCGCCGTGCCGTGCAGGGACCCGTACCGGAGGGAATGTGATGACCACTGTCGCAGTGCTCGGCACCGGGCTGATGGGGGCGGCGATGGCCCGGCGCATGGCCGGGCAGGGCCTGGACGTGCGCGCCTGGAACAGGTCCGCGGACAAGGTCCGGGCACTCGCGCCCTGGGACGTGACCGCGGCGGACAGCGTGGAGGAGGCCGTACGCGACGCCGACGCCGTCCTCACCACGCTGCCGACCGGCGACGTGGTCGCCTCGCTGGCGGCCCGGTTCCTGCCCGCCATGGCCGCCGAGGCCGTCTGGCTGCAGATGAGCACGGTGGGTGGCACGTGGGCCGAGCGGCTGCTCCGGCAGGCCACCGAGGCCGGGCGGCGCATGATCGACAGCCCCGTGTCCGGCAGCAGCGAACCGGCCGCGCACGGCACCCTGACACTGATCGTCTCCGGTGACAAGGAGGCGCTCGACCACGCCCGGCCGGTGCTCGATGTGCTCGGCTCGCACACCGTCCACGTGGGCACCGGGGCGCAGGCCTCCCGGGTGAAGCTGATCGTCAACAGCTGGATGACGGCGTCGGTGGTGGCCATGGCCGACACCCTGCTCGCCTGCGAGCAGTTGCGCGTGGATCCCTCCCTGGTGCTGCAGGTGCTGGACGACGGCCCGCTCCGCATGCCGTACGCGATGCAGAAGGCCGAGGAGATCCGCGCCCGCGCCTACCCGGCCGGATTCCCGCTCGAACTCGCGCTCAAGGACCTGGGGCTGCTCGCCGACGAGCGCGACCGGCAACCTCGGCTGCCCGGCGTCCTGCGTGACACGCTGCGGCGGGCGGTCGAATCGGGCCACGGCCGCGAGGACATCGCCGCCGTCGCCGAATCCATGAAGCGGGACACCGCCTGACACGCCCACGCCGCAAGGAGACCCCGGACGGAACTCGCCCGTCCGCCGGCCTCCGGTCGCTCGCGGGGTCCTCCGATGACCGATGCCCGGTGAAATGCCCGCTTGATGCCCTGGCGCGGCGGACCCCGGCTGTGGATAGTGAGTGCGCACCCCACGCACGACCGGAGGGTCCATGGGTACGAGTCGCACGGACGTGGCGGAACTCGAGAGAGGCTTCGCGGGGCAGGTGCTGCTGCCCGGCGACGAGGGTTATGACAGGCACCGGAGCGTGTGGAACGCGATGGTCGACCGGCGTCCGGCGGTCATCGCCCGCTGCACCGGCCGCGGCGACGTCGCCACCGCGGTGCGCTTCGGGCGCGCCCGGGGCCTCGAGATCGGGGTGCTCTGCGGCGGGCACAGCATCCTCGGGCTTCCGGTGACCGACGGCGGCCTGCTGGTCGACCTGTCGCCCATGGACGCCGTACGCGTGGATCCGGTGGGCCGCCGCGCATGGGTGCAGGGTGGGGCGCTGCTCGGCGCCCTGGACCGCGCGACCCAGCCGTACGGCCTGGCCACCACGGCGGGGAACGTGTCCCACACCGGCGTGGGCGGGCTGACACTCGGCGGCGGGATGGGCTGGCTGGCCAGGGCGTACGGCCTGTCGTGCGACAACGTGACGTCCTTCGAGATGGTGACCGCCGACGGCGACGTGGTGCGCGCGGACGCCAAGGAGAACGCCGACCTGTACTGGGGGCTGCGCGGTGGCGGCGGCAACTTCGGCGTGGTGACGGAGTTCGAGTTCCGCCTGCACCAGGTCGGTACCCGGTCGCTCCTGGTGGACCTGTACTTCCTGCCTGAGGACGCGGCGGCGGTGCTGAGCGGATGGCGCGAGCTGATCGGCGACGCGCCGCGCCGCGCCACCCTGACCGCGTGGGTCGGCACCACGGACGACTGGCCGCACTTACCGCCCGCGCTGCACGGCCGGCCGCTGGCCGGCGTGGGGTACGTCTGGGTGGGCGACCCGGACGAGGGACGCCGCCTGCTGCCGGCACTGCGTGACCTGGGATCCCCGGTCGCCGAACGCGTCCGGGAGCTGTCCTATCTCGACCTCCAGACGATGGACGACAGCGCCGAGGGCCACACGCGGCGCCGGTACTGGAAGGGCCACTACTTCCGCGAGTTCCCCGACGACGCCGTCCGCGCCTTCCTGGCCCGCGGCGCCGCCGACGCGCCCTGTCTGCCCTCGGCCGGCCTGCAGTCGTACGGCGGCGCGATCGCGGACGTGGCCGACGACGAGACGGCCTTCAGCCACCGCGGCACGCTCGTCGAGTTCGTCGCGGCGGCGCGCTGGTCCGATCCCGCCGAGGATGCGGAACGCATCGCCGCCGCGCGACGGTACGCGGCGTCACTGGAGCCCTTCGCCGCCGGCGCCTACGTCAACGCCCTGACCGACGAGGGCGAGACGGGCGTGCGGCGCGCGTACCCCGAGGAGAAGCTGGCCCGGCTGACGGCGCTCAAGGACCGGTACGACCCCGGCAACGTCTTCCACCTCAACCACAACATCCCGCCGACGTCACGGGGCCGGGCGTACTGACCGCGGACGTCCGGGCACGGGACGGCTCCAGGTCTTCAGACGCGGCTGGCCACGCGGCTCCCGCCGCTGGTCAGCTCGGACCAGAACTGCCGGTAGCGGCCGGAGTGGAAGACGAGCGGCTCCCCTTCGGCCCGCTGGTAGCGCTCCACCGCCCCGACGACGATGTGGTGGTCGCCGCCGTCGTGGACGCGCTCCGTACGGCAGACGAAACTGGCCAGCGTCCCGGCGAGTATCGGCAGGGGCGTGCCGAGCAGCTCCACCCCGGCGAACTTGTCGGCCGCGGGCGTGGCGAAGCGCCGGGACAGGTGGTCCTGGTCGGCGGCGAGGACGTTGACGGCGAACCGCCCGGCCCGCAGGAAGAGCGGCGCGCTGGGCGCCCGGTTCGACAGGCAGAACAGCACCAGCGGCGGATCGAGCGAGACCGAGGTGAAGGAGTTGACGGTCACGCCGGCCCGCTCCCCGTCGGCGGTCACCGTCGTGATCACCGCCACCCCGGTCGCGAACTGCCCGAAGGCCTCACGGAGCGATCTCATGCCGCGACCCTGCTCAGGTAGGTCTCGGCCCGGCCGGCGTCCATGAACCAGTCGGCGTAGTCGGCCGGGTCGTCGAAGCCGTTGACGAATCGGGAGGCGATCTCCGGATGCTGTCCGGCGGCGCCCAGGAGCGCCAGGTGGTGGGGTTCGGCCGGGGCCAGCAGGGCGTTGGTCCAGTTCGTGACGTGCTGGGCCTGGGCCCAGAAGAGGTCGAAGGTGCGCCGCATCCAGTCCGCGTCGAACGGCTGCCCGCCCCGTTCCACGATGGCCCGCAGGTAGGTGGCGGCGCACTTGGCGGCGTTGTTGCTGCCCTGCCCGGTGATCGGGTCGTTGAGCACCACGACGTCGGCGACGCCGAGCACCGGCGCGCCGGAGGGCAGAACGGCGACGGGGCGGCGGACCGTGGGGGCGAAGCGGCCGGTCAGGACCGCGTTGGCGTCGGTGAGCTCGATCCCGGCGCAGCGCTCGGCCTCCCACGGGAAGAAGGTCTCCAGGATCCGGCGGCTGCGCGCGAGATGCTCGGCGGGGCCGCGCACGTCGGCCCAGCAGTCCATGGGACCGCCCGGCACGCCCTCGAACACCATGATCTCGCAGGGGCCGGTGTGCGTGAGCGCGGGGAAGACGAAGTACTCGCCCACGCCGGGGAGCAGGTTGAAGCAGACCGCCGAGTGATCGGGGCGGGGGGCCAGGCCGTTGACGTAGGTGACCGCGAGCGCGCGCTGCGGGGCGGTGTACGGGGAGCGTGCGGGGTCCCGCTCGAAGAGGGAGGCGATCTGTCCCTTCCCGGCGGCGACCAGCACCAGGTCGTACCGGGCGGCGTAGCTCTCCAGGTCCTCGGGGGTGGCGTCGTGCAGGACGAGCTTGCCGCCGAGCCGCTCGAACTCGCCCAGCCAGGCCGGCATCTTCAGCCGCTGGTCGACCGAGCGGGCCGGGACGTCCAGCCGCGCCGCCCAGTCGAGGGCCTTGCCGCCCTCCGGGCTCGGCACCGTGAGCGCGATGCCCTCGATGGGCGGGCAGACGCCGGCCCACCAGTCCAGGCCGAGCTCGCGCTCGTGGGCCTGGGCGGTGCCGAACATGGCCTGGCCGGACATCACCCGGCCGTCGCGGATGGACTCGGGGGTGCGATTGGAGATCACGGTGACGTCGTAGCCGTGCTGGAGCAGGCCGATGGCCAGGTGCAGGCCGGCCTGGCCGGCACCGACGATGAGGATGTCGCGCATGGTGGTGTGTCCCTTGTGTGTCAGGAGTGGAGGTTCTGATCGGCGCCTGACAAGAAAGGTACGGTCGGCGCGCCCGCCCGAGCCATCCGCTGAGCGCGGATCTCATCCACCTGACGCGGAACCCCTGCGCAACGTCTTCGACGGCGGCTGCCCGTACCTCTCGCGGTACTGGGCGGCGAAACGTCCCTGGTGCAGGAAGCCCCATCGGGCGGCCACCGTGGTCACCGTGGCCCTGGCGGGGTCGGCCGTCCTGAGCTCGTCGTGCACCCGCGCCAGCCGTACCTGCCTGAGGTGGGCCATCGGGGTCAGCCCGAGATGCGCGCGGAAACCCTCCTGGAGGGAGCGGCTGCTGACCGCGACGGCGCCGGCGATGTCGGTGGTGGTGAGCGGCAGGTGGGCGTGCCCCTCGATGAACTCCATCGCCCGCCGCACGACCTTCGGCAGCGCGGGCGGCCTGGGCGCCGTCAGCCGCTCCTGGTAGTTGGACGGCTGCATGGTCAGCAGCAGGGTGATCAGCGCGTTCTCCAGGTGCGTGATGGCCAGCGGGTGGCCGGCCAGCCCGTCGTCGCGCTCGGCCTCCCTGACGAGCAGGTCGGCCATGTCCCGCCAGGACCGGGTCCAGCCCGTCGTCAGGTCCATGCCGAGGTCGAAGACGATCGGCTCGTCGAGCTGTTCGCCGAGCATCTGCTCCAGCGAGCGCTCGATCGAGGCGCGCTCGAACTTGACCAGCAGCTGGGGGCAGCCGGCGGCCCAGCGCATGTCGAGGTGGCGGGTCGGCGAGGGCAGCGAGGCCAGCGACGGGGTGGAGACGATCTCCTTGTCACCGGCGCGGATCAGGCTGCGCCCGGCGAGCGGGAACATGGCCAGGAAGAACGTGTCGAGGTCGCCTGGTTCGATGCGCACGTCGGCCCCGTAGTCGAGGTAACTGATGCGGACCGAGCCGAGCTGGACGGAGTTGAACCGGGCCGACAGCAGGTCCGCGTCCCCGGCCAGGTCGAGCCGGTGCGGGCAGAACACCTTGGCGACCTCGCCGCGGACCTCGTCGAGATCGGAGCTGGCGAAGACAGCACGGTTGCTGAGGAGCACACCAGATGATCGTCGTTCCCGATCTCGGCGTTCCACGTAAAAGGACGCACAGCGGAGCGCCCCGCCTCTTCCGGCAGGGTTCATCGCGTGCTCGTGGTGCCGTCATCCGCGCGTCTCGGACGATCTCTTCAATCGTGTGCTGCCCTTGATCGAACTGGGGGGCAGGCGGGGGCGTTGCCTCCGCATCATCCTTTGACCCGAGGTTCCCATGAAATTGATGGTCTTGAACCATCGTCATATGACGCCACTGATCGTGGCGCTCGCCGCGGCGACCACGCTGGCGGCATTACCTGCCGCCGCGTACGCGGACGACAGCCGGCCCGCGCCGGTCACCGGCGGAATTCCGTTGATCGACACGGCCGAGCGGATCGGTCCGGGGATCGACCTGCAGCACGTGAAGGCGCTCGACCAGAAGGGCTGGTACGACGCGCACTTCCTGACCGTGGACCTGTCCAACAACGCGGTCGGCACGGACCTGCTGACCGCCGGACCGGTCGCGTTCGGCGGGCCGCTCAGCGTGGCCGCCAACAAGGCCGGCGCCGTCGCGGGCGTCAACGGCGAGTTCTTCGACATCGGCAACTCCAACGCGGCGCTCGGCGGCGAGGTCCAGAACGGGCAGCTCCGCAAGACCGCCGACATCGGCGGCCGCCAGCACGTCGGCGTCGGCGGCGACGGCATCGCCCGGCTCGTGGACCTCACGGTCGACGCGACCGCGAACTTCGCGGGCGCGGACCACCGGGTCCTGTCGATCAACGCGGCGAACGGCGGCGGGGTCCCCGCGGACGGCCTGATCGCGTTCACCTCCGCGTGGGGCGACTACAGCCGCAACCGCGGCCTGGGGGGCGTGGGCACCGACCGGATCGCCGAGGTGCTGGTCGAGAACGGCTCCGTCGTGTCGGTCACGCCGAACGGTCCCGCGGGCTCGGGCACGATCCCGGACGGCGGCTTCGTGCTCGTCGGGCGCGACGCCGCGGCGGTCGCGATCCGCGCGCTGCGGCCCGGCGACCCGGTGGCGCTCGACTACGAGCTCGCCGACGACGTCGCCAAGCAGATGAAGTTCGCGCTCGGCCACGGCGGCACCATCGTCTCCGGCGGCCAGGCCGTCGCCGGCCTCGACCCCTCGATCGCCCCGCGCACCGCGCTCGGCTTCAAGGACGGCGGCCGCACGCTCGTGCTCGCCACCTGGGACGGCCCGGGCGGCACCGGCAAGGGCGGCGTCGGGATCGACAAGGAAGCGCGTGACCTCGTCGCGATGGGCGTGGAGACCGCGGTCAACCTCGACGGCGGCGGCTCGACCACGATGGTCGCCCGCGCGCTCGGCGAGGACGGCGCGACCGTCCGCAACGTCCCGTCCGACGGCCGCGAGCGCAACGACCCGAACGGCGTGGGGGTGTTCGTCGCGAAGGGCGACGGCAGGCTGCACGAGCTCCTCGTCAAGCCCGCGCCGGGTGCGGCGTCGGCCGACGGTGGCGTGAAGGTCTTCCCTGGGCTGCACCGTACGCTCGTCGCGGAGGGCGTCGACGACCACCAGACGCCGGTGGAGGTCGACCCGAAGTCCGTGCGGTGGTCCGCTCGGGGAGCGTCCGTCAGCGGCGGCACGCTCGCGGCCCCGGCCAAGCCGCAGGGCTCCATCAAGGTCGAGGCGCGGGTGGGCCATCAGAAGGCGCGCGCGGAGGTCACCGTCCTCAACCCGGTCGACAGCGTCGAGCTGTCGTCCCAGCGCCTGTCGATCGCCGACGCGACCCCGGCCAACGCGGTCACCGTCTCCGTGACCGGCCGCGACGACCAGGGCTACACGGCCCCGATCGACCCGCGGGACCTCTCGCTCGACTACGACCGCGGCGTCGTCGACATCCAGCCGGTGGACGGCAAGCTGAAGATCACCCCGCTCGCCGCCGCGGGCACGATCCTCACGGTCTCCGCCGGCGGCAGGTCGGTCCAGCTGCCGATCTCGGTCGGCGTCCAGACCACGACGGTCTACGACTTCGACGACGACGTGCTCGCCCGCTGGCGCAACAACAGCACCGCGGCCACGACGTTCTCGGCGGACCCCGACGGGCTGCGGGTCGACTTCACCGCGATGCGCAACGTGGGCATCGCGGCGGTGTCGGCGGCCCGGCGCGTCCCGGTGCCCGGCCAGCCGCTGCGCCTGCGGACGCGGATCAGGTCGAGCATCAGCGTGCCGAACGGCCTGACGTACCTGGCCTACTACGACGCGAACGGCAAGAGCGCCGGTGTCTACGGCACCGCCCTGACCGCGAGCGACGACTGGCAGTACGCGACGTTCACGCTGCCGGCGAGCGCGGCGTTCCCGATCTCGATCTCGGGCTTCCAGGGCATCAACACGAGCGTCGCCCAGCAGAAGGCGGGCACGTTCGTCCTGGACCGCATCGAGGCCGACGTCCCGACGCCGATCGACTTGCCCGCCCAGCCCGACCTGCGGCCCGACCCGCTCGTCTCCGACGACGGCACGCTGCTCCAGGGCCACGGCACCTGGCAGTTCGCCACGCTGTCGGACGTGCAGTTCACCGCCGACAACCCGGCGCTGTCCCAGGTCGCCACGGCCGCCATCAAGCGGATCCGCCAGACCAGGCCGGACCTGATCGTCCTCAACGGTGACATCACCGACCGTGGCCTGCCGCAGGACCTCGCGCTTGCCCGCCAGGTGCTCACCGACGCCGGGTGCGGCCTCGTCCCGGTCGGCCAGGAGCCGCCGGAGGACAGCACGCCGGACCCGAAGGCGGGCTCGATCCCGTGCTACTACGTGCCGGGCAACCACGAGTCCTACGGTCTCAACAACACCCAGTCCGACCTGACGAACTTCAGCAACGAGTTCGGTCAGCCGTACCGGACGTTCGACCACAAGGGCACCCGGTTCATCCTGCTCGCCAGCTCCCTCGGGTCGCTGCGCGGGACGGCGTGGGACCAGCTCCCGATGGTCCAGCAAGCGCTTGCCGACGCCAAGAAGGACCGGTCGGTACGCAACGTCCTGGTGTTCGCCCATCACCCGGTGGACGACCCCGCCGAGGCGAAGTCCAGCCAGCTCGGCGACCGCGACGAGGTCGCGCTCATCGAGAACCTGCTCACGGACTTCCGTGGCTCCTCGGGCAAGGGCGCCGCGATGGTCGGCTCCCACGCCCAGATCGCCGACGTCCACCGCCTGGAGGGCGTCCCGTACATGGTGCTGCCGTCGTCCGGCAAGAACCCGTACGGCACGCCGGACCGCGGCGGTTTCACCGGGTGGGTCGACTGGTCTGTGGACCCGCGGCGGAACGCGGACCAGCAGTGGCTCGAGGCGGAGGTGCGCGCCTTCGCGCAGTCCATCACGCTCAACGCCCCGGACTCGGTCGAGGTGAGCGGGACGGCGCAGCTCTCGGGCAGCATCGTGCAGCCGGAGGGCGTGTCGGCGGGCACGCGTGTGGTGCCGCTGCGGTATCCGATGTCGGTCGACTGGAGCGGCTCGTCCAACCTGGCGATCGGCAGCGGGAAGGCGGCCGTCGACGCGGCCCGCCGCAAGGGCAAGGTCGCGATCCTCGACCCCCGGACCCGCACGCTCACCGCACTGAACCGTGGCACGGTGACCGTTTCGGTGACGAACGAGTCGATGCGCGCCTACACCGACGACAGCTCGCTCGCGCCGGTCACGACCTCGAAGACCATCCAGGTCGTACGCGGCGGGAAGTGACCGTCACCGGCACCGGCGCCTCGCCGGGACACGCCGACGGGGGCGGAACCGAGCGGTTTTGATAACCCTCGGCCATCCCGTCGCGCAGGAGGTACAGGTCTTCGGCTACGACGATTCGCATGGCACCGCCATCCGCACCAGGGTCGGACCGCCCGCGGGGGCTGGTGATCTCCACGGTGCGGTCGAAGGCCGCGAGCCGGCGCGCAGCTCCTCAAGCCCGCCGCCGGCTCGCACGCCGGCGCCCCGCTCGCCCGTCACTACCCCTTGACGCCGGCGTCGGGGCGGAGACATCGAGGGGTCGAAGGCCGTGACGGGCGGTCGGCGTTTGCCTTGACGCCGATGTCAGGGATGTAGCGTGACGCGAACTCTGATCTCCGAGGATGACGATGAAATTTGCCATCAGCTACTCGACAGCCGACGGGCTCGACCCCGACCGGTTCGTGGCCTATGCCCGGCATGCTGAGGACTGCGGCTTCGACGGGCTGTACCTGCCCGAGCACGTCGTGCTGTATCCCGGCGCCACGCTCGGCCCCTTCGAGTTTCCGCCGTCCCTGCCCTATCCCGATCCGCTCGACTGCCTGGCCTTCGCCGCGGCCGCCACCCGGCGCATCCTGCTCGGCACGGCCGTGCTGCTGCTGCCGTACCACCACCCCGTGGTCCTGGCCAAGCGCCTGGCGACCATCGACGTGCTGTCCAAGGGGCGGATGCGGCTGCTCACCGTGGGGCTGGGCACGCTGCCCGGCGAGGCCAGGGCGATGGGGGTCGACTTCAGCAGCCGCGGACGCCGCACCGACGAGGCCATCGACGTGCTCCGGCTGCTGTGGGAAGGCGATGAGAAGGGCGTCGGCTTCGACGGCGAGTTCTTCGGCTTCGACGACGTGACCAGCTACCCGAAGCCGTACGCGGCCACGCGCCTGCCGATCCACATCGGCGGGTCGAGCCGGGCGGCCGCACGACGCGCCGGGCGGCGCGGCGACGGCTATTTCCCGGGTGGCGCGCTCACCCCGGAGGAACGCGCGAGCCAATGGGAGCTGGCCCGAGCCGCCGCCGCGGAGGCGGGCCGTGACCCCGGCCGGCTGGAGTACACCCGGTGGGGGTCGATCGACATGTCCGCCGAACGGGCCGAGCGGTTCGCCGCGCAGGGCGTGACCCGCATCGTGGTCAGCCCCACGTCGGCGGAACCGGAACACCAGCGTGACGAGATGTCGGCGTTCGCCGAACGGTTCGCTCTGCCCGGCGCCGGCTGACCCGGGTGGATCAGGGGGCGGTGGCGGGGACGGCGTCGAGGGTCAGGTCGGTGACGCGGCCGGGGTGAGCGAGCATCACCAGCGCGAGGACCGCACGTCGACGCTCACCCAGCGAGGGTGGTCTCGGCCAGCTCGCGCCAATCCCGCTGCTGACCGGCACGGGTCGCCTCGGTGAACCCGGTTTCGCCGAGGCGGCTCCGCGCGTCCGCGGCGATCCTGGAAGCGTCCGGATGCGAACGATCCGGCATGCCGCGCACGCCGTCGCTCGCCGCGAGCAAACGTACGGCCTGCTCGTACTGTCCTTGGCGCACCGCGAGATCCGCGATCCCGATCAACACCTCGGCGATCAGCGGCGGGTACGTCGTCGCCGTGGCCGCGCTCAACGCCTCGCTCCGATGAACGCCGGCCTTCTCGAGGTCCTCGCTGAGGTAGCCGTTCAGGTCGTGGAACTTGGCGCGGAAGAACTGCCACTGTTCCTCGTCGCCCATCAGCGCCTCCACCGTGGCCAGCTGCCGGTGTGCCTCGTCCGGCTCGCCGCGCCAGTGCGCCAGCTGCGCCTTCGAGAACGCCAGGTCGGTGAGCACCTCCGGCCAGGCGATCCAGCCCGCGCACCGCTGCGCTTCGGCCATGGCGGCGGTGCTGGAGCGCTCATCGCCGAGCAGCCAGTACAGCTGGGCCTGCCGCGACCGCACGCTGACCACGTCCTCGGTCGCGCCCACCTCGGTCAGCGCCGTAGCCGCCTCCTCGTAGTGCTCGCACGCGCGTGCGAACTCGCCGCGCATGGCGACCCGATCGGCCAGGAAGGTCAGCGCCGTCGAGATCCCCCACCGGTCACCCAGCGTGCGGAACTCGGTGAGTGCGGTCTCGATGTCGACGTCCACGTCGGTCTCGTCGGCGCCGAGCGTGAGCCGCAACCGGCCACGGGTGAGCCTGGCCTGCGCCCGCACCCAGGGATCGTCGTCGTCGATGAGCGGCTCGAACGCGGGCAGGAACTCCGCCGGCCCCTGCAGCATCCGCTCCAGCGGCCGGACGAACACGAGCATCTGGTGGCGATAACCGCTGCGCTCGATGAGCCGGTGCGCCTCGTGGATCCACTCTCGCGCCTGGTACTGATCGCGGCCGGGTCCGGAGGTCACGAACACGGCCGCGACGCCGTACGCCATCGCCCGCACCTCATCGGCCACCTCACCGGGCAGCGAGGTCGCCGCGATGCTCAGCTCGGTGCCCTCGGCCCGGTGCCCGCTGAGGAAGTAGTACCAGCCCACGGCCCCGACCAGCCGCATCGCCTCCTGGGCCCATCCCTCGGCGATCGCCCCGCGCAGGGCCGCGTTGATGTTGTCGTGCTCGGCCTCGAGCGTGGCCAGCCAGGTCAGCTGCTCGGCCGTACGCAGGTGCGGATCGGCCGTCTCGGCCAGCTCGGTGAAGTACGCGAGATGCGCCCGGCGCACCGGCTCGGTCTCGCCGGCTTCGTCGAGCCGGTGGGCCGCGTACTCCCTGATGGTGTTGAGCATCCGGTAGCGCGGCATGCCCTCCTCGTCGGCGAGCAGCAGCGACTTCTCGATCAACGCGGTCAGCACGTCGAGCACCTGCTCCCCGCCGAACGCCGCGTCCCCGCACACCCGTTCGGCCGCTTCGAGGCTCGCACCGCCGGAGAACACCGAGAACCGCCGCAGCACGCCACGTTCGGCCTCGGTCAGCAGATCCCAGCTCCAGTCCACGACGGCGCGCAGCGTCTTGTGCCGGGGTAGCGCCGTACGGCTGCCGCCGGTCAGCAGGCGGAACCGGTCGTCGAGCCGATGGGCCAGCTGATCGACGGACATCGTACGCAGCCGTGCCGCGGCCAGCTCGATCGCCAGCGGCATCCCGTCGAGCGCCCGGCAGATCCGCGCCATGGTCGCCAAGGTGTCGGCGTCGGAGCCGATGTCCTTGCGCACCAGATCCGCGCGGTCCCGCAGCAGCCGCACCGCGGGCGAGGACCCGGCCTCGGCGGGGTCCGCTCCCGTCGCGGGCAGCGCGAGCGGCTCGACCTGCCACAGCACCTCCCCGGTGATCCCGAGGGGTTCCCTGCTCGTGGCCAGGATCCGCAGCCGCTGGCATTCCCCCAGAAGCCGATCCACGAACGCCGCGGCCTCGTCGATCACGTGCTCGCAGTTGTCCAGGATCAGCAGGATGGTGCGCTCCCGGAGCGCGGCGATGAGCCGGTCGATCGGTTCCCCGCCCCGCGCGCCACCGAGCACCGCCTGGTCACGCAGGCCGATCGTGGTAAGGGCGGCCTGCGCCAGCTCGCCGCCGGCCCGTACCGAGGCCAGCTCGACCAGCCACGCCCCGTCCGGCAGCTCGGCGAGCATCGTCCGCGCGGTCTCCGTGGCCAGCCTCGTCTTGCCGGAGCCGCCCGCTCCCGTCAAGGTGACCAGCCGGTGCTTGATGGCCAGGCCGGCGACCGTGGAGACGTCGTCGTCCTTGCCGACGAAGCTCGTCAGCCCGGCGCGCAGGTTCGTCCGGCGGTTCTCCGCCCGCTCGCCCAGCTCGCCGCGCAGCAACGCGGTGTGCAGCGCGGACAGCTCGGCCGATGGATCGGCGCCCAGCTCCTCGGCGAGCCGCTCGCGCGTCCGCTGGTACACGGTCAGCGCCTCGTTGCCGCGCCCCGCCTCGGCGAGCGCGCGCATCAAGGCCGCCACGAAGCCCTCTCGCAGCGGATATGTGGCAACCAGCTCGGTCAGCTCGGAGATCAGCTCCGAGCCACGGCCGAGGCGGATGTCGGCGTCCACCCGATCCCCGAGCGCGGCGACGTAGAGGTCGTTCAGGCGCGCGACCACGGCGTCGAACGCCTCGCTGTCCTGCAGGGCGATGTCCGCCATGGCCGCGCCGCGCCACAAGGCCAGGGCCGAGTGCAGCAGCTCCGCCCGCTCCGCGGGGTCGGCGGCACGGGCCTGACCGACCAGGCGTTCGAACCGGCTCACGTCCACGGCGTCAGGAGCCACGGCCAGCCGGTACCCGCCGGAATCCGCCTCGATCACACCGTCGGGCAGCACCCTGCGCAGCCTGGACACCAGGGCCTGGAGGGCGTTCACCTCGTCCGCGGGCGGGCGTTCCCCCCAGATCCAGTCCACCAGCCGGGCACGTGTGACGATCCGGCCGGGGTCGAGGGCGAGGGCGGCCAGCAGCGCGCGCAGCCGAATCCCAGGCACCTCCAGCATGGCTCCGTCGCGGTTCCGGACTTCGAACGGACCAAGCAAATCGACTCGCACGCGAGCAATTGTGCCGAACTGTGGCGTCAACGACTAATCGGCACGGTCTCCGTCTCCGCTGCCTCGGCCGGCTGGTGCTCCCGGGCGGTCTGCCGCGCCGTGGACTCGACGCGTCCGGCGCGGCACTCAGCTCGCGGGGCGACCTCGGCGGCTCGCAGCGGCTCACAGCGGCCCGATCTCACCAGGGGCGCGATCGGTTGCGGGCCGGATATGGTGCTGCGGTGAATGGGGACGCTTCGATCGGGCCGCGCCGTCCCGGTATGCGCCAGGTCGCGCGAGAGGCCGGGGTCTCGCCGACGACAGTCAGCAACGTCCTCAACAGTCCCGAGCTGGTCGCCGAGGAGACGCGCCGGCGCGTGCACGCGGCGATGGAGCGTTTGGGGTATCTGCCGGACAACGCCGCCCGGCGGTTACGCGGGATGCCCAGCCCGCTGGTCGGCGCGGTGACGCTGGACATCGCCGGCCCGTTCTTCACCGAGGTGTGCCGGGGGGTGGAGGACCGGCTGCTCCAGGACGGTTGCATGCTCATGACCTGCAGCACCGATCTGCAGCCGGGGCGGGAGCGGCACTATCTCCAGGAGCTGGAGAAGCAGCGCGTACGCGGCGTGCTCGTCACCCCGGTCGAGGCCGCCCTGGACCCGCTGGTCGCCCTGGCCGGGCGCGGCGTCCCGGTGGTGCTGCTGGACCACCGGTCCGACGGCCGGCTGTGCTCGGTGTCGATGGACAACCAGTGGGGTGGTGAGCAGGTCGCGGCGCATCTGCTCGGGCTGGGGCATCGGCGGATCGCCCTGCTCGGCGCCGCCATCGAGGTGCAGCAGACCGCCGAGCGCCACGCCGGGGTGCGCAAGGCGTTCCTGAAGGCCGGCCTGGACCCCGACGAGGGGGTGCTGGACGTCCGGGTGCCGTCGCCCGACATCACGGTGACCGCCGCGGCGGCCCTGGAGGACGTGCTGGGGGCGGCCGATCCGCCCACCGCGATCCTCTGCCTGAACGACACGGCGGCGCTCGGGGTGATCGGCGGGCTGCGGGAGCGGGGGATCTCGGTGCCTGGGGAGATGTCGGTGGTGGGGTACGACGACGTGGCGTTCGCCGCGCAGCTGGCCCCGCCGCTGACCACCGTGTGGCAGCCGAAACGCGAGCTGGGCCGGGTCGCGGCCGAGCTGCTCCTCGACGAGAGCCGGCCGGGTCACCGCCATCAGAAGCTGGTCTACCGGCCGCGGCTGGTCGTCCGCGAGTCCACCGCGGCACCCTGCCGCTGACCGGGCTCGGCTCCGAAAGTTTCAGAGCCGTGGTGCCCGCTTCCCGCCGCTGACCTGAAAGGTAACAATCCACGGCCAGATCGTCATTGGTGTGTCGTTGACACTCTGAGCAGCACATTTCTACCGTGTGGGCGCTCGGCATCTCGTCGATACCCGTACGTCGATTGGACGATCAATGAAACGTTTATCCCGTCCAACGCTGCTCCTCACGGCGCTCGGCAGCACCGTGTGCCTGGTGCTCGCGGGCGCCGTCGGCCTGCAGTCGCCCGCCGCGGCGGCGGTGGCCTGCGAGGTCGACTACACCGTCGCCACCGAGTGGCCCGGCGGCTTCACCGGCAACGTGACCATCAGGAACGTGGGGGAGGCGGTCAACGGCTGGCACCTGGACTGGTCGTTCACCGCCGGGCAGCAGATCACCCAGGCGTGGAACGCCACGGCCACGCAGAGCGGCCCCGCCGTCAGGGCGGAGGACGCGGGCCACAACGCCGCGATCCCGCAGGGCGGCACCGCGACGTTCGGCTTCAACGCCTCCTGGAACGGCTCCGCCAACCCGGCGCCCGCCTCCTTCGCGCTCAACGGCGTCACCTGCTCCGGCGACTCCGGCGAGCCGACCCCCACGGTCACGCCGACGGTCACCCCGACCTCCGTCCCCGACAACGCCAAGCAGGCCGAAGACCTGAACCGCGGCCTGATCAGCGTCCGCTCCGGCAGCGGCAACCTGGTCTCCTGGCGCCTGCTCGGCACCGAGCCACGGGAGACGTCCTTCACCCTCTACCGGGGCGGCACGCGCATCGCGACCGTCACCGACTCCACCAACTACCTGGACTCCGGAGCGGCGCCGGACGCCTCCTACACGGTCCGCCCGGTCAGCGGCGGCACCGAGGGCCCCGCCTCGGAGACCTCGCTGCGCTTCGGCGGCGGCTACCTCGACGTGCCCATCTCCCCGCCCAGCGGAGGCCACCACGCCAACGACGCGAGCGCCGGCGACCTGGACGGCGACGGCGCCCTGGACCTGGTGCTGAAGTGGGAGGCCGACAACTCCAAGGACAACTCCCAGTCCGGCACCACCGACGTGGTGTACATCGACGGCATCAAGCTGGACGGCACCCGCCTGTGGCGGGTCAACCTGGGCCGCAACATCCGCGCCGGCGCCCACTACACCCAGTTCCAGGTCTACGACTACGACGGCGACGGCAAGGCCGAGGTCGCGATGAAGACCGCCGACGGCACCATCGACGGCCGCGGCACCGCGATCGGGAACGCGAGCGCCGACCACCGCAACTCCGGCGGCTACATCCTGACCGGCCCGGAATACCTGACCATGTTCAACGGCCAGACCGGCGCCGCGATGTCCACGGTGAGCTACGACCCGCCCCGCGGCAACGTCTCCTCCTGGGGCGACAGCTACGGCAACAGGGTGGACCGCTTCCTGGCCGGCACCGCCTACCTGGACGGGCAGCGGCCCAGCCTGATCATGGCCCGCGGCTACTACACCCGCGCCGTGATCGCCGCCTGGGACTTCCGCGACGGCCGGCTGGTCAAGCGCTGGACGTTCGACAGCAACGCATCGGGCAACGGCTCCTACGCCGGCCAGGGCAACCACAGCCTCACCGTCGGCGACGTGGACGCCGACGGCCGCGACGAGATCCTGTACGGCGCCGCCGCCGTCGACGACGACGGCGGCCGCCTGTGGAACGTCGGCTGGGGCCACGGCGACGCCGCCCACCTGGGCGACCTCAACCCGGGCCGCGCGGGCCAGGAGTACGTGAAGATCTCCGAGTCGGCCAACCGGCCCGGCCTGTACATGGTCGACGCCCGCACCGGCCAGGTGCTGTGGCAGACCGGCACCGGCTCGGGCTCCGACGGCGAGGGCCCGGCCCGCGGCGTGTCCGCCGACATCCACGCCGGCAGCCCCGGCGCCGAGTCCTGGGCCGCCGGCGCGGGTCAGAACGGCCTGCGCAACACCTCCGGCACGGTCGTCGGCCGCCAGCCCTCCTCGGCCAACTTCCTGTCCTGGTGGGACGGCGACCCCGTACGGGAGCTGCTGGACCAGACCCGGATCGACAAGTACGGCACGAGCGGCGAGACCCGCCTGCTCACCGCCTCCGGCGTGCACAGCAACAACGGCACCAAGGCCACCCCGTCCCTGTCGGGCGACCTCCTGGGCGACTGGCGCGAGGAGGTCGTCTGGCCCACCACCGACAACCGCGCCCTGCGCATCTACGCCACCCCCCACGCGACCACCACCAAGATCCACACCCTGCTGCACGACCCGCAGTACCGCGTGGCCCTGGCCTGGCAGAACACCGCCTACAACCAGCCGCCGCACCCGAGCTTCTTCATCGGCAACGGCATGGGCACGCCACCCCGGCCCAACGTCTACGTGCGCTGACGCGCATCGAGCCGCCCGCGTCGCGGCGGCCGGGCGCCGTGGCCCGCCCGGCCGCCCCGCCCGGCCGCCCCGCCCGGCCTCCGCCGCGTGCCCGCCTGCGCCTACGCACGCTGACCGGCGGCCTGGACGCGGCTCCGGGTGTCGACGGCGGAGGCCAGGAAGGCGGCGGAGGCGACGAAGGTGAGCACGACGAGCATGGCCGGGCGCAGGCCCCAGTGGTCGCCGAGGAAGCCGAGGCCGGGCGGGCCGACGAGGAAGGCGACGTAGCCGATCGTGGCCACCAGGCTGACCCGGGCGGTCTCGTCCGGTCCGGTCTCTCCCGCGGCCGACAGCGCGACGGGGAAGCCCAGCGACGCGCCGAGCCCCCAGAACAGCACGGCCGCCCCGGCCAGCACGGCGTTGTCCGAGAAGATCACCAGGAGCAGGCCGAGCGCCCCCGACACGGCGCTGGCGCGTACGACGAGGGTGCGGCCGAAGCGGTCGAGGAAGAACGTCCCGCCGAAGCGGCCCAGGGTCATGGCGGCGGCGAAGCCGGTGTAGACGAGGGAACCGGACGCGGTGGTCAGGCCGTGACCGTCCACCATGAGCAGCGGCAGCCAGTCGTTGGCGGCCCCCTCGGCCAGGGCCATCGCCAGGACGATCGCGCCGATCAGGAGGAGCCTGGTGTCCTTCCAGACCTTCGGCCTCGAGTGGCCGGTGCCCGGCCCGGCCGGGCCGGGAGCGAGGGCGCCGGTGCCCGCAGGGACGAAGCGGACGGCGTACAGGAAGATCCCGGCGGAGATCAGGGTGATCGCGGCCAGATGCCAGTGCACCGGCAGGCCGGCGGTGGTGGCCGCGATGCCGGTGCCGGCGCCCACCACGGTGCCCAGGCTGAAGCAGCCGTGCAAGGTGGGCAGCGTCGTCCTGCCGGTGATCCGCTCGACGTCGGTGGCATCGACGTTGACGGCGACGTCACCGGCTCCCATGCCCGCGCCGAACGCGCACAGACCCGCCATGACCAGCGGCACGGACGACACGAGAGCGCCGGCGCTGATGACGGCCAGGCTCGCCACGACCAGCGCGGTGCCGCCGCCGATGACGGGTCTGGTCCCGTACCGCGAGGTGAGACGTCCGGAGCAGAGAATGCCGATCATGGAGCCGAGCGACAGGCCGAACAGGATCCACCCCATCTGGCCGGTGGAGGCCTCCAGGCGGTCGCGGATGTCGGGGGTGCGGGTCACCCACGACGACATCGCGATGCCCGGAAGGAAGAAGAACAGGAACAGTGCCTGCCGGCGACGGCGCGTGGCGAGGTCCATGCGGAGGGTCTCCGTAAAGGTGCAAATGGTCGGCAGATCTGGGCATCGACCCTCACGGAGCGATACAGGCGTACAGATGAATGTTAATAGGGATATAGGTGACGCCAGGAGGCGAGAGATCACCCGGTTTGAAGTGGGTGGCGCGAGGGCAACCGCTTGATCATGCCGGAATGGTTGCAGGCGGGTGGGTGGGGGCTGCTGGCCGGGTTCGCGCTGGTACTCGGCGCGCTGGCCGGGTACGCGGTGCGGATGCCGCAGCGGCTGATCGCGTCGGTGATGGCGTTCGGTGCCGGCGTGCTGCTGTCCGCCGTGTCCTTCGAGCTGATCGACGAGGCGCACCAACGGGCGGGACTGGTGCCTACGGTGGCCGGGGCCGTGTCCGGCGCGGTCCTCTACACCGTCTGCAACCTCCTGCTGGCCCGCCATGGAGCCAGGCATCGCAAGCGCTCCGGTGTTCGGCAGCCGTCGGAGCGGGAGCAGGAGGGGTCCGGCTCGGCGATCGCGCTGGGCGCGGTGCTGGACGGCGTGCCGGAGTCGCTGGTGATCGGGGCGAGCCTGCTCGGCGGTGGCGTGGTGAGCACGGTGACGGTGGCGGCGGTGTTCATCAGCAACGTGCCCGAGGGCCTTTCCAGCGCGGCCGGCATGCGCGGAGCCGGGCGGTCCAAGGCGTACGTGTTCGGGCTGTGGAGCGGGATCGCCGTGATCAGCGGTCTGTCGTCGCTGGCGGGGTACGCACTCCTCGGGCAGGCGCCGGCGGCCGTGCTGGCGGGCATCATCGCGCTGGCCGGCGGCGCGATCCTCGCCATGATCGCCGACACCATGATTCCCGAGGCGTTCGAGGACGCGCACCAGATGACCGGCCTCATCACGCTGGCCGGGTTCCTGCTCGCGTTCGCGGTGTCGAAGGCCGGTGGTTGAAACCACCTGCGACGCGATCGGCGTCACGGTGGACGTGGTAGCGCAGATGGGTGACGCGGTCGCCCTGGACGATCTCCGGGTTGCCGAGGAGCGCGGGCGGGCCGTCGTACCCGCCGAAGAACCGGATGCCCTTGCCGAACACCACCGGGACCAGGTCGACCTGCAGTTCGTCCACCAGGCCGGCGGTCAGGGCCTGACCCAGCAGGTCACCGCCGGTCAGAGACACGTCCTTGTCCCCGGCGGCGGCCTCGGCCCGGGCGATCGCGCCGGCCAGGCCGTCGGTGACGAACGTGAACGGCGCGTCGGGGTAGGGCCAGTTCGTCGGCGGTTCGTGCGTCACCACGAAGACGGCGTCGCCGGCGGCGGGGCGGCCGTTCCAGCCGTTGGTGAGGTCGAACAGGCGACGGCCGATCACCGCCGCCCCGATCCGCGACCAGGTGGCCTCCAGGTAGGCGGCGCTGGCGGCCGAGACGTGGAAGACCCGCTCCGGGTCGCCGCCGTTGAAGGGGACGTCCCCGTTGCCGTACCAGTCGAAGAGCGGACCTACCCGGTCCGACTCGTCGGCGATGAATCCGTCCAACGAGACCGTCGCGCTCGCGATGACCTTGCCCATGGCCGGTGGCTCCCTTCCGGATACCCGACTTTCCCGGGACGTCGGAGCCGTCGCCCAGGATCGGACAGCGACCGGCACAGCGGCACCTCTTTCTGCCACAGGGACCGGTCCGGACGCCGCGAGGCGGCGGACGCCAGGACCGGCCCGCACGATGATGTGGGTGCCCGTGAACCCGAGTGGCCTCTCGCCCGACTGTGCAGGGTGACGGAAGGGATGAGATGACCGATGAGCTGCTGGTGGTCCGTGCCCAGCTGGGTGAGCGGGCCGCCTGGGCGGAGCTGGTCGCCCGATGGCGGGTGCCGGTGTGGACTTATGTGCGGCGGATGCTGGATGCCGAGCGGGCCGACGACGTGACCCAGGAGATCTGGTTGTCCGTGGTCCGCGGCCTGCCCCGGCTGCGGGAGCCCGGCCGGTTCGCGCCCTGGCTGTTCACGATCGCCCGCCGCTCGGTGACCGACCGCCTGCGCGGCGAGTACGCCCGGGCCGACGAGCACGTGGCGGCCGGCGAGCTGCCGACCGAGGACCCTGTCGAGGCCATGGTGGATCGCGCCGAGCTCATCGCCGCCCTGGCCGGGCTCCCGGTTCTGGAGCGGGAGATTCTCGTCCTGTTCTACCTGGAGGACCTGTCGGTGGGGGAGTGCGCGCAGATCTGCCTCGTCCCGGTCGGCACGGTCAAGTCCAGGCTCAATCGGGCTCGCCGGATGCTGCGGGAGCACCTGGAGGAAAGGGGATACCGGGCATGATCGAGGAGGAGCCGCGCCTGTCGGCGCAGGAGATGATCGAACGGCTCGAGCCGTCGCTGTCACCGTGGCGGCGGGTGCGCGCCGTGGCGGCGCTGCTGGCCGGGCTGGCCGGTGTGGTGTTCGTGGCCGCGCTGTGGTGGAGCGAGCCGGGTCCGCTGCCGGGCCGTACCCATCTGGCGTTCGCGCTGTTCACCGTGTTCTGCCTGGCCTGGGCCGGCTACGGCGGCTGGCTGCTGACGCGCAGGGTGGTGCTGTTCGCCACCGACCGGGTGATCGCCGCCTGGATCGCGCTGATCGCGTCGCTGGTCACGACCGTGGGTGTGGCGGGCATCGCCGTGCAGCGCGGCACCGGCCTGGGTGTCGCGCTGGCGGTGGGGGGCGGGTTCGTCGCGGCGTCGCTGGTGCTGGTCGTGCGGGCGCACGCGCGCCGGGCCGAGCTGCTGCGCCGCAGGCGCGAGCTGGGCGGCGGGGAGCAGGCGTGAACGCGCTGGAGGCCGACGGGCTGGGCAAACGGTACGGCAAGCGCTGGGCGCTCCGGGAGGCGACCTTCGAGCTGCCCGCCGGGGCCCGGTGCGCGCTGGTGGGGCCGAACGGGGCGGGCAAGACCACGCTGCTGAACCTGGTGACCGGGCTGCTGGCGCCCACCACCGGGCGGGTGCGCGTCTTCGGCAGGCCGCTGGAGGTGTCCAGGGTGGCCTTCGTGGCGCAGGACAAGCCGCTCTACCGGCGGTGGAGCGTGGCGGATCTGCTGCGTTTCGGCGCCGCGACCAACCCCCGCTGGGACCGGCACGCCGCCACCTCGTTCCTGCTCGCCCACGACATCCCCGTCCAGCAGCGGGCAGACCGCCTGTCCGGTGGGCAACGCACCCTGGTGGCCCTCGCCCTGGCGGTCGGCAAGCGGGCCGACCTGCTGGTGCTGGACGAGCCGCTGGCCGAGCTGGATCCGCTGGCCCGCGTCCGGGCGATGGACGCGGTGCGGGAGCTGGAGATCACCGTCCTGCTGTCGTCGCACATCCTGGCCGACCTGGCCGGGGTGTGCGATCACCTGATCCTGCTCGGTGCCGGCCAGGTCCGGCTGTGCGGCGGCTTCACCGATCTGCTGGCCGCCCACCCGGCCACCACCATGGAGGACCTCGTCCTGGATCACCTGCGCAACCCCGAGCCGGCCCGATGACCGGGCCTGTCGCGGGGCCGCTGTGGGCGGCCTGGCGCGGGCAGCGCGCCCAGGCCGCCGCCGTCGCCGGCGTGGTGCTGATGTACGGCGCGACCGTTGCCGTGGAGCGCTTGGAGCCCGACCTGTCCGGGCTCACCCAGCAGCTGGCCGGCTTCCTGCCCGGGGCGATCTGCCTGGTGTGGGGCGCACCGCTGATCGCCCGCGAGATCGAGACGGGCACGCACAGGCTCGCCTGGACCCAGAGCCTGACGCGCGGTCGCTGGCTGGCCGCGATCCTGGCCACCGCGGCCACCGGCGCTCTGGCCGCGGCGGCGGTGCTCGCCGCGCTGCTGGCCTGGGCACTGCCCTCCGCCGGGGGCGATCCGATGGCCTGGCCGTACTACGAGAGCCACGGCCCGGTGCCGTTCGCCCGTGTGCTGTTCGCCCTGACGCTCGGCGTGGCGCTCGGCGCCGTGACCAGGCACACCCGTGTCGCCATGCCGCTGTCCGTCCTGCTGGCCGGCATCAGCCAGCTCGCCGGCCGGGGGTTGCGTGGCCACCTTGAGCTGCCCTATTGGCCCGCACAGTGGATCGAAACGGCCTCCTACCTCGTCCTCACACTGATCCTGACCGGGGTCGCCTACCTGGCGATCCGACGCCGCGCCTGAAGCGAAGGGACCTGAGCTCGGCGTGGTCATGTTGTCGTGACCAGGTCAGCCGGGCACGTTCATGCGCTGGGTGCCGATCACCGAGAGCAGCCGCAGCGCCTCCTCGGCCGGGGAGCCCGGGTCGGCCGTGTAGATCACCACGTGCTGGTCCCGGTCGGAGACGTCCAACCCGTTGCAGTTGAGGGTGATCGGGCCCACCAGCGGGTGGTGCAGGGTCTTGCGCAGGCTCGGCCCGGGGGAGACGTCGTGCGAGGCCCACAGCCGGGCGAACTCCGCGCTGCCGGCCCGGAGCTCGGCCACCAGCTCGGCCACCTCGGCGGCGTCGGGGTAGCGGGCGGCGGCGGCGCGCAGCCGCCGGGCCGCGTCGTGGGCGAACGCGACCCGGTCGGCCTCCGCCAGGACGGGCAGGCGGGAGCTGTCCGGGGGCGGCCCGAGGAAGGCGTGCCGGATCAGGTTGCGGTCGCGCCGGGGCAGCGCGGAGAAGTCCGTCATCAGGGCGGCCGCCAGGTCGTTCCAGGCGATCACCTCGAACGTCGCGGACAGCACGAACGCGGCGGCCTGCGGCAGCCGGTCCAGCAGGTCCAGGATGCCGCGGTGCACCTCGCGGCACGGGCCGGGCGGCGGGGCCGGCGGAGCGCCGGCCAGGTGGTGCAGGTGGTCGCGCTCGGCGTCCGACAGGCGCAGCGCCCGGGTCAGCCCGGCCAGCACCTCGCGGGACGGGCGCGCGGCACGGGCCTGTTCGAGGCGCGTGTAGTACTCCGTCGAGATGTACGCGAGCTGGGCCACCTCCTCGCGGCGCAGCCCGGGGGTACGGCGCCGCCGCCCGGCCGGGAGACCCACGTCGGCGGCGTCGATCCGCTCCCGCCTGCTGCGCAGGAAGGCAGCCAGTTCCTGTCTGTCCACGCTTCCACTATGCGTGGCCCGCGCCGCGCCCAGCCAGGTACAGCCGGGGCCTGGCTGGGCTCCGTACCCCGGGACCAGGCTCGACGCCATGACTCACGACACGAACACGGGCCTGCTGGCCGGCAAGGTCGCCTTCGTCACCGGTGCCGGGCGCGGCATCGGCGCCGCCGCGGCGCGGCTGTTCGCCCGGGAGGGCGCCACGGTCCTGCTCACCGCCCGGAGCGAGGACCAGCTCAAGGCGGTGACCGAGGAGATCCGGGCGGCGGGCGGCACCGCCGGCCACGTCGTGTGCGACCTGGCCGACGCGGGTGGCGTGCGCGCCGCGGTGAGCCGGGCCGTGGACCTGTACGGCCGGCTCGACGTCGCCTTCAACAACGGCGCGACGGCGGTGCCGCCGGCACCGATGGACCGCATGCCGGAGGCCGACTTCGACCTGATGTACACCGTGAACCTCAAGGGACAGTGGGTCGCCATGTCCGCCGAGGTGAGCGCCATCCGCGCCACCGCCGGGACCGGGGCGATCGTCAACACCTCCACCGTCGGCAGCTGGGGGCCGAACCCCTTGCTGCCCGCCTACGGCGCCATGAAGCGGGCGCTCAACAGCCTCACCGAGTCGGCCGCCGCCACCTACGGCCCGGAGGGCATCCGGGTCAACGGGATCGCCCCCGGCACCACGCTGACCGACATGGTCCACGCCTGGGAGGCCGCCTCGCCCGGGATCGTCGAGCAGCTCAACGCGCGGACCGCGCTGCGGCGCGCGGCCGAGCCCGAGGAGGTCGCCGAGGCTGCCGCCTGGCTGCTCAGCGATCGCTCCTCCTACGTGACCGGGGCAGTGCTGCGGGTGGACGGCGGCCTGGGTTGAGCAGGGCGAACGGCCGGTTCGGGACTGCTCGGGAGGCATCGTCATGTTCTCGTGGCTAGGGCATTTCACCTACGTGCGCAGGCGCGCGTCACTGATCGCGGCCACCCTGTTCGTAGTGCTCGCCGGCGTCTGGGGCAGCGGGGTCTTCAGCGCCCTGGACACCGGCGGGCTGGAGTCTCCTCAGGCGGAGTCGTACCGGGCCGACGAGCTCCTGGAGCGCCACTTCGGGCACCGGCCGGCCCGGGCGGACGCGGTGGCGATCTACAGCGACCCCACCGGCAGGCAGTCGGTGGACGACCCGGCCTTCGAGGAGGCGGTGACGGCGGCGCTCAGCGGCCTGCCGGAGTCCGAGGTCGTCTCCTGGACCAGCTACTGGAGCCCGGGGCTCACCGAGGAACAGCGCGCCGGGTACGTCTCGAAGGACGGCCGCGCCACGCTGGCGACGATCATCCTGCGCGGCGCCGACGACCAGGAGCGCCTTGAGTCGTACGGCGAGATCGAGCAGCAGGTACGCGCCGCGGGCCTGGAGACCCACATCGCCGGCGGCTCCACCAGCGTGTTCCACCTCCAGCGGCTCGCCACCGAGAACCTGGCCACCGCCAACATGATCTCGCTGCCGATCCTGCTGATCGTGCTACTGGTCGTCTTCCGGGGCGTGGTGGCCGCCGCCATCCCTCTCGCCCTGGGGATCGTGGCCATCCTCGGCTCGCTGGTGGTGCTGCGCGGCCTGACGTACGTCACGGACATCTCGATCTTCGCGATGGAGATCTCCACACTGCTCGGTCTCGGCCTGGCCATCGACTACGGGCTCTTCATGGTCAGCCGGTTCCGCGAGGAACTCGCGGGCCGGGGCGGCGACGTACGGCAGTCGCTGGTGGTGACGATGAACACGGCCGGGCACACGGTCGCGTTCTCCGGCCTGACCGTCGTCATCGGGCTGTGCGGGCTGATGTTCTTCCCGCAGCCGATCTCCCGTTCGTTCGGCTTCGGCGGCATCGCGGTCGTCCTGTTCGACCTCCTCGCCGCGCTCGTGGTGCTGCCCGCCGTGCTGGCGGTGCTCGGCCCCCGGATCAACGCCCTGCGCCTGCCGTGGTCACGCCGCCGGCCCGGTGCCGTCACCCGGGAGGACCGGGCGTGGAACCGGCTGGCCACGTCGGTCACCCGCAGGCCGCTGCCCTGGCTGGCCGGGGGTCTGCTGGCGCTGCTGGTCGCCGCCGCCCCGCTGCTCTCGCTGCAGCAGGGCCTCACCAACCACCGCTACCTGCCCGCCGACAACGAGGGCCAGATCGTCCCCGCGATGCTGCAGGAGGGCTTCCCCCAGAACGGCCCGGCCGGCACGAGGATGGACATCGCCGTCGCCGGCCCCGTCGAGCGGGCCGCCCTCGACCGCTACCTGCGGTCCGTCGAGGGCCTCGAGGGCGCGGGCGCGGCCGGCGTCCATCTCGCGGACGCCGAGCTGACCTGGGCGACCGTCACCTACCAGGGCGAGGTCGACGACGCGGAGAACCTGGAGCTGGTACGGGACATCAGGGCACTCGAACCCCCGGCCGGCGCCACCGAGGTCCTCGTCGGCGGCCCCGGCGGACCGGCGGTCAGCCTCGACAACAGCGACGCGACGATGGGGGCGCTGCCGTGGGCGCTGGCCTTCATCGGCCTGTCGACCCTGGTGCTGCTCTTCCTCGCGTTCCGGTCCGTGCTCGTACCGATCAAGGCCGTCGCCGTCGCCTTCCTGTCGCTGGCGGCCTCCTGCGGCATCATCGTCTGGGGATTCCAGGAGGGCGGCCTGGCCGGCCTGATGGACTTCCCCGTGGTGGGCACCACCGACGTGTGGGCACTGGGGCTCATCGTCACGATCGCCTTCGGCCTGGTGACCGACTACGAGATGTTCCTGGTGAGCCGGGTCCACGAGGAGTACCTCGCGACCGGCGACAACCGGCGTGCGATCGTCGTGGGCCTGCGCGGCACCGGCTCCCTCATCACCCGGGCCGGGCTGCTCATGGTCATCGTCCTGGCCACGATGGGCTTCACCGCGACCTCGCTGTTCCTGATCACCATCGGGGTCGGGCTCACGCTCTCCGTGGTGATCGACGCCACCCTGGTCCGCTCGATCGTCGTGCCCGCCGCGATGCAGCTGCTCGGCGGGGCGAACTGGTGGCCGTCCCGGCCCCGGCGGCCGGGCGACCGCGCGGAGGTCCCCGACGAGCTGCGGCCTGCCCCGCGGACCGAGGCCACGAGCGGTCGGGCCTGACCACGGGGCGGTGGCCCTGCCACCCATCCAGCGATCAACCAATCGAAGGGCAGCTACATGCGTAAACACACGTTCCTCGCCACCATCACGGGCGCCCTGGCGCTGACGATCGTGACGACGACCGGCCTCACCCCCTCGGCTTCCGCCGCTGCGGGACCGGAGCGGCGGACCGTGGAGCAGACCCACGCGCTCCTCGCCGCGTTCGAACGCCAGGACCTGAACGCGATCAGCGCGAGGATCGATGAGGACGCCACGTTCACGATCCCGCTGTCGCTCTCCGGCGCACCGGAACCTGCGGGCCATTTCACCGGCAAGGACCAGATTCTCGGTTACGTCGACAACGTGCTCAGGAACTTTCGGCGGATCCGGTTCACCGATATGCGGATCAGCGTGACCGCGCACGGAAAGACGTCTTTCGTGCAGGCCAACGGCGACTTCACCACGGCCGACGACCGTTCGTACCGCAACGTGTACGTATACCGCTTCGACTGGAGGAACGGCCGGATGGTGCACGCCGAGGAATACGCCAACCCCGTCACCCTCTGCAAAACCTTCGCAGACCTGGACTGCTGAGAGAGCCCGGGCCGCGAAGCTGTACCGCTCGGTTGAGCCGCCGGTTTCGCAAGTCCGACACCACCCTGCCCCTTCACCTCACGGGCCGTACTGGTTAGAGGCAGCGGTTTCCTTCTGTCGCGGGTGTTGCCCGCGCCGCTCGCGAACGGGACACGGCCGGTCATCACCGCGAAGTGAGCAGCATGAGGCCGACCGCGTTCTTGCCCAGTCGCACCCGCATTTCGCAGGTGAAGGCGGTGGTGCCGTTGTGGTGGTAGTTGTTGTGCGTCGGTTCATCTTGCCGATGATGTAGTACCTGCTGACCGCGGCGATCCCCGAGGCCTGGACGAGCTGGTCGTGCTTGGCACGTTCCTTTGACGTGGCAAGCAGCATGGGTGGCACGCCTTCGCCGCCGTTCCGCCGTCCCGACGGAACGGCGGAACGGCGGCGTTCTGAGCGGGGTGGAGCCTGGCCTACAGGGCCCGTGAACGGGGTGTCGGCGCTACCGCCGGATCACAAGAGGTTCAGCCGCAGTGCACGTTGTTGAGCTTGACGCTCGTCCACGAAGGTGAGATTCCCTCGACGTCAATACACTGGCCAGGCGCCGAGACGTACACCGGGCCGGCGTAGTACTGGTAATTGTCGGCGTCGGTGTCTTTCCCGCTGCCGTCGCCTCTCGAGATCGTGACGCCCTTCCAGCTCGTGGTGTTGGCGTAAGGGCCGTCACCGTAGGTCAGGGCGCAGTTCTTGCCGGTGCTGGAGCTGTAGTACACCTCCAGAATGCCCGTACGGTACCCGTACTTCTCGATGCCGATGCTGTAGACGCCGACCCGGGTGTAGCTGCTGCCGCAGGGTCCGGCCGCGCCGGCCGGGGTGGCGCCTGCTACCAGCGTGGTGGTGGAGGCCAGGGTCGCGCCGGCCAGGAGGGCCGCCAGCTTGCGTATGCGCACGAAGATCCTTTCGCTTGCCAGTGCTGTGATCATGAGTACCACTGGCTCACAGCCGCCACACACGACTGGTGATCAATGTGATGGTTCACACAGATTCGGCAGGCGGAGGGTGCCTCGGGCGGACCGTCGCCCGCGTCCTCACCGACGTCCGCCGTACGGGACTCGGTCGGCGACGGCTTCTTCGACGCGGGCCTGTGTCGCGGGACCCGAAGGTTCGGCCAGGTACATCGTGACGGGAACAGCGTCCAGTGCGCCGGTGCCGAACGGCGCCGCGTCCGGCCAGGTCCGCGCCGGCCGGGACGGCGAAGGCCCGATCGCCCTCCACGGTCAGCTCACGCGACGTGTCGGGCTCGATCCCCGCCCCGCCCGCCGTGGCGGCGACGGTGAGTCCCGCGACCTGCAGGGGCCCGATGCCCAAGCGAGTGGGTAGCCGCACCGTCGGCGCGTCCCCGCCGGGCCCACTCCCCGGCGGATCAGCGCTCCGGCCCAGGCGACTCTGCTGCCGGTCATCGAGATCAACCGGAGGCCGACCTAACCTCAGCTATTCAGCCGGGGCGGT
Organism: Nonomuraea sp. MTCD27; assembly: GCF_041950495.1. Taxonomy (NCBI): domain Bacteria; kingdom Bacillati; phylum Actinomycetota; class Actinomycetes; order Streptosporangiales; family Streptosporangiaceae; genus Nonomuraea; species Nonomuraea sp. MTCD27. The sequence continues at coordinate 100 of NZ_JBGNUW010000028.1, read as the reverse complement.
AGCTGTGCTCTAGAACATGAGAAAAGGTGCCCCTGAACTGCAAGGATTCGGGTGTCGAAGCCATATCCGCTGCAGAAGCAGGTGCACCTTTCTGGTGAGT
>NZ_JBGNUW010000027.1:0-157637 GCF_041950495.1 Nonomuraea sp. MTCD27 | reverse complement strand
CGGCATCTCCCGCCACTGCCCGCCCGTCCGGAACCGCCAGATCACGCCCTCGAACTGCTGCCGCAGCCGCTCGGGGTACGGGCCGAACCCACCGATCGGCAGGTAGGGCTCGATGAACTCCCACTCCACATCCGTCAATTGCACTCGCGTCACGCAAAACGATCTACCGGATCGGACCCCGAAACGAGGGCGGATCCCGCAGATTGATCACAACCAAATACACGCCCTAGCCGGCCCGGCAAATCATCGGAACCCATCACCAAAAACCGCGCCCACGTGTGGCCCAGACTCAGACATTCATCGCCACCACGACCACGGGCGGATCGAACAGGCGGACGGGCACTCATCGTGCTCCTGGATCGCGGCGCCCTCGCGGTCGTACACCACAGGTACTCGGCCAGGCCGCGAGCGTAGGCATCGATCGTCCGGGGCGCACGACCCAGGGCGGTCCACATCGCCGGCCATTGGACCTCCCGCTCGTGCCGAGTGAGCACCGGCCCCTTCTTCCTCCAGCACCACCGTGCCCAACAGATCTCCCCTGTCCATGGTCGTACGATGATCATTCCTGCCGTCGGCTTCCACGTAACCCATACGGAGATGGTCCGCACGACGCGGCGGGTGGTTCGCGATCGCGTGCCGCGAGGCTACTGCTTGAGGTGCCGGAAGGCGGCTGGTGCGAGCGCGGCCAGGCCGAGTGCGATGACGGCGTTGATCACGCCGACTACGTTCTGGCCGCTGGTGAAGGCCTGTCCGGCTGCTTCCAGCAACCTGTCTCCCGAGCGCGATGCCCAGGGCGTTGCCCAATCCGCCTGGGCGCCCGACACCGACACGTCGAACTCGTTCAGTTGGAGCCGGCACTCCCGGGTGCCGTACCGGAAGTAGGCGATCCCGGGAAGGCTCCATCTCCAGTACCGATCATCGGGGCATCAGACAGGCTCATCGATGTGGCTGGTGGCCGTCGGGGCGTCTTCGCCGGGCGGTGGTCCGGCGGGCAGGGCGGCGGGCTCCAGCCAGCCGAGCCGTTCGGCGAGGCGTCGGGCGCTGTCGACGACGGTGGCGATGTGGGGTGAGGCGTTGGCGTCGTGCCACAGCAGTGTCAGCTGCTGCCCCCGCCAGGACCGGGCACGGAACGCGGGCGAGCTGTCCAGAGCGACACTCGATCGACAACGGCCCGGACCGGAGCCCGACACCGCGCGAAGCCCTCGGGCGATAACACGTGTCGGCGACCCTCGCCTCAGCAGCGTAGACGGGGCCCGGCGAGATCTTTCAGGAAAAGTCACTGGATCGTGCTGACCTGCCGGATCGTGGCTTTTGGGCCCCGCCGGCCCGCAAAATCGGCCGGATATTTTCACTGGCGTGGACCTCACACCACCTTATGCCGAGAGTGGAATTCGCTAATTTGTGCGACATTTCCTTGCTATTTCTTTCGGATGGGTATTGAATAAGGATGCAAGCCAAGGAAAAGGGGAGGCTCTTATGAGCTTCGTACAGATTCTGGAATTCGACACCAAACGCGCCACGGAAGTCGAGTCGCTCATGAACGAGTGGCGGACACAGACCGAGGGGACGCGCTATGTAAGACGCGAGGTCGTGGCGAAGCACCGCGATCGCCCCGATCACTACGTGGCCGTCGTGGAGTTCTCCTCCTACGAGGAGGCCCAGCGTAACAGCAAGCTTCCGGAAACCGACCGGTTCAACGCGCACATGGCCAAACTGTGCGAGGGCCCGATCGAGTTCTCCAACTACGATGTGATTCGCGACAAGAGCTGATCATCAGCTGAACATCGCAGAAAGCTCAACCTGTGCTGTGGCGTGCGAGAAGATTCTCGCGTCATGGCGCGGGCATTTTTTTGTGCCACCCCTCATGCGAAAGAACTGCCGGCGTTGCGGCGCCCCACAACCCGGGATTCACGCCGATGCCGAGTGCGAAGGCGAACCTCCCTGAGCATCGGAGTGGCCGCTCAGCGAGTACCCCTTGGTATGCCGGGCGAGTGACGTAAAGTCGAGGTATCCGGAAACGACGACATCCCGCGCTTTTGAGGTGCCTGCCAGGCCGGCTCACCGAAAGGGTTGTCATGGACATCCTGCGCCGCTTCCGTTCCGGATCCGGGCCATCTGCTGAGACGGCTGAGGCCGATGTGCCCCAAGGCGAGAGCTCGTCGGCGCCGGCCGTGCGCCCCGCGGACCCGGGCTCCGGCGTCGAGGACTCCCGGCCGGTGCCCGTCACCCGCACCAGCGTGGCCTGGGCGGGCGTATGGGCCGCCGCGCTCGTGTCCGTCGCCTTCATCGTGTTCATGCTGCAGAACACCGTCCCCACGCAGGTCTCCTTCCTCGGGTTGCACGGCACGCTGCCGCTCGCGGTCGCGATGCTGATCGCCATGCTCAGCGGGATCCTGCTCACCCTGGTGCTCGGCACCGCCCGCATCACCCAGCTCCGCCGCCTGGCCCGCCGGCGCCGCCGCCAGAACCGCTGACCGGCCAACACCCCCACGCCCAGAACGCTTTCGCCACCAGAGCACCCCGGCAATCCCAAAACAGCCCAAGGGGAGTGTGATCGCTGAAGGCGTGGGCAGGCGAACCAGTTCAAAGGGGGCGAAAGACGCTGCACGCTTGATGGGAGAAATTGGCATGGAGTCGACGGGGACAGGCGTCGTCGATCGGGAGCGGCTCAGCGCGGTACCCATCATCGACGGGCGTAAATCGGTCGCGGCGGTGGTCGCGTTGTGGGTATTCGTGCTGGTGCCGTTCGCGGCTCTCGCCGCCGCCGTGCCAGTGGCCTGGGGATGGGGGCTGAGCTGGACCGACGTAGCGATCGCCGCCGGCGCCTACGTCCTGACCGGGCTCGGCGTCACAGTGGGCTTTCACCGCTACCTCACGCACGGCGCGTTCAAGGCCGGGCGGTCGCTGCGGATCGGCCTGGCCGCGGCCGGGTCTCTGGCCGTGCAGGGCTCGGTCATCCAGTGGGTGGCCGACCATCGGCGCCATCACGCCTTCGCCGACCGCGACGGCGACCCGCACTCGCCCTGGCGCTACGGGCACAGCGTGCGCGGCCTGGCCAAAGGGCTGCTGTTCGCGCATGTCGGCTGGATGTTCGAGCGTGACCGCACCAACCGGCAGCGCTTTGCGAAGGACCTGCTCGCCGACGCCGACATGCGCCGGGTGGACCGGCTGTTCGGGCCGCTGGTGGCGGCCTCGCTGCTGCTGCCGCCCGCCGTCGGCCTGCTGGCCACCGGCACCTGGCGCGGCGCGCTGACCGCGTTCTTCTGGGGAGCCCTGGTACGGATCGCGCTGCTGCACCACGTCACCTGGTCGATCAACTCCATCTGCCATGTCTTCGGCGAGCGGCCGCTGAAAACCCGCAACGGGGACCGGGCCGCGAACTTCTGGCCGCTGGCGATCCTGTCGTTCGGCGAGAGCTGGCACAATGGCCACCACGCCGACCCCACCTGCGCCCGCCACGGGGTGCTGCCCGGCCAGATCGACATCTCCGCCCGGCTGATCCGGCTCTTGGAGCGGTTCGGCTGGGCCCGTGACGTACGCTGGCCGACTCCGGCTCGCCTGGCCGCACGACGCCGCGAGCCTTCCTCATGACCGGCCCTGAGCAGGTACGGCTCAGCCTGGATCCCGACCTCGCACGCCGGGGCCCGGTGGACGGGCATGGTGGCCCGCCGGCTACGACGCCGGCGCGGAGCTGCCCGCCCTGATCACCGCCATAGACCAGCACTTAGGAGCGGCGTGTCCTGCGCGTCGGCCTGCAGATCGACACTGGCACAACATCCCGCACCGCATCGCCGCCCCCGGCCGCCAGGTCAAAGTGGACTGGTTCCGCACCATCGGTCACCCATTATCTCAAGCATCGAGCACCTCGACCTGCTCGTCATCCCACCTGACACCACACCCGCCGCCACTCACGAAGCACTCGCCTTGGCCATCCGGTGTCGCGGCCGTACCCGTGTACCCGTCCTGGCGACATCCTCGCCGCCGCAGTCCAAGACGGCCCCGGCCGGCGCGCGCCACCGCCGAGCGGGAGCTGAGCCTGGCCGGCTGGGACAACGGCCCGGGCTGTCGCGGACGGGGACTTCGAGACGTGGCCTGATGCCGCGTGAGGTCAAGCTGGTCAGGCGTGGAGAGTGATGCGCGTGTCGATGCGACCGGTCACGCGTGCTGTGATCGATGGTTGCTCGGGCTCATGCCCTTGACGCGCTTGAATGCCGCGCTGAAGTTGAACGCGTCGGCGTAGCCCACGCGGTTGGCGACGTCGGCGATGGTCGCGTCCGGTTCGATGAGCAGGTCCGAGGCGATGGTCATGCGCCACTCGGTGAGGTAGGCCAGCGGGGGTTGGCCCACGAGCGTGGTGAACCGGCGCGCGAAGGCGGAGCGCGAGACGCCGGTCCGGGAGGCCAGCTGCGCCACCGTCCAGGGGCGCGCCGGGTCGTCGTGCATGAGTCGCAGCGCCTCGCCCACGATCGGGTCGCTCAGCGCCGTGTACCAGGCCGGAGCGCTGGTGTCCGGGCGGTCGAACCAGGCGCGCAGGGTGCAGACGAGCAGCCAGTCCAAGAGGCGGTCGAGCACCACCTGCTGTCCCGGCCGATCGAGCGCGACCTCCGCCGCGATGTACTCGCGCACCGCGGCGGTGTCGCCGTCCACGGGCACGGTCAGCACCGGAGGCAGCGCCTTGAGCAGCCGCCCGCCGATGTCGCCGCGCACCGGATACGCGCCCACGATCAGCGTCGTGGACCCGTCGGGGTCGCCGTAGGTCCGCCGGCCGGGACGGTGGACCGTGCCGCCGTTCGCGGGGATCGCGCGCTGCTCCCCGCCGTCGGAGGCCGCCGGCGCGTTCGTGGCCGGATCGTCGACGAAGAAGAACGGTTGTGGGCCGCGCACGACCACCGCTTCACCGACCGTGATGCGCTGAGGCGCCTGTGCCTCGGCCATGATCCACCCCTCGCCTCCAAGCAGGCCGCATAGTGTCAGCGGCGCGCCGTCGGCGAACCGCAACGACCACGGCGGCGACAGGATCGAGTGCCCGAAGACAGAGCCGTTGGCGCGTACCCCGCGCAGGAGATCGGCAAAGGCGTCCATGACCGAAGCGTAGACGGATGGACATGCGAAGCGCGGTTTTGACCCATGGAAAGTCCACGCCTGGCACGGTTTCCTGAGATGCATGAGCCAAGACGTATTCCTGGTACTGGGTGCCACGGGAAAGACCGGCCGGCGGGTGGCCGCCAGGCTGCGGGCCGCCGGCAAGACCGTTCGGGCGGCCTCCCGATCGAGTGAGATGCGCTTCGACTGGGCGGATCCGGCCACATGGGACGACGCGGTCGACGGTGTCTCAGCGGTGTACGTCATCGCGCCCGAGGTGCCGGGTCCCGCGCACGAGTTCGTACCCAGAGCGGTGGCCGCCGGCGTGCGCCGGTTCGTGCTGCTGTCCGGCCGCGGCGCCGACACCTGGGGCGACTCTCCTTTCGGCCTGGACGTGCGCTCGGCCGAGGAGGCTGTGCGCGCCTGCGGCGTCGAGTGGTCGATCCTGCGCCCGACGAACTTCAGCCAGAACTTCGACGAGGACTTCTTTCACGCTCCGATCATGGCGGGTGAGCTGGCGCTGCCCGCCCGTGGCATCGTGGAGCCCTTCATCGACGTGGACGACATCGCCGACGTGGCGGTGGCGCTGCTCACCGAGCCCGGGCACGCCGGCCGCACCTATGAGCTGTCCGGCCCGCGGGGGCTCACCTTCGGCGAGGCCACCGAGGAAATCGCGCGGGCATCGGGCCGGCCGGTCCGTTACGTCGAGGTCTCGCCCGAGGAGTTCGTCGCCGCGCTGGTGGCGCAGGGGTTCTCCCCCGAGGCCGCAAGCTACGCCCGGGAGATGTTCGACCTGATGCGCCGCGGTGTGACCGCTGAGGTCACCGACGACGTGCACCACGTCCTGGGTCGCCCGGCCCGCGATTTCGAGACCTATGTCGCGCGCGCGGCGGCAGCGGGGGCATGGCGTTGATGCCGGTCCTGGTGCTTGGCGCGACGGGGAGGGCCGGCCGCCGGATGGCGACGCTGCACCGAGCAGCCTGAGCCAGACCTGCTCCGGCCGGCCGTCGAGCTCCTGGAGGAGGTCGTCCAGCCGGACGCGGGCCCGTGGACCGAGGCTACGGTCACTGGCCCGAGGAGGTACGCGCGACCGCCACGGGCCGGTGGCCTTGGGTGCCGAAGGGACTGTCCTGGCCGAGCCCGGGGCCGGCGATGAAACGTCAGATGGCGGCGGTGGCGGGGGCTGTGGGGTCAGCTCCGGGCACCGAGGTGGAGGCCGCCGCTGGCGTCGATGACCTGGCCGGTGATCCAGCGGCCGTCGTCGGAGGTGAGGAAGGCGACGGCGTCGGCGACGTCCTCGGCCCGGCCGAGGCGGTTGAGGGCGGTCTGGCCGGTGATGAGCTCCTCGACGCCCGGCGCCTCGAAGACGGGCACGTTGACGTCGGTTTTGGTGGCGCCGGGCGCGACGGCGTTGACCGTGATCCCCCGGATCCCCAGCGCACTGGCCAGGGTCAGGGTCATCGTCTCAAGAGCGCCTTTGCCCATGGCGAAGGAGGTCTGGCCGGGCAGGGCCATCCGGGCGGCGACCGAGGTCAGGGTGATGATCCGGCCGCCGTCGCGCAGCAGCGGGAGCGCCCGCTGGATGATGAAGTACGGCGCCTTGACGTTCACCGCGAACAGCCGGTCGAACTGCTCCGGGGTGTCCGTCTCGATCGGCCCGGCCGGGAGGGCCGCGGCGTTGTTGACCAGGATGTCCAGCCCTCGCCCGGCCAGACCGCGCTCCAGGCCGGTGAACAGGGTGTCGACGTCCCCAGACGTGCCCAGTTCGGCCCGGACGGCGAAGGCGTGCCCGCCTGCCTTCTCGATCATGGCGACCGTCTCGTTCGCCCCGGATTCGCTACCGCCGTAGTGCACGGCGACGTCCGCGCCGTCGGCGGCCAGACGCAGGGCGATGGCCCGTCCGATGCCGCGCGAGGCTCCGGTCACCACAGCGGTCCTGCCAGCCAGTCTGCTCATCTCACGCACTCCGATGTGTTAGTGACTCTCGACATGTTAGTAACTACCAGTACGGTACTGTATCGCACATGAGTGGCGAAAGACCGAATCTGCGCGAACGCCGGCGGACGGAGACCCAGCGCATGATCCAGTCGCACGCGATGCGGCTGTTCGTCGAGCACGGCTACGACGCGACCACCGTCGACCACGTCGCCAGGGCATCCGGGGTCTCGCCGATGACCGTCTACCGGCACTTCCCCACCAAGGAAGACCTGGTGCTCTACGACCGGTACGACCCCCTCATCGCGGCCCGGGTCGCGGCCCGACCGGCCGACGAGCCCGTGGTGCGCCGGATCGGACGGACCCTCGTCGAAACCACCCGCACCCTGCTTGAAACGAGCCGTACTGCCGCCGAACCCGCCGACGACGCGTTCGGGGCGCGCTCATCGCCCGAGAAGGACCTGCTGCTCGCCCGAGTGCGGTTGATGATGGACACGCCGGCCCTGCGCGCCCGCCACCTGGACAGCCAGTTCGCCACCCAGAAGGCCATCGTCGACGCCCTGCTCGGCGACGCGCCGGACCCCGAAACGGAGTTCCGCACCTGGGTCGCGGCCAGCACCTGCCTGGCCGCGATGCTCGTCGCCCTGATGCGCTGGGCCCAGGAGGACGGGCGCCCTGACCTGCCCGGCCTGATCGCCGCCGCTCTCCGCGCCGCCTTCGACGACGACTTCGACTGACCATCCGCGCGGAGGCCACCACACCCCGTAACCCCTTCCGCTGGCCGCCCAGCTCCTGGCCCGGCAGCTGCTGGAGGGCGATCCGGCGGGTGCGGCCACCGCGCTCGGCATGAGCGAGGTCGTCCGCGGTGCGTTCGAGCGCGGCGATCTGGAGCTGAGCGCGCTCGTGCCACCCTTCTGGACCGGCTCGGCCGCACCGGCCATGCCAGGGCATGCCCTGGCATGAAGCGATCGACAACCTGATCAACATCCGTACGGAGTCACCGAGCTGATCGACGAGGCCGCCGCGGCCGCCGCGGCGCAGGACGCCGCACCAGGTCAAGGCTGCGTGGGCGGGCAACGCCGGAGCGGCGTCGTCATTGACACCGACCCCCGCCGCCCCGGGCAGTCGGCTCCCCTTTCCCCGGTCTTGCCTGCCGTCCTCACTTCGCCGGGCCCGCCGGATGCGGACCTGGCACCGCGCCGAGCAGAACACGGCATCCGCGCGGCGCCGGCAGCGCGTGCACGGTGGAAGTCTGCGACATTCTTCCGTCGCCACTCAACCATCCGACCGGCTGGAGTGTCCTTGGAGGCCGGAGGTATGAGTGGACGACCCGACGTTTGAGAGATTCGCGGCGCAGCGGCTGCCGGCGCTCTATCGCTACGCCATGGTCTTGACCCAGAACCGGCACGACGCCGAGGACCTGGTGCAGGAAGCGCTCACTCGAACTGGCCTGCGGTGGAACGCGATCAGACGCAAGGACGACCCGGAAGGGTACGTCCGCACCACCATGGTCCGCATCATGGCCAACCGATGGCGGCGGCCCAAGCGCGAAGTGAGCGTGTCGGCGCCCCCCGAGCCGGCGGCGGAGGACGTGGGACTGGAACGCCTGCTGGACGACGACGGCATCCGCTCCAGGATCGCCGGGCTGCCGCCGCGCATGCGGGCCGTACTGGTGCTGCGTTATGTCGAGGAACGCGGCGATGAGGAGATCGCCCGGTTACTGGGGTGCAGCCGCGGGACCGTCAAGAGCCAGGCGTCGCGAGGGCTCGCCCGGCTGCGTGAGGCCGTCAAGACCGAGGAGATCGAGCATGGATGACCTGGAACGCCGTCTTGCCGCGCTGCTCAGCGAGTCTTCCCCGGGCGATCCGCCGCCCGGTCTGGCAGATCGGATCCACCGGGCCGTGGCCACGCGCCGCAGGAACAGGCGGGCCTTGGCGCTGGCCGCCGCGGCGGGAGCAACGGCGGTCCTGGTGGCCGTACCCCTGGCCGTACGCGGCGGGAACGGTGAGGCCGCAACCACGGCGAACCTGAGCCCGACCCCCGCATCGACCCCCGGATCGACCCGGTCTTCCGAGCCGACGGTGACAGTGTCCACGCGGCCCGAACCGACCATGACCAAGACCGTGACACCCACCCCGGACCAGGCGAACGTCAACATCCCTGCCGGCCTCGGTATCGAACAGGCCCTGCGTCGCCTCCTGAACGTGGCGAGCGTCGTGGACGTCGAGAGCCGCACGGCGCGGGGCGAGCCGTTCACGCCCGCAGCCCTGGGCAGCGACGGAACGGTGCTGGGAACGACACCTGACGGGCAAGTGGCAGAGGCCGGCGCGAGTGGCGGCACGCCCCAGGAACTCGGCTTCCCGGCGCGGTCGGGGCTGGGGACGGCCACGGACTTCCGCACCTGGACGGAGCTGAACGGCTCGTCGGCCGCCCAACGGTGCCGCACGGCGGACGGGAGCACACGCACGATCAGCCCGCAGGGCACAGAGCCCGGAGGGCAGGTCTGGGTGGACGGCGGCGTGATCGTCGGCAACGACGTCATGCGGCAGCCCTGGGCGGCCAAGGGATGCGCGCAGGTGGGTACGGTCGTCAAGGCCGGGGACCCGGCGAGCGGGGTGGCGGTGGCGTTCTCCTACCCCCACCTGTTCACCGCCGACCGGGCGAACGACAAGGTGCTGCGCATCCTCGACGTCGAGACCGGAAAGGTGACGGCCGAGCATCCGCTGCCGGAGGGGGTCCGCGCGCAGACCATGGACGCTCCGGACCAGAAGTGGTACGCGGCCGCATCCGGCGAGTGGTTCGCCTGGGTGGCCGACGGCACGCTGCGGTGGATGCCGCGCGACTCCTGGGGGCCGATGTCCGCACTGCCCGGAGTTCCCGCACCGACGCAGGGGGTCTCCCCGTGGATGACGGCGGGCAACCGGCTCATCACCTACAACACCGGGGCCACCTCGGTCCTGCTCGATCCGGTCACCGGCACGCGATACAAGAGCCCGGACGTCATGCTGGCGGCGGGCGACTGGCTGCTGTGGCACAACGGCGACGGCTACCGTCTGGCCAACCTCCGTTGAGGTCTCCGGCAGGTGTCCTGCTGGTGCTCGTCATGATCCCCACGATCGCGAACCTGGCCGGCGGCGGTCCAATGTACATCTGGACGCCGTCCCTCCCTCTGCCCCTCCTGCGCCTGGTCGCGGAGGCGGGACTGCTGGACGCCTGGTTGGTCGCCGACCTGCTCGCCGCCCTCGGCATGATCGGCGTACTCGCGGCGGCGGCCACGGCCGTGAGGGAGTACGCCGTGGCCGCGACACTGCTGGCCCTGGTCGCCGCCGTCAGCCTCGCCGCCACGGCGGCCGGCGCCCTGCTCCCCCTCGGCTACGCCCTCCTCTACACGGCCGGGCTCGTGCTGGTACGGCAGGCGAGGCCCTTCTCCACCTGAGCGACCAGCCTTCGGTGGCGGTGGAGCAGTTCCACGCCTGCGGGGTGTGCGGACCATCTCGCCCAGCATGCGCGGCTGGTGGAGGGCGGGCGGAGTTTCCGACGAGGTCCGCCGACTACTTCCGTCAGTTCGTCAGTGTGAGCGGGTTGACCAGGTCGGCGTAGACCAGCAGGCCTGCCATGATCATCATCACCAGCGCAGCCGCGTACGTCAGGGGCAGCACCCTGGCGATGTCGACGTGCTTGGGCTTCGGCCGCCGCATGACCTTGGCGTAGGCCCGCTTGATGCCCTCCCACAGCCCGCCGGCGATGTGGCCGCCGTCCAGTGGCAGCAGCGGGATCAGGTTGAACATGCCGATCGCCAGGTTGAAGCCGGCCAGCAGGCTGACAAAGGTGGCGATCTTCTCCTCGTTGGACAGGTCGGAGGTCAGGATCTCGCCGCCCAAGCGGCCCGCGCCGACCACGCCCACCGGGCCCTCGGGGTCGCGCTCCTCGCCGGAGAAGGCCGCGTGCCAGATGCCGACCATCTTCTCCGGCATGTTGAAGATCGAGCCCGCCACCCTGGCCGTCAGCCCGCCCATGTAGCCGATCACCTGGCCAAAGCTCTGCCGTTCCATCACCTCGGTGGGCCGCACGCCGAGATAACCGACGTTCTTGTCGATCTTCTCGGGGTCGTCGAGGCTGGGCCGGTCTTGGGCGATGAGCGTGACGTCAACCGTCATCGGCTTGCCGTCACGCACGATGTCGAGTTCGACCGGGCCCGGACCATGGGAGCGGACCAGGCGGACGGCGTCGTCCCAGGAGCCGATCTTCTGGCCGTTCAAGGAGACCATGCGGTCGCCCGGCTTGAGGCCCGCCTGCGCGGCCGGGGTGAGCTGGTCGCCGGGCTCGCAGGCGGCGCGCCGCTCGGAACTGGGGATTACGCACGTCTCGGTGGCGGACGAGACGATCGGGGCATCGGTAGGCAGGCCGATGCCGACCAGCAGGATGGTAAAGAAGACGAACGCCAGCACGAAGTTCATCAACGGCCCGCCGGACATGATGATGACCTTCTGCCACCACTTCTTGCGGTAGAAGACGCGGTTCTCGTCGCCCGGACGCACCTCTTCCAGCGCGATCTCGCGGGCGGACTCTATGAGCCCCTGGAAGGGCCCTGTCGCCGTGCTCCTGACCTTGGCGGGATCATCTCCGGGGCGCGGCGGCAGCATTCCCACCATGCGGATGTAGCCGCCGAACGGGATCCACTTGATGCCGTACTCGGTCTCGCCCTTGCGCCGGGACCACGCCGTGGGGCCGAAGCCCACCATGTACTGGGTCACCCTGACGCCGAAGAGCTTGGCCGGCACCAGGTGGCCGAGCTCGTGCAGCGCGATGGAGACCATCAACCCAAGGAGGAAGAGGATGATCCCCACGACGTAGAGCCAGTTCATCCAGGGCGCTCCTCTGCAGACGACAAGGGCAGACGTGACGGACGAGACGAACGGTGCGACGCTCCAATGTAGAGGAACTCGCCACACCACAAGCAGCGTGCTGGAGTTCCTCGGCAGCACCGGGCTACGCGTCCTGTCCGACACCGGTACACCGCCCTGGCCGACGCAGAGAACGCCCGAGCGGGCTGTGGCCGCCCCGCGCGAGGCCGCCCCCACCGAGCGCGATGACCGTCCGGGGTAGGCCGCTTGGCGCCCCGACTTCGAACCGGCAGCCGCGCCGCCACGTCGACCGGCGCCTACGCTCCGTCGTCGACAGGGCCGACATCGCCCGACCGTGTCTACCACGAACTGATCCAGGCGGCGGCGCACGTCGCGGCCACACGCTGCCGGGGCGAGAACCACACCATGGAGGCTGCCGCCCGCGTCCGAGGCGGCCGGATCGTCACCGCGGTGAACGCCTATCACTTCACCGGAGACACCTGCGCAGAGCTGGTCCTGATCGGCCCGCCGCCACCCAGGGCATCTATGACCTCGGCACCATCGTCGCCGTGGGTGACCGTGACCGAGGCGTCGTGCACTCATGTGGCCGCTGCCGCCAGGTCCTCCTCGACTACGTCTCAGCCCTTGAGGTCATCGTCAGGACAAACGACGGGCTCCGGTTGGTGCCCGTCACCGGCCTGCTTCCCGAGAGCTACCTCTGGACGGACCACCAGCTCGACTACGAGAGGAGCGCACCACTCAGCACGAGCTGGCGCCCAAGACGGTTGGAGCGCGAGCATCGCCTGCTCCGGCACAGCTGACCAGCCCTTCGTGATCCGGCCTGGGGAGACGACACCGCCGGAAGGTGATAGTGGCCGTGGCTGCGATTCCCCGCCGGCGGCCAGTTTGCTTGTCACCGAAGTGGCGGGGATGGCTTCGGCCCGGTTCAGGCGGCCCGGGTGTAGTGGGGCAGGGGGCGGGCATTCCTGGCCTGGACACGGCGTTCCACTGTGCCGATGGCTTTCATCAGTGGCAGGCGGGCCACGAGGTCGCGGACGCAGCGGCCGCCTTCGGTCTTGGGCACCATGAGGCGGACGTTGGGGCCGATTTGCTGTTTGTTGTCCACCAGTGGACGGTGTGCTGCGTCGTAGCGGGGGAAAGCCACGCGGTGGTCGCCGCCTGCGGCGGCGAGCTCTCCGGCTAGGCGGTAGGCCCCGACCAGGGCGAGTTCGGCGCCCGCGCCCGATGCGGGGGACGCGCACCAGGCGGCGTCGCCGACCAGGACGACGCGTCCGTTGGACCAGGAGTCCATCCGCACCTGGCCCAGGGCGTCGAAGTAGAAGTCGGGGTCGGTCAGGGCCGAGTCGAGAAGTTCCCTGGTCCGCCAGGACGCCTGGCCCGCGAACGCCCTGCCGACCAGACGCTTGTGCTCGGTGATATCCCGGCGGTCGTAGTCCAGCGGAGCGGAGCGGAACATGAAGTACGCCTTGGCCTGGGCATGGTTTCCGGACCGGTAGATCCCGGTCATCTTGCCTGGGGTGTTGAACATCGTCACCCAGCGATCCTCACCGAGCACGGCGTCGGTGTTGGCGAAGGCGAAATAGTGGTTCTTGAACGCGATGAACTTCTCCTCCGGCCCGAAGGCGATCCGCCGGACGTTGGAGTGCATGCCGTCGGCCCCGGCGACCAGGTCGAAGCGGCGGGCGGGCGCGTGCTCGAAGGTGACGGTCACGCCGTCATCGTCCTGCTCCAAGCCGCGGATGGAGTCGCCGAGCACGATGTCCACATCGGTCACCTCGCGCAGCAGGGAGACCAGGTCGCCGCGCATGATCTCGGTGGAGGCCAGGTCCTGGGTGTCGATCCGGGCGACGGCCCGGCCGGCGGCGTCGACGAACTTCATGCCGCGCACGTCCGTGCCCAGCTCCCGTACCCGTGGCAGGAGTCCCATCCGGTCGACCACCGTGACCGCGTCGTCTCGCACGTCGACCCCGTTGCCGCCCAGGCGCAACACGGGCGCACGCTCGACCACCGTGGGCCGGAAGCCGTGCCGTGCCAGCCAGTGGGCCAAGGTCAGGCCGGCGATGCTTGCTCCTGAGATCAGGATGCGCTCGTTCATGCCAGCCTCTCACGCTAGACTTAAGTGAAATGCACATTCCAATTGATTATGTGGAAGGGCCATTCCAGTTGTCAACGCCCACGGGAAGCCGACGCCGTGCCGACGCCGTGCGCAACCGCCGACTCTCCCTGGAAGCGGCCACCGCGCTGCTGGCCGAACCCGGTACAACCCTCACGGTCGAAGCGATCGCCACCCGCGCGGGCCTGGGCGCCGCGACCGTCGTGCGCGCCTTCGGCGGCAAGGACGCTCTCCTGGACGCCGCCGTCTCCCGCCTGCTCGAACCGGTCGTTCAACGCGCCCGCGACCTGCTCACCGAAACCACGCCGTACCAGGCCCTGCGCACCTTCCTCCGCGAACTGCTCGCCTTCCAGGCCGCGCACCACGCCATCAACGACCAGTTGGGCGGTCTGGACCTGCCCGCCACCACCGCCCTGCGCGCCGACCTGGTCGCCACCGTGGAGGAGATGATCGAAGGCGCCCGCCGCGACGGCGCCGTCCGTACCGACCTCGACCCCGCCGTTACCACGACACTGATCAGCCAGACCGCCCTGGCCATCGCGCGCGCCCAGCCATCCTCACCCGACCTCGTCGATGCCTACCTCACCGTCCTGCTGGATGGCCTCAGCCCGCAAGGCTCGACCTGACCCGCCAGGGCATCGCCGCGCTCCCGGCCGGCCGCCGCCCAAGCCAGCGCTCCCGGAACCCGAAGTGGGACGAGGTGAAGATCACCGCCGCCGACGAGCCTTCGGCCGCGAAGCCCTGCGGTGTCTCGATGTCGGTCAACCCCTTGCCCAGGGTCCGGATCACCCGCCGGCCACCCACGTACGTGCCGAGCGCGATCGCGGCGGCGCTGGCCACGATGACCCGCAGCGGCGTGCCGGCGTCCTCGCTGAGGGTTCCAGCGACGATCATGGCCAGGGTGATGACACCCATGGTCTTCTGCGCGTCGTTGGTGCCGTGCGCCAGCGACACCAACGACGCCGACCCGATCTGCCCGAGGCGGAACCAGCGCTCGCGAGCCCGCTCCGGCACCGACCGGGTCAGCCGATGGACCAGATACGCCGACCTGGGGAAACGTCACTACCACCCGAGCCGTCCTGACCTGCGTCAGGACTGGTCGGGACGTAAGGGCACGCGCAGGCGGGTGAGCAGGTGGCGGCGCAGGGCGCCGAAGCCTGGATCGTCCTGCGCGCGCGGGTGCGCGAGCGTGACGGGGGTGTCCTCGGCGATGCGCCCGTCCTCCAGGACGAGGAGACGATCGGCGAGCAGCAGCGCCTCGTTCACGTCGTGCGTGACCAGGAGAGCGGCGAAGTCGTGCTCGCCGCGCAGGCGGAAGAACAGCGCCTGCATCCTGAGCCGGTTGAGCGCGTCCAGGGCGGCGAAGGGCTCGTCGAGCAGCAGAATGTCGGGCTCGCGGACGAGCGCGCGGGCCAGGGCGACCCGCTGCGCCTGGCCGCCGGACAGCTCCGCGGGCCAGGCCCGCCCACGGTCGGCGAGGCCGACCTCCGCCAGTGCCGCCGCCGTACGCCGGGCCAGGTCCGGTCCGCGCAGACCGAGCGCGATGTTGTCGGCGACCCGTTTCCACGGCAGCAGCCGGTGTTCCTGGAACACCACCGCAGTGCGCCCGCTGGTGCTCACCTCGCCGTCCGCTCCGGAGTCGAGACCCGCCAGGACGCGCAACAGCGTGCTCTTGCCGGAGCCGCTGGCGCCGAGCAGCGCGACCACCTCGCCTCTACGGATGCGCAGGTCGACACCGTCAAGGACAGTCGTGTCGCCGAACGCGCGCGTGACACCCTGCGCGGCGACCACCGCGTCCGCCGTCATGTCCGCCGTCATGGCCGCCGTCATGGCCGCCGCCATGTCCACCGCTGGGGTGGCGGGGCTCAGCTCGCCTTGAGGCCGCGCCGCCATGCCAGGGCCCTCCCTTCCGCCGTACGCAGCGCCAGGTCGGACAGCAGGCCGAGCAGAGCGTAGATGAGCAGCCCCAGCACGACGATGTCGGTCTGGGCGAACTCGCGGGCCTCCATCATCATGAAGCCGAGCCCGCTGTCCGCGTTGACCTGCTCGCCGACCACCAGGCTGAGCCAGCCCGCGCCGAACGCCAGGCGCAGGCCCAGGAACAACGACGGCAGCGCGCCGGGCAGCACGACGTGCCGCAGCCGGGCTGCGGCGGACAGGCCGCAGGTGCGCGCCGCCTCCACCAGCCGCTCGTCGATGTCGCGGATGCCGCTGTAGGTGTTGAGGTAGACCGGGAAGAACGCTCCCAGCGCGACCAGCGAGATCTTCAGTGGCTCACCGATGCCGACCCAGATGAGCAGCAGCGGGACCAGGCCCAGGTGGGGCAGCATGCGGGCCATCTGGACGGGCGGGTCCACCAGGTCGTCGCCGATCCGCAGCAACCCGGCGACCGCCCCGAGCGCGAGCCCGAGCCCGCCGCCGATGGCCAGGCCGATGACGGCCCGGATCAGGGAGTCGAGCAGGTTGTGCCAGAGCGTTCCGTCGGCGGCCAGCCGCCAGCCCGCGTCCAGCACGTCGCTGGGCGCCGACAACTTGTCCGGGGGCAGGATCCCGGCCCGGGAGGCGCCTTCCCAGAGGACGACGATGAGCAGTGGGGTGACGATCCGCCGCCAGCGCGTGGCCTGCGGCGGCCGCGAACGCTGCTGTGGGCGGGTCCGGTCGCGTTCCGTCCGCAAGGCCCGTACGGGTGTCGTCGTCACCGCAGCACCTCGCTGAACCTGCCGTCCACTCGGCCGGCGATGTCCACCTTGCCGGGGATGAGCGCGAGCGCGGCGAAGCCGTCGGCGATGCGCTGCAGCTCCGCGCCGATCGCGGGTGTCACCGGGGCGACGGGTCTGGCGCTGCGGGCCAGGGCGCGCTTGGCGACGTCTTCGGGGATCTTCAGCTCCGGAGCGAGGAGCCGGGCGCGCTCTTCCGGGTGGGCGATGCCCCACTCCGTGGCCTCGCGGAGCTGCTGGAGAAGCTGCTTGATCTGCGCGGACTTGGCCTCCAGCGCCTCGGGCGACGCGAGCAGGTACTCCCGGTTCCCCGCGAGCCCGGTCGCGTCGGCGAGCACCTTGACGCCGGGCCGCTCGGCGAGGGCGAAGTACGGGTCCCAGATGATCCACGCGTCGACCTGACCGTTGTCGAACGCGGGCCGTCCTTCCGCCGGCTTGAGGTACTTGACATCGACGTCCTTGATCGTCATGCCGTGCTTCTCCAGCAGCCGTACGAGCAGCCAGTTGACGTTGGAGCCCTTGTTGAGGGCGATCGACCTGCCCTTGAGATCTTTGAACGTCGTGATGCCGCCAGCCTCCTTGACCAGGACGGCCTCGCCCTGCGGCACTTCGGCGGACGTGCTGATGATCTTGAAGTCGGTCTTCCCCGCTGCGGCGAAGATCGGCGGCGCCTCGCCGGTGTAGCCGACGTCAATGGATCCGGCCTTGAGCGCCTCGGTCACCGCCGGGCCGCTCTCGAACAGCGACCACGTCACGCCGGGCGTCGCACCTCGGGCCTTGACGAGCGTAAGGGCGCCGAACCGCTGGTATCCCACCCGTAGCGTCTGGCCGCCCTCGGCGGCCTGCGACGTCTCGCCGCCGCAGGCGACGCCGCCGAGCAGGAGGACGAGCACGCCCATGACATTCACGAACAACCGTAAGGACCGATCACGCATGCCATATTTTACCCATATAACCTACCATTTGAATAGGTAATACTGAGGAGAAATGAGGCGCCGTGCCACTGCCCACGCGACCTCCGCGTGGCCGGAGGAGTCAGCGTCGCTGCAGGTTCCTGCCCCGGGCGACCTGCTGCGCGGCCTGTACGAGCAGTTCCGGCCCAACACCGGCCACATCCCGGGCGGCCCCTGTGCGGCCGGACGTCCAGCAGTGGTGGTGGACCTGCCGGGCGGTGCGCGAGTTCGCTCCCGCCACGGTCGGCGGTTCACGTTCTGCCTGCTGAGGCCGGTCGGCGAGGAAGGGGTTCACCTCATCACGCAGGTCCCGGTCCGGCATCGCCCGCCCGCACCGCGGCCACGATGTCCAGCTCGGCCGACATCCCGCATGTTCGCGACGTTCACCGCCGTACGGCCAGGTATCCCGCGAGGTGGTCGATCACCTCGCGGGAGTCGGCCTCGATGCCGTGGATGAACGTGGACCTGCGCCGCCGCAGCACGGGCAGCCCCAGCGCGTACAGCCCGGGGCCGTCGACGACGCCGCCGTCGTGGCGCAGCCAGCCCTTGTCGTCGATCACGGGGACGTCGAGCCAGCCGTAGTCGGGGCGGAAACCCGTTGCCCACACGATCGTGCGGATCTCGCCGCTACGCAGGTCGAGTTGCAGCCGCGCCGACGCGGGCACCCGGGTCGGCGCGAGGCGTTCCGGCGGGCCGAGCTCGAGGTCGCGCGTACGTGCCCATGCGTCGAACGTGGCCAGCAGGCGCTCCAGCTTGAGGTCCGCGAGGGAGAACACGTTGCGCAGCCCGCCGGAGAACAGCGCGCGGCCGTCGCGGACGGCGGCCCAGCGGCCCACCACTTCGACGCCCATCGAGGTGAGCGCGTTGAGGTCGAGCGTCGCGCGCTCGGGAGTGCCGACGAGCTGGGGCGAGGGCAGCCGCCGGGCCCGCGCGAGGTCGTCGATCTCGTCGTATCGCTGGTCCCACACACCGGAGGCGTCCATCCACCACAGCACGTCGCGCCCGCGATAGGTGCGGGGCAACCGCACGTGCTCCCCCACCGAGAGGATCACCGGCCGCCCGGAGCGCCGCAGCTCGGCGGCCAGTTGCACGCCGGTGGCCGACGCGCCGACGACGAGCACGCCGCCGTCGGGCAGCCGGTCGGGCGCACGGTAGTCGAACGGCGTCAGTTGCCGCACGGACGGCGGCACGGCCTCGCCGAACGGCGGCACCACCGGCCGGTTGCAGGCGCCGCTCGCGATGACCAGCGCCCGGCAGCCGATCTCGCCGCGGCTCGTCGTCACGCGGTAGCCGTCGTCGGCAGGTCGTACGGACGTGACGGTCGTGCCGGTCCTGACGGGAGCGCGCGAGAGCGCGGCGAAGCGCTCGATGAACCGTGTCACCTCCTTCGTGGTCAGGTAGCCGTCGGGGTCGGCGCCCGCGTAGGCGAGGCCGGGCAGGCGGCTCTGCCAGTTGGGGGTGAGCAGCCGGAAGGAGTCCCAGCGTTCGCGCCGCCAGGAGTTCGCCACCTCGCCGCGCTCGATCACCAGGTGATCGATGGACCGCTCGCTGAGGAAGTGGCTCGCGGCGAGGCCGGCGTGGCCGGCGCCGATGACGACGGTGGTGACGTGCTCGATGGTGGCTCGGCCTTCCGGGCTCAGGCGACGTCGACGGTGACGTTCGTCGGGTTCGTCAGGGCGTCGAACACGGCCGAGCGCTTCTGGGACTGGGCCACCAGCGCCTCGATGTCCTGCTTCGAGGCGTCCGCGTCGATGGTGAAGGTCACCTTGATGTCGTCGAAGCCGTTGCGCACGTCGGCGTCGACGCCGAGGATGCCGCGGATGTCATGCGTGCCTTCGAGCCTCGCCTCGACCGAGCGCAGCTGGATGCCGCGGTTCTGCGCAACGGACGCCACGCCGGCCGTCAGGCAGCTCGCCAGGCCGACGAGCAGGTACTCGATCGGCGTGATGCCGTTGTCCTCCGCCGCGAACACCTCGGGGTGGTCGGCGTCGAACACCGCTTCCCTCTTGTGGCTGCGCTCCTCACCGAGGCCGAAGAACTCCTTGACGGTCGTGGTGCTGTGCACGCCGTTCCGCCATGTGGAGGAGGCCCGCCAGACGAACCGGGCGGCCTCGGGCGCGCCCTTCAGCACCTCGCGCGCCTCCAGCAGCGCCTGCACGTTCACACCGTTCGCGACTGTGGTCATGGCCCCACCTATCTCCTGTATTTCCGGTAGGTATTTGAACATACACCTCCCGTGGCGGCTACCATAAGTCCCATGTCGCAGCCCGCCCCCACGCTCGCGGCCGGCAGTGTCGGCATCGTGGAGACCCGCTACCTCGACCTGCCGGAGCCGGTGCGCCTCGACTGCGGCCGGGAGTTACACCCGGTGCGCGTGGCGTACGAGACCTACGGCACCCTGTCGCCCCGGCGGGACAACGTCATCCTGGTGTGCCACGCGCTCAGCGGCGACGCCCACGCGGCGGGCCTGTCGAAGGCGCCGTCCGGGGAGAGCACGCGCGACGGGTTCGGGGCCGAAGGGCATGGCAAGGGGCTCGGCTGGTGGGACGGGATGATCGGCCCCGGCAAGGCGTTCGACACCGACCGCTTCTTCGTCGTCTCCACGAACCTGCTCGGCGGCTGCCGGGGGACGACGGGGCCGTCCTCGATCGACCCGGCGACGGGCACGCCGTACGGGCCGGACTTCCCGGTGATCACGGTCGCGGACATGGTGCGCACGCAGCGCGCGTTCCTGGACGCCATGGGCATCGAACGGCTCGCGGCGGTGGCCGGGGGCTCGCTCGGCGGCATGCAGGCGCTGGAGTGGGCGGTGCTCTTCCCTGACCAGGTCGACGCCGTCATCCCGATCGCCAGCACGCACGCGCTGCACCCGCAGGGGGTGGCCTGGAACGCGATCGCCCGTGACTCGATCATGCGCGATCCGGCCTGGCAGGGCGGCCGCTACTACGGCACGGGCCGCGCGCCCGACGCCGGCATGGGCATCGGGCGGATGGTCGGCCACATCACCTACCTGTCCGCGCCGGCGCTGGAGGCCAAGTTCGGCCGGCGGCTGCAGGGCTCCGACGAGATCCGCTACACGATCACCGAGCCGGAGTTCGAGGTGGAGAGCTACCTGCGCCACCAGGCCGACTCCTTCGTCAAACGCTTCGACGCCAACACCTACCTCTACACCTCGCGCGCGCTGACGTACTTCGACCTCGCCCGGCAGCACGGCGGCGGGTCGCTCGCGCGGGCGGTCGACGGCGTCTCGGCGCGCACGCTGCTGATCGCCTTTAGCTCCGACTGGCTGTATCCGCCGTCGGCGTCGCAGGAGCTCGAGCAGGCGCTGCGCGCTCTCGGCAAGCCGGTCGAGCTCCAGGTGATCGACGCGCCGTACGGCCACGACTGCTTCCTGCTGGAAGAGGCGCGACAGACGCCCATCATCCGCCGGTTCCTGGCTCAGCCCGTCTGAAAGAGAGGCTCATGTGACCGACCAAGTCCCCCGCGTGGAACAGGACCGCGAGTTCGGGTTCGAGACCCGGCAGCTGCACGCCGGGCAACGGCCGGACCCGAACACAGGCGCCCGCGCGGTGCCGATCTTCCAGACGACCAGCTACGTCTTCGAGGACCCGGAGTCCGCGGCCGCGTACTTCAACCTGCAGGAGTACGGGAACACGTACTCGCGCATCATGAACCCGACCGTCGCGGTGTTCGAGGAGCGGGTGGCGAACCTGGAGGGCGGCGCCGGCGCGGTGGCGTTCGCCAGCGGGATCGCCGCGCAGGCGGCCGCGCTGTTCACGCTGCTGCAGCCGGGCGACCACGTCGTGTCGTCCTCGGCGCTCTACGGCGGCACGGTGAACCAGCTCAAGCACCTGCTGCGCAAGATGGGCGTGGAGCTGACGTGGGTCGATCCCGACGATCCGGACGCCTGGCGCAAGGCCATCCAGACGAACACGAAGGCCTTCTTCGGCGAGACGATCGGCAACCCCGCCGGTAACGTGCTGGACATCGAGACGGTGGCGGCCATCGCGCACGAGCACGAGCTGCCGCTGATCGTGGACAACACGTTCGCGACGCCGTACCTGTGCCGGCCGATCGAGTGGGGCGCCGACATCGTGATCCACTCGGCGACCAAGTTCATCGGCGGCCACGGCACGAGCATCGGCGGCGTCGTCGTGGAGGCGGGCACGTTCGACTGGTCGAACGGGCGCTTCCCGGTGGTCGCGGATCCGTCGCCGGCCTACCACGGGCTGCGTTTCCACGAGACGTTCGGCGAGTACGGCTACCTGATGAAGCTGCGCGCCGAGACCCTGCGCGACCTGGGCGCGGCGCTGTCGCCGTTCAACGCCTTCCTGTTCCTGCAGGGCCTGGAGACGCTGTCGCTGCGCATGGACCGCCACGTCGGCAACGCGCTGGCGGTCGCGGCCTTCCTCCAGTCGCATGAGCTGGCCTCCGGCGTGACCTTCCCCGGCCTGCCGGACAGCAGGTACCGGCCGCTGGTGGACAAGTACCTGCCGCGCGGCGCCGGCGCGGTGTTCTCCTTCGACTGCGCCGGTGGCCGAACGGGCGGGCAGGCGTTCATCGGCGGGCTGACGCTCTGGTCCCACCTGGCGAACGTCGGCGACGCCAAAAGCCTGGTCATCCACCCCGCCAGCACGACCCACCGCCAGCTCGGCGACGACGAGCTGCGGGCGGCCGGTGTCGGCCCCGGCACGGTACGGCTGTCGGTCGGCACCGAGTCCGTCGACGACCTGATCTGGGACCTGGAGCAGGCTTTCGCCCGCGTCGGAGAGGTGGCCCCGGCATGACCGCACTCGACCGTTACCAGGACGCGCTCACGATCCAGCGCGTGCTGCATTCGACCAGGACGATCGCGATCGTGGGCCTGTCGGGGAACGAGCTGCGGGCCAGCCACTTCGTCGGCTACTACCTCAAGCGGCACGGTTACCGCGTCATCCCGGTCAACCCCCGGGAGAAGGAGATCCTCGGCGAGCGGAGTTACGCCAGCCTGCTCGACGTGCCCGTTCCGGTGGACCTCGTGAACGTCTTCCGCGCCCCGGACGCGCTGCCGGAGATCGCACGGGAGACGGTGGCGATCGGCGCCGCGGCCCTGTGGTGCCAGTTCGGCGTGGTCAACGAGGAGGGCGCGCGGATCGCCGAGAACGGTGGCGTGAGCGTGGTCATGGACCGCTGTCTCAAGGTCGAGCACGCGCGCTTTGTGGGGCGGATGCACTGGCTCGGTTTCAACACCCGGCGCATCACCTCCGTCCGCGCCGGGCTCCAGTAGCCCACCCGATCCGTCACCCCCGGCGGCCCTCGGATGGGTGGCGGGCAGCCGGTGCCGGCCGGGGCCGAGCAGCCGCTCGCGCGGCATCGAGTCGCCGTACACCCGCAGGCTGCGCCCGGCCAGCGGGCGCCCGGCGCGCTCGGTGAGGTCACCGCCGCGGGCCACGACGTCGTCGAGTGGACGGGGTCTCGGCCGTATGCGGCGGCGCGGCGGCGGGTGCCGGCGATGTCGTCGCGCAGCGCCCGCGGTAAGGGCCTGGATCAGACCTCGTGGCGGAGTGGACTGAGCCAGATCGGCACCCAGCTGAGCGCCATGATCGATGCGCCTGTCCACATTGCCGTCCCGATGCCCCAGACCTCCCCGAGGAGGCCCGCCAGCAGACCACCGACGCCGACAGCACCCATCAGGATCAGGCGCATGGTGGCGTTCATCCGGCCGAGCATCGGGTCGGGTGTGACCTTCTGCCTGAAGCTGACGAGCAGCACGTTGTTCACCCCTGTCCGGAAGCACAGGATGCTCCATGCGGCCGCCGCGATCCAGACGCTCCAGCCGACGAACGGCACCAGGAGCGCGAACGGCGCAGTGGCCACGCCGACGATCCACACGGCACGCCCGCGGCCGAACCGGCGGCCGATCAGGTGAGCCGTCGAGGAACCGGCCAGCACACCCAGCCCGCCGATGGCGAGGTAGACCCCAAGCACCCAGGCGGGATGTCCGAGCTCGTCAACGAGTAGCACGGGCAGCAGCGTCGAGCAGAGCGGGAACGCGAGGTTCGCCATGCCGCCTTGTGCCGCGATGGCGACGAGGACGCGGTTGCCGAAGAGGAATCGCATCCCCTCGCCGATCTGCCGTCCGAGTCGCTCGCCGGGTACGGGGACGGGCGTGAGCTCGGGCTTGGTGATCCGGCGTAGCCACACGGCCGACCACAGGTAGGTGAGCGCGTCGAGCAGGATCGCCGCCGGCGCGCCCGCGACAGCCACCAACACTCCGGCGGTGCTCCTGCCGCCCACGTCCATCGCCGCGCTCGTGCCGACGAGCATCGAGTTCGCGGCGGTGAGCCGGTCGCGGCCGACCAGGTACGGGACCGTGCTCTGAGAGGCGACGTCGAAGAAGAGCGTGCCGACTCCTGTCACGATGGCGACGCCGTACAGCTGGGTCATCGTGAGAGCGTCCAGCCACCACGCGACCGTTACCGACAGCAGGAACGCAGCGCGGACCAGGTCCGTCGCGATCATCACCGGGCGGCGCCTGACCCGGTCCACCCAGGCTCCGGCAGGTAGGCCGAGCACGAGCACGGTGATGGTGGTGAGGGCGCTGAGCAGTCCCACTTCGCCGGGCCCCGCGTTGAGGGCGCTCACCGCGAGCAGGGGCATCGCCACGTAGCCGACCTGGGTGCCGAACTGGCTGACCGCTGCGGCCAGGTAGAGGTTCCGGAACGAGGGGTCACGTAGCAGCGGTGCCTCGGCAACAGTTGTCATGCCCCCAAGAGGAGGGGATAGTGGCCCCTGAGTTCTATTGATTAACTAGAGGACGAATTGAATGGGACTCGAGCTGACATTCACCGCACAGGATGCCGCCAATGTCCGTTTCGCTGTTTCTCCTCTGTGGGAGGTCGTCGCGAGCGTGCGGGTGGTGAAGGACCCGGCCGCGCATGCCGTACTCAAGCCCTGGGTCGAGCGGGTGCGACGGCGGCTCGCCGATGTCGACTGGCGGTTGCTGTCCGACCTGGTGCCGGTGCCGACGACCTCGATCGTCGGCTTCGTGTGCCCGCCGCCCTCGACCTCCGTGCCCGACCTGGAGGTGGAGCTTGCCACGATGGCGGCGATGGCACCTCTGGTTCAGGAGAGTCTCGACGCCTGGGACGGCCCACGCACCCAAGCGCTCCAAGCGCTCCATGCCGACCCCGCGGGAGGCCTCGAAAGGCTCGCCAAGGAGATCCGCGACTACTGGGAAGCGGCCATCGCGCCCTACTGGCCCCGAATCAGCACCCTGCTCGAAGGCGATGTGCTCTACCGCGCCAGGTTACTGGCCGAGGGTGGCCTGCGGCGCATGCTCAGCGACCTTGACGCCGCCGTGACGTGGGAGGGAGAGACGCTGCGCCTGCCGAAGACGATCTGCGAAGGAGTGCGCCCGCTGGGCGGGCTGGGGCTGTTGCTCGTACCATCGGTGTTCACTTGGCCGCGCGTCTTCTCCATCACGACCCCGCCCTGGCAACCCACGATCCGCTACCCCCCGCGCGCCGTCGCGACGCTCTGGGAGCACCGCGAGAGCGACCCACCACAGGCGCTGGCCGCCGTGCTCGGCCGGACCCGCGCCCGACTGCTGGCCGAACTCGACCAGCCCGCCTCGACCAGGGAACTGGCCACCCGCCTCGGCCTGTCAGAACCAGGCACGAACCAGCACCTCACCGCTCTCCGCAGGGCCGGACTGGCCAGCGCGCACCGCACGGGGAGATACGTGCTCTATGCCCGTACGGCCGTCGCCGAGACACTACTCGCCGGCGACGCAAGTCCCATACCGAGCAGTCACGGGTACCCACGTGCGGGAACCACCTAACTCCCCGACCTCCAACCCCGCGCCCACAGGCCTGAGGGATCGCGACGCTGAGGTCGTCCGGACGATGCGAGGTCGTCACTCCTGAAGTGACAACCCCTCGAGCCGGGGAGAACCGCTGTCCGCCAACGTGGTACATCCCGTGTCCGCAGCTGGGGTTGGTCTTCTGCCCGCGAACACCTGATGTGCGGGGTCTGGTGTGCTCGGCTCACAGGGCCAGGGCGAACAGGTGGAGGCGAGCCGTGACGGATCGCTTGTCGAAGGTAGGCGAGCGTGGCGGATGAGAGCCGGCTGGTGCGAGTGCGGTCGCGGATCGGTGATCGTGCTCGGGCGGACAGCCGCCCGGTGTCGGCCGCGCACGCCTGTGTCTCGTACGCGGCGGACCTCGTGCAGCGGCTGGTCGATCCGCGCCTGCGGGCGCACGTCGGCGGGGGCGGCCGTGAAGGGACGGCTCACGTTCGTGATCGGCTGCGTGCTGGTGGGGGCAGTGCTCGTAGTGGCCGCCGTGTCGCTGGTGTGGCTGCCGTACGATCCCGCCACCACCACGGGCGGCCGGCCCGGCCCTCAGACACCTGCTACCACCGCGGCGCCCAGCCCCAGCAGGACGACGCCGGTGGTCACACTGAGTCCCCGCAGGACGGTCGGCTGCGATACCAGGGCGCGCCCTCGGCCGACGGCCCAGGTGAGCAACATGTACCAGGAGGCGCTCACGAGCGCCCACAGGACTCCCAGGGCGACGGTTGACAGGAACACCGGGCCTTTCGCGGTCACGAACTGGGGCAGCACAGAGACGGCGAACACGCCCGCCTTGGGGTTGCCGAGGTTGGTGATCAGGCCGGTGAGGTATCCGCCCGCGAAGCCAGTGCTGCGCCCGCTCTCGCGGGGCGGGCGGGTGGAGACGGTGGTGAGCGTGGTCCGTAGCGTGTTCAGCCCGAGGATCATCAGCACGATGCCGCCCGCGATCCGGAGCACCGCGTACGCGGTGGGGCTGGCCAGCAGGACGGCGGACAGCCCGGCCGCGGCGGCCGTGGACCACAGCAGGAAGCCGGTGGCGTTGCCCGCGAGCGTGCCTCGGAGCGTACGTTGGCCGCCTTCCAGAACCTGCCGGATCATCAGGGCTTGACTCGCGCCTGGCAGCATCGCCAGCAGCAAGGTGGTGGCGATGAAAACGGGCACATGCGTGGGCATGGGAAAGAACCCCTTCCGGGGATTGCGGCCGATGGGTGCACCACCAGGCTTCCTGCCTCGCGGCCCTAAGAAAAGTTAAAATAGATGGGTGCAGCGTTAGGATTAGTGAATGCTGGTGGATCCGGGACAGCTGCGGCTTCTCGCGTTGATCGAGCGGCACGGCTCCCTGACAGCGGCGGCTCACGCACTCCAACTCACCCCCGCGGCGGTCACCCAGCAGGTGGCCAAGGCCGAACGCGACTGGCAGGTGCCCCTGGTCGTCCGCGGCCCTCGCGGAGCAACGCTCACCGCGGCCGGTGCGCTGCTCGCCTCCCACGGTCGAACGGTGCAGGAGGCCTCGGACAGGGCCAAGGCGGAACTGGCCGCACTGCTCGGCCACCTCTCGCTCCGTCTGCGGATCGGGACGTTCCAGGCGGCTGCCCTGCACCTGCTGCCACCGGCCCTGACGGCTCTGCGACACCGCCATCCGGACGCCGACGTCTCCGTCATAGACGTGGCGTCCGGACGCGGAGCGGACGAGATCAGCGCGGGACGCCTGGACGTGGCCATCGTCGCGTCCTGGGGCACGCCGCTCGCGCCGCCCCCACACGTACGGGCCCACCCGCTCCTGTTGGACCCGATGGTCGTGGTTCTCCCCGATGACCATCCACTGGCCACCAGGCAGCCCGCGGACACCGAACTTCACCTCGAACAACTGCGCGACGAATCGTGGGTCTCCATCCTGGCCGGCCATGCCGCCCGCGAACAGTTCCACGACGCCGCGCGCGAGGCCGGCTTCACTCCCACCGTGCGGTTCGAGACCGAGTCCTACGACGTCGCCCAGGCCCTCGTCGGCACAGGCATCGCAGTGGCCCTGGTCTCACGCCTGGCCCTGACTCATGCGCCTGGCACCACCCATCGCGAACTGGCCCACCCCAGGCCCTACCGCCAGCTCTACGCCGTGACCAAAACCGACGCCGGCCTCACACCACTCGCAGACATGCTCATCGACCTCCTACGTGATGTCGCCCGCGACATCACCGCCACCTGGGAGGCTCCCCTGCAAGAAGAACAACGCTCATCGAACTCACCGAACGGAGCCTGAAAGCCCCCGGTTCTGAATCGACACCGCCTGGTCCGGAGCGGCCGCCCCCGCTCCGACCGGCCATCGACGCGGGCCGGCTTCACCACCGCCCTGACCGCCGACGTCATCACCGGCAAGACATCGACCTGATCGGCACCATCGGCCGTCACGTCCTGGGCGGAAGCTAATGCGCATCAGTCGGCTGTCGGCCCAATCTTCGAGCCGTGTCGGCCGGATGGTGCCGGGGTCGTGGGGCTGATTGAGATCCGCGACGATCTCCGCCAGCACGGCCTGACGCTCGGCTGGGTCGGTGACCGGCGTGGCCCGTGCGGGCAGATCTGCGGGGACCCCGTTCTTGAGGTGGAAGGTGAAGTCGGGATTGGCGAGAAGGTTCGCATGCCAGTCGGTCGCGGCCCCGCCGGCGCCGCTACACAGGTAGGTGGTGCCCGCGGCGCGGTAGAAGAAGATCTCGATGCGGCGTGGTCGGCCGGTGCGGCGCCCCAGCGTCGTGATGTCGATGATCCGTTCTCTGGTGCCCGCGGCGGGTGTGATCTCGATGGCTCGCCGGATGGGATCGGGCAGATGGGACAGAGACGCGTCCCGTGCGGAGTCGTTCGATCCGGTCGTGTCTGGAGTGCTCATGCGGTCTCGTTCTGAAGGGCGGGGCCGAGGAGGAGCCCACCGTCGATGACGTACTCCGAACCGGTGATGAACGACGCGTCCGATGACGTGAGGAAGAGGAGAAGACGGGTGACGTCGGTCGGCTCTCCGAGGCGGGGGATGGCGAACGGCTCGGGCGAGTAGAAGTCGGCGATCGCCGCGGTGGCGCCGGCTGCTGGTTCGTGGATGAAGGAGGTCGCGATCACGCCGGGGTGGATGGTGTTCACCCGGATGTGGTCGCGGCCGAGTTCGAGTGCTGCCGTTTGGGTGAGACCTCGTACCGCCCACTTGCTGGCGACGTACGGCGCGTAGTGAGCCGTGCCGCCCAGGCCCATGGTCGAGGCGATGTTGACGATGGCTCCCCCTGCCGCGCGGCGCAGAGCCGGGGCGGCGACCTTGATGCCGAGGAAGGTCCCTGTGAGGTTGATGTCGAGGATGCGTGACCACGTGGCCTGCTCCGTGTGCTCGATCGGCGCCGGCGGGTTCTGGACGCCAGCGTTGTTGACGAGCACGTTCAGGGCGCCGAAGGCGCTTTCGGCGGCTAGCACAGCGGCGGACCACGAGCTCTCGTCGGTGACATCGAGGCGGGTGAAGTGAGCGCGGGTTCCGAGCTCGTCGGCGAGAGCGGCGCCCCGTTCCGCGTCGATGTCGCCGATCACCACGTTCGCTCCCTCCGCGTGAAAGGCGCGTACGTGGCTCGAGCCCTGGCCGCCGGTCCCACCGGTCACGAGCACGGTCTGGTTGTCGAAGCGGTTCATCAGATGTTCCTTCGGTACGGGGTGACCGACCGGGATCTTCAGTGATGAACGCCGGCCGATGGTGAGCTGAGTGACTCACCACTGCCCTGACACTAGATCGGTGGCAATGGTGAGTCAAGCCACTCATCTTGTATGCTCGGTCCATGAGCAGGGTCGTGACGACGTACCACCAGCGCGTCGCCCAGGAGAAGCGCGCGCTGATCGTGACGGCCGCGACCGCACTGTTCCTCGAGTTGGGCTACGACCGGACGTCGCTGGCGCGGATCGCAGAGCGCTCGGGCGTTTCGCGGGCCACCTTGTTCAAGCAGTTTCCGAGCAAGGCTGCCCTGTTCGACGCCATCGTCACCGAGTCCTGGGCAACCGCTGACGAAGAGGATCCTCCACCGGCAGGCAACATCGTCGACGGGCTCAGCACCATCGGTCGCCGCTACGCCGAGCTGTTGAGCCGCCCCCAGATGACCGACCTGTTCCGAATCGTCATCGCCGAGCTGCCGCGATTTCCCGAACTCGCCAATGCGCAGTTCTCGCACGGGAAGATGCCCTACTTCGAGTCCGTACGCGGCTACCTCCTAGCCGAGCACGAGGCGGGAACGGTGCGGGTCGAAGACGTGGAGCTCGCAGCCACCCAATTCCTGGGCATGATCTCCAACTACGTCTTCTGGCCGACACTCCTCGTGCCGGGCTGGGAGGTGAGCGCCGAACGCGTCGCTCAAGTGGTCGACGAGGCCGTCCACACCATCGCCGCCCGGTACGCCGCGCCTGGACCAGAACCGTCCACCCACGACTGACCCGCCGACCGCGACTGAGTCCCACCGCCGCCAAAGGAGCGGCTGCCTGAGCAACCGAGTCTGTCGGCTCCGAGGGCGTTCGCGGGGTATCCCCGGAGCGGACACCGAAGGAGGGAGTGCAGATGTGTTCACCCACCTTGACCAGCCTGGCCCAGCACGGCCCGACAAGAGTCTTAGCGGCGGGCCCAAACCTCCACGACTCCGCTCTGGGGTGGAAACTGTCAACGACATCATGAGGGGCGGCCCAAGACCCGCGGGCCCAGGCCCGCGGCTACACCCTCAGTTGTGAAGACCCACTTTGATGTGCCCCGAGTTCGGTGGAGCTGACCTGGTTGGCTGTCATGCCGGCTGGGTCTTTGGCTGAAGCATCTCGTACTCGATCGGGTGAGCGTCCCCAACGAGCTATGTCGTCGCTGCCGGTTGTGGAAGATCTCCAGATACTCGAAGATCGCGTTCGCTGGTTCCAGGCGGGTGTTCCAGCGCCGTCGGTTGAGCAGTTCGGTCTGCATCCGGCCCCGGAACGACTCCATCAGGGCGTCATCGAAGCAGTCGCCGACGCTCCCCATCGAGGGCGACAGGCCGGAGGCCCTGACTCGCTCGGTGAATGCCCAGGAAAGCGTATTGCACCCAGTGATCAGAGTGGATCACCGTGCCGGGCTGTGGGTCGCGATCGGTGATGGCCACGCCCAGCGCGCTGGTCACCAAGGTGGCGGCCCGGGTCGAGTCGATCGACCAGCCGACCACGCGCCGGGAGTAGGCATCCAGCACGACGCAGCAGTAGAGCTCCCCCTCCCGGGTGGGATGCTCGGTGATGTCGGTAAGCCACAGCCATCTGGCCCGGTGCGAGCGATGCCGCGGTCGACCAGGTCGGCGGCGGTGGGCACCTGCGCGACCGAACGGCACCATCGGTTGCCGGACAGTCCCTACAGCCCGGCGCGCTGCATGAGCAGATGAAAAGCTGGAAGGCGCTGACCAAGCTGCGCTGTTGCCCGCGCCGTGCCACCGCACTCGTACAAGCGATCCTCGTGTCGTAGCTCGTCGAGGAGGGCCGCTACTCAGGATGAAATGGGCTCATATGCACCCCTTTGCCGTCGGCGGCAGGAAGCCTGCCGCCGACGGCGGGCCGATGGCTCAGAAGGCGCTCAACATCGTCCAGGTCTCCCGGGGGACGAAGCCGAGGCTCTGGAACAATCCGATCGAGGGGGCGTCGCCGGCGTGAAGGTACGCGGCGATGCAACCGGACCGTGCCGCCACCTGGAGCATGTGCCGGGTCAGGAGGCTGGCGTGGCCACGGCGCCGGAAGTCGGGCAATGTTGCGACGTTGCCAATGGCCACATGGCGGTCGGCCAGAACCGCGACTCCCGCCGCGACGGCAGTACCGTCGTGCTCGAGGACGTAGGCCTGGATGTCTGGCACGCCGAGCACGTCGCCGTCGTACACCTGCGAGACGATCTCCGCGGGCACGCCGAAGGCGGCCCCGATGATCTCGCCGAAGACCGCGAACTCTGCACCCGCAAGCAGGCGCACGCTCGGGGACAGGTTCGCCACGGACTCCTCAGCGGTCAATCCCTTCGTCATGAGAAGCTGCTGCGAGGCGACCGTCAGGTGGTGCTTGTCCGCTGTCTCGCGGATCTCCGCGGCCACGACCTCGCCCCGCACGCGGATGCTCCACGGCCGCCCGTCGCTGAGCTCGGCGGCCTTCGAGGCGAGCACGGCGATCTCGCCGGCGTCCGGTTCGCGGGACGGGCTCAAAATGGGGTTCAGCGCGGGGACAGCGGCGCGATTGAACGCCAGCAGCGTGCCGTGTGGAGCGATCTCGAAGTGTGCTCCGGCCAGCGATTCCGCGATTTTCGCCATACCCGTACGGAAGGCGAGGGCCGCCGCGTCCGTCGCCGCGTCCTGCGACAGCGACGGCGAGTTGCCGGGAGTGGTGGTGTCCATGGGTCTCCGATCAATGGTGGGTGGGATGGACGCCCGGCAAGACGCGTGGCGGAAGGGAAAGTTCGGTCCGGGAGATGTGACAGTCATCACCCGCGGCGGGGCGGTGCAGGCCGGTGCGCTGAAAAGTACCTCGAGCCTCATGGCCGGTGCCGGCGTACTGATGGGGCCGAAGGTGAGCAAGTAGGTAGCCGGCAAGGCGTGGAGCGATGCCGGGTGCAAGACCGCGGTCGCCGCCCATGGCGCCGGCCTGGGCATCGACGTGGAGGCGGTCCAGCACGCCCCGCACACCGTCGGCTTCGCGCCGCTGTCCAAGCGGTGCAAGGCCGAGCAGGTCTTCGGCACCCTGATGCAGCACCGCCGGCTGGGCGGCACCCTTATAGCACCCCGAGGGCTTCGCAGGCCTTCCGCACGCCCTCACCGTAGGCGGAGTCGGCCCTGGCGCAGTTCTCGATATGCCTTTGTACGGTTTCCTTTCGTGCGCCCTTGATCGCGCGCGGTGTTCTCGAAGAGTGCCTGCTGTTGTTCGGCCGTCATCAACCGGAACAGGTCTCCGGGCTGGGTGAAGTAATCGTCGTCGTCCTCGCGGAAATTGAAATGATCGGCCGTCGACACGCATCGCTCCGTCGCGGTGGTAGCTGTTGACCACATTGGCAGCGCGCGGGTAATTGACCGGGACCTGGTGATGGTTGACGCCGATCCGGTAGCGCGCCGCGTCACCGTAGGAGAACAACCGGCCCTGCAGCATCTTGTCGGGGCTGTGGGAGATTCCGGGGACGAGGTTGGCCGGGGTGAAGGCCGCCTGCTCGACCTCGGCGAAATAGTTGTCGGGATTGCGGTTGAGCTCGAATTCGCCGACCTCGATGAGCGGGTAGTCCTTCTTGCTCCATACCTTGGTGAGATCGAACGGGTGGAACCGGTAGGTCTCCGCGTCGGCCTCCGGCATGATCTGCACGTACAAGGTCCACTTCGGGAACTCGCCGCGCTCGATCGCCTCGTACAGGTCACGCCCGTGCGACTCGCGGTCCTGACCGATGAGGTTCACCGCCTCCTCGTCGGTCAGATTCTCGATGCCTTGCCGGGTACGGAAGTGGAACTTGACCCAATGCCGCTCGCCTTCGGCGTTGATGAGGCTGAAGGTGTGCGAACCGAATCCGTGCATGTGCCGGTAGGACTTCGGGATCCCACGGTCGCTCATGATGATGGTGACCTGGTGCAACGACTCGGGCAGGTTCGTCCAGAAGCCCCAGTTGTTCTCAGGGTCGCGCAGGTTGGTGCGCGGGTCACGCTTCACCGCACGATTGAGATCCGGAAACTTCAACGGGTCTCGGTGGAAGAACACCGGGGTGTTGTTGCCCTGTCGGCGACCGGCGCTCCTGCGGCTGTCGTCAACGGGTTGGTGTTCTCTTCGAACGCCATCATTTCTCCTTGGTGGTGGGCAGCGGATTTCCGTGGCGTGTACCGGTTCGTTGCCGCGTCCGGCAGGAGGCGTACAGGTCCCAGAAGGTCAGCCGACATCGGCTACGGCATTGCTCGCCCAGCACACGACGTGGTGGTGGTCCTCGTGTGTGCGCAGCTCGAAGAGGGCGGGCAGGCTCGCCGGCTCGATCTTGCCCACGAGGCCGGCGTCGCCCAACGCGGCCAGAATGTCGTGGACGGCCTGCGTCGACACTGCGCCCATTTCCTCGCGCACCGCCTGCGCGACGAAGCCGGCATCCGAGTGAGGATGTCGTTCCAGTACGCGGAGTACGGCGATGCGCTGTTTCGTGACGCGAAGCGACGCCTGGCGCAGTCGGTCCGCGGGATCGTCAGCAGACAGCGAGCGGCTCGCGCCGCCATGGCCGGGCCGATCCCGCACGTTACTCGGGCCAGGCGTTGTTCTGAATGATCTGGACGAAGTCCTTCCTGGAGAAGGACGGGTCGAAGTATGCGAGCACGTCGTCGTTCATGGTCCCGAAGGTGGTGTCGGGACGGTCGATCATGCCGTTGTAGAACGCCCGCAGAATGCGCTTCTTGAAATCCGGCCGCGGGTGTGCCGCGATGACCTCGGAGGTCTGCTCGTCGCTGATCTCGTCGAGGTCGAGACCGAGGACGTCGGTCTCCACACCGAGTGTCACGACCGCGACCTCCGGCGCGAGCTGGAGCGGCACTTCGGGAGTGGTGTGCAGCGCGATCGCCAGCCAGACATTCCGGGCCTGGGTCTCGTTCCGGCCGTGGTCGAGCAGGAACTTCCGCGCAGCCTCCGCACCGTCGAGCTCGAAACGTCGATCCTTGGTGGCGTAGGCGGAAGTGAGGCCGAGGTCGTGGAAGAGCCCTCCCACGTAGGCGAGCTCGGGATCGACCTCAAGGCCGCGTGCGGTCGCCTTGAGCATCCCCCAGAGAAACACCCGGCGTGAGTGGTTGAAGAGGGTATCGTCGGTGACCGCCCGTACGAGGGACGTGGCTTCCCTGACCAGCTCGGTGTCGGGAATGGTGATTCCTGCGATGGTCTCCGGCATGACGGTTCCTTGGCTGTGGGGCAAGTGGACTGCTTCCAGTCTTACGAGCCGCCACAGCCCCGGCACACAGCGCAGGCTGACATCCATCGCACAGATACTGACCTCACGCGGACGCCGTCACCGTCGTCCAGCAGCCACGTCACAGCGGTGAGAGGCCTTCGCCGGCGCCATCACCGATCGTTGCCCGGCTTCCGCTTACCCGGGCCGGTGGTCTCGAACCGGGCCCGGTACTGGCTCGGTGAGATGCCAAGGCGGGCGGTGAAGGTCCGGCGCATGGTCTCGGGGCTGCCGAAACCGGCTACCCGCGCCGTTTCCGCCACGCTGTGCCCCGCGGCCAGCAAGACCTTCGCGTGGTCCAGCCGCACCTGCTCAACGTACTTCGCCGGAGTCGTGTTCAGCTCGGTGGCGAACAGCCTCGCCAGGTGACGGGGGCTGACCGCGACGAGAGCGGCCAGCCTGCTCACACTGTGGTCGAGCGCCGGCTGCGCCGCGATCAGGTCAACGACGCGCCTGAGCGTGGGGGTACGGGGCGGCCGGACCTCCAGCGGAGCGGAGAACTGGGACTGCCCGCCGGGCCGCTGCATGAACATCACGAGACTGCGCGCGACATCACGCGCCAGGTCGGGGCCGTGGTCCTGTTCGACGAGCGAGAGCGCCAGATCGATACCCGCCGACACTCCTGCGGAGGTGAAGACGCCGTCGTCCTCGACGAACAAGGCCTCAGGCTGCACCTGAACATCGGGGTAGGCGCAAGCCAGGAGCCGGGCGTGCCGCCAGTGGGTGGTGGCCCGACGGCCCGCGAGCACCCCGGCCGCGGCGAGCGCGAATGAGCCCGTACAGATCGACACCAGCCGGCGGGCGCGAGGGCGGAGGCTCTGGATCGTGGTGATCAGGTCGGGCGGCACGGGGAGGCTCACAAGGTCGTCGCCGCCTACGACGATGACGGTGTCGGGATCGGGCTCGTCGTCAGCCGTTCCGTCCACGGGCAGTTCGACCCCCATGGACGTCAGGACCGGCTTCCCGGACGGCGAGACGTGACGCAGCGCGTACTTGGCGCCGAACAGGTTGGCTTCGGCGAAGACCTCGGCCGGTCCGGCCATGTCAAGCATCTTCATGCCGTCGAAGACGACGAACACGACACGGTGGTCACCTGCCATGATCTCCTCCTCTCGTCGTACCCCTCGCCGACAGGTGTCAGAAATGGTGGGATGCGCGGCTCGAGTGCAGGGTCCCTGGTCAAGAGCCCTCAAGTTCCGAGGCTAGTACTCCAGCCGGTGTGCCCGGAGGTCGAGGAGGTGGTCGTCCAGCGGCCATGCGGACAACGACCACCACGCCATCGTCACGCTGTGCACCTGGCGGGACGTGTCCCGTTCGGGCTGCCACGAGCGGCGCGAGCGGCCGGCCTCGGCCACCGCGCAACGCGGCGAGCTGCCGACCGGCTGCGACTCCACCGCCGCAAGCAGATCCGCCACCGGATCCCCACCGGGAATGGCCCGATCCGGCACCACAACCCATCCCCGGCGGTGTCCGCCGTGCCCGGAGAAAACCAGGGCCCACCTCCCGCAGCCGGTCCGCCCCGGCCTTCCTCTGCAGGGTGGATCGCCGTCAGCACGTCCGGATCACGCAATTCCGACAGCCCGTACAGCGCCACCAGCACCGCCACGCTCGGCGCATCGGCGGTGAACCCGGTGATGAGGTGGACCCTCCGCACGCAGGCCGCGCCAGGGCCGGTCACGTACCGGTTCCCCGTCGATCACCAAGCCGTACGGGGCGACCTCGCACGACCATACGTGACCAGTTTCACGAAGCCGCGGCCGGTGGCTCCTCGACGGGTAGCCAGGTCTCGGCCCAAATGGACAGCTCCCGTACGGCCGCCTCCAGGGCGCGGCCCTTTTCCGTGAGCCGGTATTCGATGGTCACGGGCGTGGTCGGGAGGATGACGCGTTCGATGACGCCTTCACTCTCGAAACGCTTCAGCCGTTCGGAGAGCAGCTTGTCAGAGATGTCGGGGATGGCAGCGCCGATCTGCCGGAAGCGGGTGGCCCCATGGAGCAGCTCACGCAGAATCACCCCGGCCCAGCGGCGGCCGATCATCTCGACGGCTGAGTGGTAGCGGGGGCAGAAGTCGGGCTCGTACGTGGACACGCTGACAGCTTACCAAGGGATAGCTACTTGCTCCTAGTTATTGCGCGTGTCAGCTTCTCACGGCAAGCCGCTTTCCACGCGTACGGTCGCATCCGCATGGTCCAGACCTTCACCAGGCGGATCACCGAGCCGGAGTGCTGCCGTGGGGATGTCCGGTGACGCGGCATCCGGCCGCGTGGTCATCCACGGCGCTCGCCGAAGAACGGCCACTCTCGATGGCACGATCTGCGGGGCTGCACCGTGCCAGACGAGTGGCCAACGCGAGGCCACACCAGATTGGATGGCACCTGACAGTCGCCGACCACCTCGGGAGCCGGCGCGGGTGCGCCCAGGAGGTGTGCAGGCTGGAGGCGCCAGGGATCCCGCGGGTGACGGCGAAGGAGCTCGCCGTGACGCCCATGGTTGCGTAAGTTCAGCCGGTGGGTGCGTGGAAGAGCCGCAACTGATCACACCGGCCGTCTTTCATGGACATGAGCCAGGCGACCGCGGGCGGGCAGTGATTCGGATCGTCCGGCGGGTTCACCAGGTCCATTTCCCAGATGGTGATGTCCTTGCCGGCGACGGCGGTGACGAAGCGCTGCCGTACACCCGCCTCCAGATCGCCCTCCATGCCGCGGACCAGGAAGTCCCGGCCGCCCACGCGTTCCCGGCCGACGTAGTAGCCGAAGTCATGGGTCCAGCGCTCGGCCACCAGTTCCGCGAACCATCCCTGCTCCGCCGCGGCCAGCGTCTCCTCCGCCTGCCGGGCACTGGCCCGGGTCAGTGTGACGGCGTCATCGTGCACCGAGTCTGCGGTCGTGGCCAGCGCCTGCGCCAGCTTGGCCCTGGCCTCGCTCAGCCTGCTGCGGACCGTGCCGACCGGCACGCCGTACAGGTCAGCCATCTGCTCGTAGGAGGGCGTTCGCGGGCTGAAATGCCGCAGCATCACCGTCATGCGCAGGGTGGGGGACAGCTCGTCGATCGCCCGCCAGAGCCAGTCCCGCATCGCGTGCCGGTCGATGACCTGCTCGGGACCGTCCTGTTGCGCGGGCGCCGCCAGGTCGGGAAGCGGCGCGGTGGGGACCGCCGCACGCAGGCGCGAGCGGCACACGTTCCGCACAATCATGCGCAGCCACGCGCCGACGGACTCTGGCTGCCGGACGTCGCCGATGCGCCGCAGGGCGATCAGCGACGCGTCCTGCACGGCGTCCTCAGCGTCCGGCACGTTGCCCATCACGCTCAGCGCGACCGCCCGCATCCCTGCCTGATGCCGGTCGAGGAGCGCGCCGAGCGCGGCGGCCGCACCGTTCCGTGCGCCACGCCACAGATCCACATCGGACGGAGATCCGGACTTGTCGCCTGTCACCCGTCCAAGCGTACGGACGCGCGCCGATGCCTCGAACGCGCGTCGAACCATCGGCCGGATCGCATCGCCCGGCCGCGATCTCCCCGTTGGCCGGCCCCTCGCCGAGGCAGCCGAGCCCGTCGCGCTCGCTCAACGCGTCGGCCTTCTCGGCGGCCGGTCCTGGTGTGGTCGCCGATCCTGGCGGAGCTCGCGATGAGGTGGCGGGCGGCGACCAGGGACAGCATGGTGCGCCCGGAGCCGCCACCGTGACGAGGGTCGCGCCCCTGCCGCCGCGCCCCGGGACGAGCAGCGACGCGGCGGCGCTCAGGCAAGCCGTCACCCGGACGGCCGCGATCTCGGGCACCGCCACCTCGAATCGCCGGTAGCCGCCGCGCATGGGAACGCTCCAGGCCGCCGAATCGCGGCGCAGTATGGTCACCGGGACTTCGGACCGCGGGACCGTCCATCGCACCGCGAGACGAGGCCCAACCCCCGATTCCGCATTCAATTCTTGACGAAGTTAATTAGTGGTACGATCGCGCACATGCCGCCTCGCCTCGCTGTCGCCACGCGCGCTGAGACCGCCGTCTTCACCATGGTGCTCGTCCAGGGTCCGGTTTCCCGGGTGGAGATCGCCAGGCGCAGTGGCCTGTCGTCCGCGGCCGTGACCAAGGCCGCCCGCCCGTTCATCGAGGCAGGCTACCTGGAGGAGTTGGCGGCCACCGAGCGGACAGGGCCCGGCGCCGGACGTCCGGCCAGCCCACTGGCCATCAGGCCGGACCGGGAGTTCTTCACCGGTGTGAAGATCACCGACGACGAGCTCATCGGCGTGGTGACCGACCTGCGCGCCCGGCCGGTGGCATCGGCGCACCGGAGACTGGCCACGACCTCGGCCGAGGGCGTGGTCGAGGCGCTGGCCGAGCTGGTCGGCGAGCTGCTCGCCACCGACCCCGCCTACCGCGAGCGCTGCCACTCGCTGGGCCTGGCCGTCTCGGGCGACGTGGACAAGGCGCACGGGATGGTGCGCTACTCCCCCTTTCTGGGCTGGCACCAGGTGCCGCTGGCGCGGCTGGCGGCTGAGGCGACCGGATTGAGCGTCACCGTCGAGAACGACGTCAAATCGCTCACCGTGGCCGAGCAGTGGTTCGGAGACGGAGTGGGCGCCTCGTCGTTCGCGCTCGTCACCGTGGGGATCGGAATCGGCTGCGGGCTGGTGGTGAACGACCGGGTGGTGGCCGGCGCCCATGGCGTGGCCGGGGAGATCGGCCACATCCCTGTCGGGGGCGACGAACCCGTGTGCCACTGCGGCGGACGCGGGTGCGTCGAGGCCATCGCGGGGAGGGCACCCCTCGTCGCGGCGGCGCGCGCGGCCACCGGCGACGCGTCCATGGACATCGACGCGGCCATCGACGCCGCTCACGCCGGGGATCAGGCCGTGCGTGAGGTGTTCGACCGGGCCGGGCACGCCATCGGCCTGGCCATGGCCGCGATGGCGAACCTGTTCGGCCCCGAGCGCATCATCGTGACCGGTGACGTGGGCGGCCTGGCCGCCTACGACCTGTTCGAGGAGCACCTCAACCGGTCCTTCGCGGCGCAGGCGTTCGGGGCGGCGGCCGACTGCCGGCTGCTGCTGCGGCCGCGCACGTTCGAGCAGTGGGCCCGCGGCGCCGCCGCGGTCGCCATCCAGACCCTCTTCACCTGAGCAGGGAGCGTCGAGTGAGCGTGGCCCCCGGAATCTGGCAGCCGCACGACCAGGCCGAACGGCGGGAGGAGGTACGCATCCCGGCGGCGGGGCTGGAGCTCACGGGCACGTCCGCGGCCGCGCTGACCTGGACGGTGCACGAGGAGAGCCCGGGCGTCGTGGAGGTGCGGGTCGTCCCCGACCGGGCGGCCGAGGTGCGGCTGGGCTGGCGGGTGCCCTGCGTGGACGCCACCGCCTTCTGGGCCGCCGACGGTGGTGAGCATCGCGGGCTGCCGCCCTTCTGGCGCAGGCCCCGCACGGCTGCGCTGGAGAAGAACGCACCGGTGGGGTGCCTGATCGGCGCCGGGGACGTGGCCCTGTGCACGTTCGCCGCCGGTGAGGTCGTCAGGCCCGTGCGCACCCGGACCGGAGTGGTCGAGGAGACCGGCGAGTTCGGGTTCTGGGTCGAGCACGAGGCCGGGCCCGGGACCGGGCTGCTGCTGC
This sequence comes from Nonomuraea sp. MTCD27, assembly GCF_041950495.1. Lineage (NCBI taxonomy): Bacteria > Bacillati > Actinomycetota > Actinomycetes > Streptosporangiales > Streptosporangiaceae > Nonomuraea > Nonomuraea sp. MTCD27. The sequence goes on along the minus strand of NZ_JBGNUW010000027.1, from coordinate 117,606 downwards.
GGATCGACCTCTCCCGGCGGCACTTCGCGACGACGCTGGCCGGCGTGGCGGACTGGTGGGGCACGCTGCACGGCCTGGGCCGCGACGTCCCGCTCGCGGCGCGGATGCCCGCCTACTCCACCTGGTACGCCATGCAGCAGCACGTCGACGCGGCCGGCGTGGAACGGCAGGCGCGCCCGGCGGCAGAGCTGGGCTGCGAGGCGATCATCGTGGACGACGGCTGGCACAGCGACGACCGGGGGCGCGGCTACGGCCACGTCGGCGAGTGGCGGCCCTCCCCCACCTCGTTTCCGGATATTTCAGCGCATGTCGCGAAGGTTCGTGGCGAAGGTCTCGCCTACCTGCTCTGGTACGCCCTGCCCTTCGTAGGCCGCCACACCGAGCTCTGGGATCGCGTGCGACCGTACACGCTGGTCTACAAGGAGCACATGAACGCCGCCATCCTGGACCCGCGCTACCCCTACGTCCGCGACCTGCTCGCGGGCCACCTCACGCGGGCGGTCATCGAATGGGGCATGGACGGCCTCAAGATCGACTTCATCGACCAGTTCGCCGTCGAGGACCCGCCCCGGCCGGGCCCCGAGGCCGACTGCGCCACGGTGAACGAGGGCGTGCGCAGGCTCCTGGCCCAGCTGCCCGAGGAGTGCCTGGTCGAGCTGCGGCAACCGTACGTGAGCCCGGGCCTGTGGCCGTACGCCACGATGATCCGCGCCTCCGACTGCCCGCTCAGCCCGGCGCACAACCGGCAGCGCACCGTGGACCTGCGGCTGATCGCCGGGCCCATGGCCGTGCACGCCGACATGCTGATGTGGCACCCGGACGAGAGCCCGGAGCGGGTCGCCACCCAGCTCATCAACGTGCTGTTCGCGGTGCCGCAGATCTCGGTCGACCTGACCACGCAGACACCGGCGCAGGCACAGGTGCTGCGGTTCTGGCTGGCGTTCTTCCGGCAGCACGTCGATGTGCTGCAGCGGGGCGACTTCGCACCCGCGCGCCCTGACCTGGCCTATCCGCAGGTGACGGCCCGCTCCGGCGACACGGTGATCGTCGGCAGGTACGCGCCGATGCCCGTGGAGGCACCCGCCACCGGCACGCTGTGGGTGGCCAACGGTGACGCCTCCACTGACGTGCTGCTCCGGACCTCCCGTCCCGGTACGGCCCGGGCCACGGTCCTCGACTGCCGGGGCCGCACCGAAAGCGACGATTTCGTGGACCTGACCCCCGGGTCGGTGGAGATCACCGTCCCCGAGGGCGGGCTGCTACGACTGGAGACCACCACGTAGCCGGTCCAGGAACTGCGCCTCGTACAGCGAGGGCGGGAGGAGCCCCGGCTGGTTCGCACCCTCGATGTAGCCGGCCGGCTGCTGGAAGGGGCCGTCGCCGGTGATCGTGCCGTGGCAGCCGATCGCGTAGTTCTGCGCGGTCGGCGGCTTCTGGACGATCAGCCTGCTGGTCGCGACGTCGCAGTTCCAGGCCACCGAGTGGGCCGCCGACCAGCCGTGCGAGGTGCCGTAGCGGCCCCGGTTGTACAGGCCGAGGGTGTAGTCGTAGTGCGGGTCCACGTCCTTGTGGCCGTCGAACAGCAGGCCCTGGGACCAGCGGCGGTGACCCTCGCTGGAGTTGAGGGCGTACTCCGACGTGCCACGCAGGAACACCACACCCGACACCGTGCTGTGGCCGTTGGAGACGAACGCGTGCCTGGCCTTGTAGGCGTAGCAGTCGCGGAAGAGCACCTGCTGCGAGTAGACGTAGGTGTTGAAGTTGTAGCGCCTGCTGCCGGTGACGATGCTGACCGGGTCGATGGCCCGGCAGTTCGCGACGGTGGCCCGGGTGGTCTCCTGGGTGGCGACGCCGGCCTGGGTGAAGTGCAGCATGGTGCAGTCCCGCACCCACGAGTCCTCGGTCCGCAGCAGGACGATCGCGTTGTAGGCGTGCTCCTCGTCCTGCTCGGGGTCGCCGTGGTACTCGATGTCCACGCGCAGCCGTTCCACGCCCACCTCGGTGACGAGCCCGGCCCGGTCCCACCGGTAGAGGAAGGAGGTGGCGTGGGCGCGGTTGAGGTGGTTGAAGACCGGCACATCGATCTTCACGACATTTCCTGATACGTCGCGTACATAGCGGTTGTAGTAGATGGGGTGCTCGCCGACCTTCCACGGCGGCCCCACGTCGTGACCGCCGTAGTCGATGGCCTTGAGCCACTCCTCGGTGCAGGGATGGGTGATGATGATGTTGTCGCCCGGGCGCAGCGCCCCCGGGTTCGCCACTGCGAACTCGCGCGACCCCACCTGCACGAACCCGGTGGTGATGTCGGTACGGGTGCCCGGCACCTCGCCCGTCCAGCCGCCGCCCGCGGCGCCGCCGACCACGATGACGTCGCGATCCTCAGGCGTGTTCCCGGTGGCCTTGATGATCGTGTCCGTGGCCGGGTCTCCGCCGTCGCCCACGCCGCGGAGCACCGTGCCGCTGGCCCGCACGTACAGGGTGCCCGCCACCGGGTACACCCCGGGCAGCATGAGCAGGGCGCCGCGCCGGGCACGGGGCAGTGCCGCGATCGCGTCGAGCGCCGTCTGGATGTGAGCCGTGTTGTCGCCCTCGATCGGGCGGATGGTCTTGACGACCGGCACGTGCGGGATGGGCCGCTCGCCGTTGCGGTACCCGGCGTGGCTGAAGTCGGGGACACGGTTGCCCTCGGCGTCCTGCTCGTAGGCCAGACGTCCGTGCCGGTCGTGGCGCACGAGCCGGGACTGCCAGATCGTGGTGGCGCCCGCGGGCCGCGCACCGGCCGCCGCCAGGGCCAGCGCGCCGCCCGCGGTCAGCACGGCGCGCCTGCTGAGGTTCTGTCTCATGGGCTGATGACAATCTTGTCGAGCTCGGGTGAGCGAGCGGTGTGGCTGTAGAACCGGATGGTGTTGACGCCGGCCACCAGGTTCACCGGCACGGTGGCGGTGGTCACCGTGTCCTTGGTCCCGGTCATCGGCACCTGGACGGCGTCGCCGCCGTTGACGCTGACCGAGAACGTCTGTGAGCCGTCCGCCAGCGCGTGCACGGTCAGCCGCCGGGGCCCGGTGGTCCCCGACAGCACGCCCTTGACCACGGCGTAGTCGTAGATGTTGCCGCCGATGAGGATCACCTTCCGGCCGCCGGAGCAGACGGCGCAGTAGGCGGGCTCGACCGCGCCCTCCCAGACGTTGCCGACCCGTTCGGCCTCGTACGTGCCGGGGCTCCGGTCCGGCGGCGGCAGCCGCACCGGCGGTGTCGCCGGCTCGAGCTGCTCAGCCTTGAGGTCCTTGACCAGCAGGTACGTCTCCTGCAGCCCCGCGCTGTTGATGCTGCGGTAGATGCCCCACTTGGGCCGGTTGTACTGCTCCTGTGTCCACCACAGGTCGACGTTCTCGGCCTTCTGGTCGACGATCGTCCGCCGCCCGTCCTTGAGCACCCAGCGCAGGTAGCCGTCGTCGCCCGACCTGAACTCGATCGTGGTGTCGATCCACCGGTTCTGGATCGGCGCCAGGTCGGCCGTGGCGAAGTCGTGGGACTTGTTGTCCTCCATCGTCCAGTAGCGGGCCGCGATCTTCGGCACGCCGTTCACGACCGGGAGCGAGAGCTGCGCGAGCGGCGTGCCGACGTCAGAGTTCTTGAGCTGCCAGATGTGGGTGAAGCTCGTGGTCGCGTCGAGGGTGTCCGGGATGTACATCTGGTAGCTGATCCGCCAGGTCTCGTCCTTGCGGATCTCCAGCGGTCGGCCGTCGGCCGCACGCATGCCGCGTACCTCGTTGCGCATGCGGTCGGACCCGTCGCGGTCCTCGAGGTGGGCGTCGAACCGCCAGGCGTTGCCCTGGACGCGGACGTGCGGCTGCCCCTCGGGGTGCGAGCCGCGCCGGTCGTCCTCCAGCGCTTCGAAGGCGTTCACCCCGTCGCGCCACGGGTTCGGATTCCACCGCGTCTCCCAGCGGGGAGCCACGGCGTGGGCGGGCGGGGCGATCGTGAGGATCAGCGCGATCGCCGTGAGCACGCCCGCCGCCCGCCGGCCGCGCGTCCGCATCGAAGAGGTGCCGGGCGTCATGAGAGCGTCACCCCGTCCAGGTCGGGCGCGCCCGCGCTGTCGTTGGAGAAGCGGATGGCGTTGGCGCCCGCGGAGGAGGGCTGGACGTTGTGCGTGACCGCGTTCCCGGAGCCGCCGCCGATCCAGCCGACCGTGGTGCCGCCCGAGCAGCCGGAGCAGGACGCTGTCCGCGCCGTGCCACTGAAGGAGCTCTGCTCGGCCTCGTAGGACGAAGGATCCTCGGCGCTGCCGGTGAGCTGGTGCGCCTGGAGGTTCCTGATCAGGAGGTAGGTGTCCTGCAGGCCCGAGCTGTTGATGCTGCGATAGATCCCCCACTTGGGCCGCAGGTACTCGTCGTCGCCACGCCACAGGTCGGTGTCGTCCAGGCGCCTGTCGACGAGCGTGGTGGAGCCGTCCTTGAGCGTCCAGCGCAGGTAGCCGCTGTCGGCGGCCTTGAACTCGAAGGTGGTGCTCAGCCACTTGCCCTGGATCGGGTTGAGATTCGTGCTGCCCACCTCGTGGGTCTGCTCCGCTTCGTCCCAGTACCGGACGTTGATCTTCGGTGTGCCACCGGAGATCGGCAGCGACATCGTGTAGAGGGGCGCACCGGACCCGGGTGTCTTCATCTGCGCGATGTGGGTGAAGCTGCTGGTGGCGTCGAGCGAGGTGGGGATGTACAGCTGGTAGCTGATCCGCCAGGTCTCGTTCTCGAGGATCTTGAGGTACGAACTGCCGCTGCCGGTGCGCATGCCCTTGACCTCGTTGCGCTGCCGGTCCGAACCGTCGCGGTCCTGGGTGTGCATGTCGAAGCGGTAGGCGTCCCCGGAGACGTAGATGTGCGTCACGCCGGGATGGGAGCCGGCTCGGTCGTCCTCGATTCCCTCGAACGCCTCGGCGACGGTGTCGTCCGCCGGGTTCGGGCTCCAGCGCGGCGTCCAGGCGGCGGCCGAGGCGGCGGGGGCCTGCAGGGCCGCGACGGCGGCGAGGGCCAGGGCGGCCAAGCTCGCGGTCGATCGCTTCGTCATGGGGTTTCTCTCTTCAGGTGGAGGGTGAACCCGCCGTTGGGGGCGACGGCGAGGTCGAGCTTGTCCCCTGCGCAGACGGTGACCGTCTCGGCGAGGATCCGATCGTCCGGGGCGTCCCGGTAGATGTCGGCCGCCCACTCCCCGTCACCCAGGAAGCCGAGCGGCACCGTGAGCGTGCGGGCCTCGCCGGACACGCCGGCACCGACGTACCACTCGCCGCCGCTCCTCCTGGCCAGCACGATGTGGTCGGCGGGGTCGCCGGACAGCAGTCGCGTCGCGTCCCACGCCGTCGGGACGGCCGACAGCAGCCGCAGCGCCTCCGGCCTGGCTTCGTAGGCCTCCATGCTGTCGGCGAAGTGCTGGATCCCGGACTCGAAGAGCACCGCCAGGGCGAGCTCGAACCCGGCCGAGATGGCGCGCACCCCGGTGAAGGTGCACGGCGTGAAGTCCATCGGCCCCTGCACGTTGCGGGTGAACGCCAGCGACAGGTAATGGGTGGCCGGGTAGAGCGGCTCCTTGCCGGGCCTCGGCTTGATCCACTCAGCGCCCTTGACCGCCTCGGCGGTCATGAATTGGGGCCAGGTGCGCTCGGTGCCGCGCGGGATCGTGCCGCCGTGGAAGACCACCATGAGCCCGAGCCGGGCGGTGGCCGCCAGGACGGCGTCGAACCAGCGCATCCGGTCCTGGCCGTCGGACTCGGTGAAGTCGATCTTGACTCCGGCCGCGCCCCACTCCTTCCACAGCGCGAGCTTCTCGCGGTGCTCCAGCTCGGTGTCGACGTGCTGCCAGTGCGACCAGAGCCACACGCCGACGCCCCGGTCGCGGGCGTAGGCGATCAGCTCCGGCATCCACTCCTTGTTCCAGCCGGCGTCGGCCAGCACGTACGGCCAGCCGTGGGCGGCGGCGAAGTCGACCCAGCGCTTCTGGGCGCCGAGGTCGCGGGTGGAGGGGCCGTCGGACCACCACGACCAGGCGGCCGCCCCCGGCCTGATCCACGAGGTGTCCTCGACCCTGGAGGGCGCGGCGAGGCTGGTGACCAGGTCGCTCTCCACGATCGTGGCCAGGTCTCCCATGATCGTGGCACGCCAGGGCGTGGTCAGCGGAGAGGCCGCGGTCACGTACGGGTCGGGCAGGTCGAGGCGGAAGGCCCGGCCGTCGAAGCGCAGGCGTGACCCGGCGTATCCGCTGTCGAGGCCCGCCTCCGTGACGAACAGCCACGTATCACCGGTCCGGAAGAGCGACGGGTAGCCGTACAGGACGGGCTCGGCGGCGGCGACCGTGGTGTGCCGGTGGATCTCCTCATAGTCACAGCGGCCGTTCTCGTACGGGAGCAGGACCGCGCGAGCGTCGGCCGGCACCACGTATTCCGACATTTCCTCGACCACGGTGACCGGCCCGCTCCATGGCACTACATACCGATATGCCACGGCGCCTGCGCCGACACGTACCTGCAGGTCGAGCCGGTGCCCGTTCTTGGCGAACGACAACGTCCACTCCCCTGCCGCGTACCGGTGCTCGCGCCGCTTCCCCGTCACCGTCCGGTAGGACTCCTCGATCTGCCGCTCCGACATCCCGGCGAGCCTCAGCCCGGTGCTCAGGTCCTCGTGCGCGGTGCGAAGACCGAGCCTGGACGGCTCCACCACGACCCGCCCGGCGTACCGCAGTTCCAGCGTGAGCTCTCCCCTGCCGGAGAGGGCGAGCGCCGCCTCCACGTCCCCGTCGTTGAGCGTCCAGTTCGGCACGTGGCCCTCCAGGAGTCAAAGAGATAGGAGGAGTCGATCGCAGCCCGCTGACCGGTCCATGCCCCGCCGGCGGCGGCGGATGGAGCCCTCCGGCTCCCCTCACAGTGGGCATGAGCCTAGGTTGAGAGCGGTTTCAATTCAATTCTTGACGAAGTTAATTACCAGGTCTACGGTACGGCCATGCCCCATGGATCAGAGCGAGACGACCGGAGAGCCGGCGGCATTCATCCGATCTCTGCCGCCAGACTGGCAGAATTCCGTGAACAGCGCTTCGGGTTGTTCGTGCACTGGGGCCTGTACGCGCTCGCCGCCCGCCATGAGTGGGTCAAGCAGCGCGAGCGATTGACGGACGAGCACTACCAGCGGTATCTGGACCACTTCGACCCCGACCTGTTCGATCCGGACGCGTGGGCGGAGGCGGCGGCCGGGGCAGGGATGCGCTACCTGGTGCTGACCAGCAAGCACCACGACGGCTTCTGCCTGTGGGACTCGGCCCACACGGACTACTCGGTGGCGCACACGCCGTACGGCAAGGACCTGGTCGGCCCGATCATCGAGGCGTTCCGGGCGCGCGGGCTCGGGGTGGGGCTCTACCACTCGCTGATCGATTGGCACCATCCGCACTTCCCGATCGACGGTCTGCATCCGGCGTACCACGAGGGTGTGAGCAATACTGGCCGAAATATCGGGATATACCGCTCTTATTTGCACCACCAGGTCGAAGAGCTGCTTACCCGCTATGGCCGAATCGACACCATGTGGTTTGACTTCTCATATTCGACGAGAGTCAGGAACGGCCGGCTCACACCCGGCGGAAAGGGCGCGGCGGACTGGCACTCGGAGGAGCTGGCCGCACTGGTCCGCCGGCTGCAGCCGGACTGCCTGATCAACGACCGTCTGGAGATCCCGGGCGACTTCACCACGCCCGAGCAGTTCCAGCCGGCCGCGCCGCCGGCCCGGGTCTGGGAGGCGTGCCAGACGCTCAACGGCAGCTGGGGCTACGACCGCGACAACCTCGACTACAAGCCGGTGGACCTGCTGGTGCGCATGCTGGTCGACACCGTCTCCAAGGACGGCAACCTGCTGCTCAACGTCGGGCCCGACGGGCGCGGCGCCTTCGACCCCCGGGCGCTGGCGACGCTGCGCGGCATCGGGGACTGGACGCGGCTGCACGGCCGCGCCCTCTACGGCGCCGGCCCGAGCGCGTACCAGGCGCCACCGGACTGCCGCTACACCCAGCGTGACGACCGGCTCTACCTGCACCTGTTCGCCTGGCCGTACAAGTATCTGCACCTGCCTGGGCTGGCGGGCAAGGTGCGTTACGCCCAGTTGCTCAACGACGCATCGGAGATCCGCACGCTGACCCCCGACCCGGCCGTGGACAGCGGGCACACGAAGCTGGGCGCGCTGCCGCCCGGCACCCTGACCCTGCAGCTCCCCGTGCAACGGCCCGACGTGGCGGTGCCGGTGATCGAGCTCTTCCTGTGAAAGGCCCACCCCCATGGAGATGAACCGTCGGCAGATCCTGGCCCTGGCGGCGGCGGCCGCGGCCGCGCCGGTGTTGTCCGCCTGCGGCGACAGCCGCACGCAGAAGCAGGCCGCGGCCCCCGTCAAGTCGGGCGCGCAGGTCATCGACCCGAACCGGCCGGGCAGCGACGCCTGGCCGTTCGAGGAGGCCGAACAGCTCAACAACTCGCTGACCTGGCCCAGGACGAGCGTGCCCGACCCGGCCACCAAGATCGTGATCACCGTGGCGCTCACCACCGACGCCGTCACCGAGGTGCGCAACGCGCAGTTCGACTTCTTCTTCAAGCAGCGCCACCCGAACATCGAGATCAAGCGCGAGTCGGCGCCGTTCGACCAGTTCCTCACCAAGTACATGACGCAGGCGGCCGGCGGCACGCTGCCCGACGTGCTCTACAACCACTACTCCTGGACCCAGAACCTCGTCGCCAACAAGGTCCTGCATCCCCTGGACGATTACATCGGCAGGACGCCCGGGTTCGACATGGACGACATCCCGCAGTCCGGGCTCGGCTACTTCAAGCGTGACGGCAGCCTGTACGGCCTGCCCACCGACATGGCGCCCAAGCTGCTGTTCTACAACAAGGACCTGTTCGACCAGGCCGGCATCGCCTACCCCGACGAAACCTGGACCTTCGACCGCCTCTTCGTGACCATGCGGAAGATGACCAGCGGATCGGGCGTCGAGAAGGTCTACGGCTTCTCCCCGATGCCCAAGCCGTCACCCGACCTGACCGCCGTGTTCCTCCTCCCCTACGGCGGGCGGTTCCTCGACCAGGCCGAGGCCAAGGTGATGATCGATGACCCGGCGGCCAGGGATGTCATGGCCCGCTGGCTGGACCTGCTGATCAAGGACAAGGCCGTGCCGAGCCTGGCCGAGCTCCAGCTGCTGGAGAAGGTGGATCCGTTCAAGTCCGGGCACGCGGCCATGATGATCAACGGCGCCTGGCTGATGCTGGAGCTGTCCAAGCAGAAGGCGTTCAAGTGGGGCGCCACGCACGTGCCCAAGGGGCCCGAGGGCCGCTTCACCCCCGCCGTGGGCAGCGCGCTGGTGATGGCCGAATCGTCGCGGAACAAGGACGCCGCCTGGATCTACATGTACGAGTGGCTGTCGGCCTCCGGCTACAAGTTCCGCCGGATCGCCGCGCCGGCCCGCCAGTCCGCGTGGGAGGACAACGCCAAGGCGCTCGGCATCCCGGCGCAGGAGGTGAAACTGGTCAAGGACGTCCTGGCCGACTACGCCTCCGACGACGGCGTGCTGCGGCTGCCGGCCAGCAAGAAGGTCGAGAACACCGCCGCGCCGGTCTGGGAGCGGGCGATGCTCGGCAAGATCGGTGTGGACGACGCGCTGAGGGAGATCGCCGGCAAGGTCACGCCCGTCCTGGCCGAGAACAAGGTCGCATGACCGCCGTGAGCGCCACCAGCACGCCGGCCCGCCGGGAGGCCCGGCGCTTCCACCTGTTCGTCTCGCCATGGCTGATCGGGTTCGTGCTCTTCAGCGCGGGCCCGATCGTCGCCGCGGTGGTGCTCAGCTTCATGCAGTGGAACCTGCTCCAGCCGCCGAAATGGGTGGGTCTGGCCAACTACGAGCGCATGCTCGGCGATTCCGAGTTCTGGGAGTCGATCGAGAACACCGTGCAGTACGGCGTGGGGGCGGTGGCGCTCGGCGTCACGTTCACGTTCCTGCTGGCGATGCTGCTCAATCAGCCGCTGCGCTTCCAGGGCCTGTTCCGTACCGTGATGTACCTGCCCTCGGTCGTGTCGGGCCTGGCCACCGCGCTGCTGTGGCTGAACATCCTGCACCCCGACTACGGACTGATCAACAAGATGCTGGCCTCGGTCGGCATCGAAGGACCCGGCTGGCTCGCCTCCCAGGAGTGGGCCATCCCCGGGCTCGTGCTGATGAGCGTGTGGGGCGCGGGCAACACGATCGTCATCTACCTGGCGGGCCTCCAGGGCATTCCGAAGACGCTCTACGAGGCGGCCGAGATCGACGGCGCCGGATGGTGGCGCAGGTTCTGGAGCGTGACCGTGCCGATGATGTCGCCGGTCATCTTCTTCAACGTGGTGACCGGCTTCATCGCCGCGTTGCAGAGCTATGTGCTCATCCTCGTCATGACCGAGGGCGGCCCCGGCAACGCCACGATGGTGCTGGGGCTCTACATCTACCGGCACGCCTTCGTCTACTTCGACATGGGATACGCGGCCACGTTGTCGTGGGCCATGTTCGTGCTGGTCATCGTCGTGACCGCGATCCAGTTCAGCCTGGCCAGGCGCTGGGTGCACTACGAGTTCAAGTGAGGTACGCCGAGTGCTCGTCGAAACCGCGACGCATGATCGGGGACCCGCGCGCACCAGGCCGGGCCCGCCCCTGACCTCGGAGCAGGCCGAGCGGATCAGGCGGATCCGGCGCAGCGGCGCCTACGTCCTGCTGATCGTCAGCTCGGCGGTGTTCCTGCTGCCTTTCCTGTGGATGCTGACGACCTCGCTGAAGTCGGACGCGGAGAACCTGGCCTTCCCGCCGCAATGGTTCCCCGATTCCTTCCACTTCGACAACTACGTCAAGGGCTGGACGGGCTCGCTGCCGTTCGACAGGTTCCTGCTGAACACCATCGTGATCACCGCCCTGTCCATGGCCGGCAACCTCGTCTCCTGCGTGCTGCCCGCCTACGCCTTCGCCAGGATGCGGGCGCGGGCCTCCGGCTTCTTGTTCGCCGCGCTGCTGGCGACCATGATGATCCCGCGGGAGATCACCCTGGTGCCGAAGTTCATCATGTTCTCCGAACTCGGCTGGGTGGACACCTACCTGCCGCTGGTCGTGCCGGAGTTCTTCGGCGTGGCGCTCTACATCTTCCTGCTGCGGCAGTTCTTCACCACGATCCCGCAGGAGCTCATCGACGCGGCCCGCATCGACGGCGCCTCCGAACTGCGCATCCTGTGGAGCATCATGCTGCCGCTGGCCAGGCCGGCCATCGCGGCGATCTGCCTGTTCTCCTTCGTCGGCAACTGGAACCAGTATCTGGAGAACTCCATCTACCTCCGCTCGATGGAGAAGATCACTCTCGCGCAGGGCCTGGGCATGTTCAACGGCCAGTACGTCACCCAGTACAACCAGATGATGGCCGTCGCGCTGCTGTCGATGCTGCCCATCCTCGTCGTCTTCTTCCTGGCGCAGAAGACGTTCATCCGGGGCGTCACGCTCACGGGAATCGCCGGAAGGTGAGCTCTTGAATCACGAACGACAGCCGTACCGCGGCGGACCGGCCACCAAGGGGGCGGGCGACGGTGCGTAGGAGCACGCTGGCGGACATGCGCGCGGGGGTTTCGCTGCCCGGCTTCCGGGTGGCGTCCGGTGGGGTGTCGACACTCCGCCCCGGCCAGGTGAGCCATGCACACGAGGCTCATACGCACGTGGACCCGGAGATCTTCCTCATCCTCTCTGGCAGCGGAAAGGTCCACATAAACGGCGAAATTTCACAGTTTTCTGGGGGCGATGTGCTCATCGTGGAGGCCGGCGAGGATCACCACCTGGAGGCGGTCTCCGAGGTGGTCACCACCTGGCTGCACCTGGAACCCCGATGACGCCCGCCGTGGGGCTGGGCGGCGGGCCACTCGGCAACTACGTGCACGCCGTCTCGGACGCGCAGGCCGCCGCGGTGATGGAGGCCGCCTGGGAGGGCGGCATCCGCTACTTCGACACCGCCCCCTTCTACGGGCTCGGCCTGTCGGAGCGGCGCATGGGCCGCGCACTGCGACTGCGGCCCCGGTCGGAGTTCGTCCTGTCGACCAAGGTCGGCCGGCTCGTCCGCCCGGGGCCGGGTGACAACGGCGGCTTCGCCGTACCGGATGACCGGCACGTCGAGTGGGACTTCAGCCGCGAGGGGGTCCTGCGCAGCGTCGCGGAGTCCCTCGACCGCCTGGGCCTCGACCACGTGGACATCCTCTTCATCCACGACCCGGACCACCACTGGCCGCAGGCGCTGAACGAGGCCTATCCGGCGCTGGCGGACCTACGTTCCCAGGGCGTCGTGCGGGCCATCGGTGTGGGCATGAACCAGTCCCCCATGCTGGTGGACTTCGTCAGGCACACGGACCTCGATCTGCTGCTGGCCGCCAACCAGATCACCCTGCTGCGCCGCACGGCCTTCGACGAACTGCTCCCGCTCTGCCTGGATCGCGGGATCCCGGTCATCGCCGCCGGCCTGTTGCACCGCGGCCTGCTGGCCGGATCCCAGCCACCGCCGGACGCGCCCGCCGAGGCCCACGCACTCGCCGCCGTGTGCGCCCGGCACGGCGTCCCGCTGCCCGCGGCGGCCCTGCAGTTCCCGCTGCGGCACCCGGCCGTGCGTACGGTCCTCGTCGGGGCCCACCACCCGGCCCACATCGCCGCCAACCTGCGGGCGCTGGACCACCCCGTCCCGGCCGGCCTGTGGGACGACATCGCCTCTCACTCCACGACCCCCCGGTGGTGACCATGCCCTCCCGACGCTCTCTGCTCAAGGCCGGAGGATCCCTCGCCGCGGCCTCACTCCTGCCCGGGACCGGCCCGGCGGCGGCCGAGTCCCGGCCTCCCGATCCGTGGCGCAAGGTGCCGGACATTCTGCGCAAGATCCGACCTCCCCGGTTCCCGAGCCGGGAGTGGGACATCACCGCGTTCGGCGCGGTGGGCGACGGCACGACCGACTGCACGGCCGCGTTCGCGGCGGCGATCGGCGAGTGCCATCGCCGGGGCGGCGGCCGGGTCGTGGTGCCGCCGGGACGCTTCCTCACCGGTGCCGTCCACCTGCTGAGCAACGTCGAGCTGCATGTGTCGGAGGGCGCGGTGATCGCCTTCAGCACCGATCCGAACGCGTACCTGCCGGTTGTCCTCACCCGGTGGGAGGGCACCGAGTGCCGCAACTACAGCCCCTTCATCTACGCCCACGGGCAGCGGAACATCGCGGTCACGGGCAGGGGAACGCTCGACGGCCAGGCGCGGCAGGGTCCCTGGGAGAGCTGGTACGCCAACGGCGGACCGCAGGCCGGGGACCAGCGGGCGCTGCGGAAGATGGGCGACGACGGCGTGCCGGTGGAGGAGCGCGTGTTCGGGGCCGGGCACTACCTGCGTCCCGCCATGGTCCAGTTCGTGAAATGTCAGAACATCCTGGTCGGCGACATCACGATCCTCGAGCCGCCCATGTGGACCGTGAACCCGGTCCTGTGCACGAACGTGACCGTGCGCGGCATCACCGTCGTCAGCACGCTCTACAACACCGACGGCTGCGACCCTGAGGCGTCGTCGTACGTGCACATTCACCATTGCCGGTTCAACACCAACGACGACTGCGTGGCGGTCAAGTCCGGGCGTGACGCCGACGGCCGCAGGGTGGGCGTGCCCAGCGAGAACATCGTGGTCCAGGACTGCCAGTTCTCCGGCCGCTGGGGCGGCATCACGGTGGGCAGCGAGATGTCGGGCGGGGTGCGCGACGTCTTCGCCGAGCGGTGCGTGATCAACTCACCGGACTTCCCCGGCAACTACCCGGTGAAATACCCCGTCTACATCAAGGCCGGCAAGAAGCGCGGCGGCTTCATCGAGGGTGTCTACACGCGCGACTTCACCGGCGGGAACGTGGACCGTGAGGTGATGTTCGTCAACATGGACTACGCGAGCAACGAGCAGGGCACGGAGCCGGTGTCGGTGCGCGACATCCGGATGGAGCGGACCCGGCTCGACGGGGCCGACGCCGTGCTCAACCTCGTCGGCCTGGAGACCGACCACCTGGTCGGGGTGCGCCTGGAGAAGTGTGCGTTCACGAACGTGACCGGGCCGGACAAGATCGCGTACACGGACGGGCTGAGCCTGCGGAAGGTCTTCGTGAACGGGGTGGAGCAATGAGGCACCTCCTCGCCGTCCTGATCCTGCTGGCGACGGGCGTGGTGGCGCTGCCCGCACGGGCCGAGGCCGGACAGCCGGTGCGCGGGTGGACGATCCTGTCCGACAGCGACGCCGGGGCCGACGCCGTGATCGCCGCCGCGAAGCCGTACAAGATCAATCACCTGCAGCTGAGTCACGAGATCGTGCACGACCTGCGGGAGGTGCGCGACCCGGTCAAGCGGGCGCGGGCCAACCGGCTCACCAAGGCCGCGCACGACGCCGGGATCGCCGAGGTGGCGATCTGGGACCACTCGCTCTACGACCTGAGCCACTACCCGGCCGAGTTCCGCACCGGACCGGGCGGCACCATCGACCTGGACGACCCGGCGTTCTGGGAGTGGTTCAAGCAGGACTACCGGGAGATGCTCGATCTGGTGCCGGACATCGACTCGGTGGTGCTGACCTTCATCGAGACCGGCGCACGGGTGGAGCGGCAGCACTCGGCGAAGCTGGCCACGGCCGAGCAGAAGCTGGCCTACCTGGTCGACCAGGTCGCCGACGTCATCATCGGCGAACGGCAGCTGGGGCTCTACCTGCGCACCTTCGGCTACTTCCCGGAGGAGATGGAGCGCACGATCGGCGCCATCGCGTTGGTGCGCAACCCGGACGTCAAGGTGATGGCCAAGGCGACGCCGCATGACTTCTTCCTCACCCACCCGAACGATGCCACGATCGCGCGGATCGGCAGGCCGGTGCTCGTCGAGTACGACGCGGCGGGCGAGTACAACGGCCAGGGGAAGATCGCCAACGCGTGGCCGGAGGAGCACGTCAAGCGGCTGCGCCACTATCAGCGGCTCCCGAACGTGATCGGCTACGTGGCCAGGACCGACCGATACGACGACTCCGGCATCATCGGCACGCCCACCGAGATCAACCTGTACGCGCTGGCCCGGGCCGCCGAGGATCGCCACGTGAGCGTGGAGACGATCTATCAGGAGTTCGCGGCCAGGACCTACGGGCGGGCGGCCGCGCGTCATGTCGCGTCGGCGCTGTCGAAGTCGTACGAGATCATCACCTCGGTGCTGTACAGTCTCGGGACGAACACCGCCAACCACTCCCGGCTCGACTACGAGCCGTACTGTTCGAGCTATCACCGCAGCGTGTCCGGCAAATGGATCGAGCCGCCCGTCACGTATGTGCGTCACGGTGTGAACAAGCGGCTCCACTTCTGGCTCGACGTGGTCGACCACCTGTCGCCGGCCGCCTGCAAGGCCGATCCCACACTGGCCAGGGAGGCGCAGTACGTGCTGGACCGGGGCTGGGTGACGCCGGGCGACCATATGACGCCCACGTACCTCCGCTATGTGCTGACGGAGAAGGACCACGGGGTGCGGGTGGCCGAAAGCGCGCTGCGCGACATCGCCAAGGCCCGGCGCGCGCTGGCGCCCGAACACTTCCAGCAGCTCCACGCGTACTTCGAGCGCACCCTGCTGACCGCCAGGCTGCACCGGGCGATCGCGGCGGCGTACTTCGGGTACCGGATCTATGCCCGGGACGAGCGGCAGCGGACCCCGGCGATGCGGCGCCTCATCTGGGACGGGCTCGACCAGGCTCAGCACATCGCCGAACGGATCCGCACGTACCCGGTGCCCGCGGCCGATGGGGAGTGGAACTGGATGCAGGACGCGGCCGAGGCCGACAAGTACCACGACCGCATTTCCACGGGCTGGGACCGATATGGGGGGATAGCGGTTCCCCGCCCTTGACGGTCAGGGTGCGGATCGCCACGGCCTCGCCCCAGGCGTTTCATCTCATGCACCGTGAAGATCACCCGCTGATGCGGAGCCGCCGTCTTGATGGTGCGGGCGAAGTCCAACGCCTTGGCGAACTCCGGCCGCACCTTCACGCGGGTGCCGATCTTCGCCGAGAAGATCGGCTCACGCTCCGCCTGGTGCAGCATCGGGCACCACCGGGCGGGGTGGTGCGGCGTGTCGGAACTCCTCATCTCTGAACAAGACCAGCCCGACGCCCGAATCCCCGCTGTGCGGAGCCACGGGTTCGGCCCGTGCGGGTCAGGGCGCGGTGCGGAACCGTTCAGCGTGTTCCCGCGCCCACTGGGCGAAGGTTCGCGCGGGCGTGCCGGTGACGTCCTCGACGGTGGGCAGGACCACACCGCCGGCCCCGGGCGGGTTCGTGGCCAGTTGGATTCCGAACTCCACGTAGTCCTCGTCGTATCCGTAGCCGCGCAGCCGGGCGCGCTCCGCGTCCTCGCTGAGGTGTACGAAGGCGATGTCCTGCCCGGTGGCCTCGGCGATGATCCGGACGCGTTCCGCCGGGGTGAGGGCTTCGGGCCCGGTGATCGGGTAGCTCCGGCCCTCGTGGCCCTCGTGGGTGAGCGCGGTGGCGGCCACGGCGGCGATGTCGGCCTCATGCACCATCGCGCTGGGGAAGGTGGCGAGCATGGACGCGGTGCCCTGGGAGCGGATCTCATCGGCCCATTCGAGGGCGTTGCACATGAACTCCGCCGGCTGCAGCAGGGTCCAGCGGATCGCACTGGACTCCAGGGCGCTTTCGATGCTGGTGGGCGACCAGCCGCCGAGAACCGTGGCCCGAGTGATGCCGTGGCGTACGGCGAGGTCGATGATCTCGGGGCCGTTGGTCAGGTCGTGGTCGCCGCCGAAGGTGATCAGGTGGATCGCGTCGACCCCCTCGAAGGCTGCTCCGAGCGTGGCGGCATCGGTGAGCTCGCCCGCCACCACCTCGACACCGGCCGGGAGGTCGGCTTTGGCGGGGGTGCGGGAGAGTGCGCGGACGTCGTGTCCGGCTTCGTGGAGTTGTCCGACGAGGTGCCGCCCGACCTGGCCGGTCGCTCCGGTGACGAGGATGCGCATGTTCGTGGGTCCTTTCGTGTGAGTGTTGTCAGTCGGTGCTGGCGCGCAGGGCGCGGAGCCCGAGGAGGAAGCCGAGGACGGCGGTCGCGCCGGCGGCGAGGAATCCGTAGCCGACGTCGGGAATCGCGATCTGTCCGGCGAAGAGGTCGCGGGCGGCGGCCCGGTCGAGGCCGTAGATGCGGCCCTGGGTGACGACCTCGTCCAGGGCCCGTTGGGTGTGCCCGGCGCCGTTGCCCTGGCCGACGTAGCCGATGCGCTCGCGCACCAGCGGAGCCTGGGTCCGCACGGCGAAGCCGGCGACGCGCGCGGTGCCGCCCGTGGGCGGGAGCAGCGTCGAGCGCATCCGCATGAACGTGCTCTTGCCCGCGCCGTTGGGGCCGAGAGCGGCGACCGTTTCCCCGTGCGCCACGGAGAGGTCGATGCCCCGGACGGCGCGGACCTCATCGCCGCCGGGAGCCCGAAGACTCCGGGACAGATCGGCAGTGCTGATCATGTGTCGGCGTACGCTCCATTCCCGCTTCGGTGGCGGTTCCCATCATCACCGGGCTTGTGGCCGCTATATGTCCACAAGCGGGCCTAGAGTGGGCCCATGTCGACCGGCACCCGCGTCCTCGAACTCCTCGGCCTGCTGCAGAACCGGCGCCATTGGCCCAGCCACGAGCTCGCGCGCCGCCTCGGCGTCAGCCAGCGCACGCTCCGCCGCGACATCGACAGCCTCCAGGAGCTCGGGTATCCGATCACCGCCGCACGGGGCACCGGCGGCGGCTACCAACTCAGCCCCGGCGCCTCGCTCCCGCCCCTGGTACTCAGCGAGGACGAGGCCGCCGCCATCGTCATGGGGCTCCAAGAGATCACCTCCGGCCCCTCCCTGATGTCGGCCGACGCCGCGCTGAGCGCCATGGCCAAGATCGTCCAGGTGCTTCCCGTACGGATCCGACGCCGCATCGACAGCCTCCGCGCCGTCGCCGTCCCAGCGCCCACCCCAGAGGCAGGCGTGGGCGTCACCGATGTCGCCTCGTTGACGACCCTCGCCCTGGCCTGCCGCGACACCGAGACCGTGGGGTTCGCCTACCGCACCCGCACCGGTCAGACCGCGGCCAGGACCGTCCACCCGCACCACATCGTCCGCGTCGAGAACCGCCTGTACCTCATCGCCTGGGACCTCGACCGGGCTGACTGGCGCACCTTCCGCGTCGACCGCATCGGTGATGCGAGCCGCACCGGCACGACGTTCGCCCCCCGCCCCCTCCCCGCCGACGATCCCGTCGAGTACGTGCGCGCCCGGATCAGGGCGATGCCCGCCAGGTATCCCGTTCGCGCCACGGTGGGAGCCCCCGCCGAACGGGTGCGGGCGGAGATCGCGCACTACGGGACGGTCGAACCCATCGACGACACCTCGTGCCGGGTGGAGATCGCCACCGACTCCCTGGACTGGGCCACCTTCTGCATCGGAGCGCTCGAGGCCCCCGTTGTGGTCCACGGCCCACCGGAAGCCATCGCCTACATGCGCGCCTGGGGACGACGCCTCACCGCCGGCACCCAAGAGCCCCCGTGACCGGCGCAACCGTCTTCAAAGGGCGCAGAACCGGGCGACGCCGACCCGGAGCAGCGGACACGGAGCCAACCCGCACCGCCCCAGGCCCCCGGCCCACCCGCCACCCCTTTTGCGTCAACGCCCGGCGCCGGGCTGCATGGCCGGTGAGGGGTAGACGGTGAACACCCGCTGGCAGCCACGCGCCCAACCGCCGCGCTTCGGCGGCCAACGCCTCGCGGGCCTGCCGGGAGACATCGTCATCAAGCAGGCGCAGCTCGCCCACACCGCCGGGATCCTGCACCCATGCACCGACGACGCGTCCGTCGACCCCAGGCGGTGGTGCCGGAGGCCGAGATGCGGCGCGAGGTCGGCGATCCATGGCTGGAAGGCGGCCTGTGGGCCGTGCAGCGGCTCATAGACGGTGTGGCCGATGTCGGCAGGATCGCGGGCCGGCGGGCCAAGCCCTGGACGAGGTGGTCCAGGGCTTGGCCGTTCAGGCGAGGGTGTAGTCGATCATCAGGTTGTCGCTGTCGGTGCCGCCGAAGCGGCCGCAGTCGATCTTGCATGCCAACGCAGTACTTGCCCGGGGTGTGGGGCGATACCGAGCTCGACGCAGCCGCCCTCGTCCGGGACCCGGCCGTCCAGCACGGGCTTGAGCACCTGGCACTCGTCCATGCCTTGCGCGACCAACCGGGCGGCCTCGCCACCGTCGCGCTGCGGCAGACAAGTGTCCAGGCCCAGGCCGCGTACGGCGGCTTCCACGACCAGGTTGAACTGCCCTTCGGCGTCGCAGGACAGCGGCGCGGCCGGCTAAGCCTTCACGGTCGTCGCCCAGGACCGGAGGGCGGCGCTCCGACGTGGCTCATCTCACCTCGATCAAGGTGAACTCCACCTCGGGCACGCTTCGCCCACTGTCATGGTCGTGGACGGCCGCGCCCCACTGGGTGAACTCGGGGGTCTTGTCGCGGTAGCCGCGGTTGCCGCGCAGGGTGATGCGGCAGGAGCCGCGGACGCTCACGGCGTACGGGTGCGGCCCCAGGACGGTGGCCACGCGGAAGAGAACGGAGTTGGCCAGCAGGATGTCGCGGCTGCGCTCGATCTCGACGGCCTGGGATCGCCAGCCGTAGATGTGGTCCTCCGTCTGCAGGCCGAGGAAGCGCCATCCTGACACGCCGCGCAGCACCACCTCGCGGGTCTCGTGGTGCTCCACCGAGATCTCGTACAGGCGGGCGGGGACGTGGGTGTCCTCCACCAGCAGGCCGTTGTCCGCCCAGCCGTTGACGCTCCACACGTTGGCGAACGTGCCGCCGCCTCCGCGTACCCAGATGCTGTACTTGTGCCTGCCCCGGTAGCTGTAGCCGGGGTCACCCGTCGGGGCGTCCGCCGGGTGCCACTTGACGAACTGGGTCGCGATGTCGGCCAGATAGGAGTCCGCGCCCGACTGCCACAGCAGGTTCACCGCGCCCGGTGTCTGCCTGGCGGTGTCGAGTCCGATGCCCGTCACGACGGTACGGCCACCGCGCGGGGTCGACACCAGTGCGCGTGGCGCGTCCGGGTCGGAGAAGGCAGGGTGGCCGTCGGCGGCGAGCAGCCAGGTCTGGCGCGGATGCAGGCCGATGAGGCGGGTGCCGGCCCGCAGCCGGAGCGTGCCGGTCAGCGTGTACTGCCCGATGGGGACGAACACGGTGTCGTGGCGGTCCACGGCCGCCTGGAAGACCGCCAGGTCGTCCTCGCCCATGCCGATGGTGCGCCCCATCCTGGCCGCGACGTCGGCGACGCTGACCCACTCGCGCGTCGGCGGCGGCACGGGGGTGTCGGGCCTCAGGTTGGTGAGGGAGCGGCCGATCGGGGCGCCCGGGCGAAGGTCGGCGTGCACGCCTTCCCGCCGGGTCTCGCCGCTGGTCAGGGCGTGTTCGACGCGCAGTCCGTACGTCAGCTCGCGGATGTGGACCGACGGCGACGGTGCGGAGGTACGCGAACCGCTCTGCGCGAGCAGGAGCAGGTCGCTGACCCGCGAGGACGTGCAGTTCAGCAGGGTGAGCTGGGTGCTGCGCCGGATGAGGTCGTTCTCCGAGCCGGGGACCTGGTCGTTGAGCACCACGGCGACGTCGCGGACGTCGTGGAAGTGGGAGTCCTGGACGTACAGGTGCTGCCACTGCCCCGGCGCGCCCTCGAACGCCCTCGGCGTGCGCGCGACCACGGCCCTGACGACGACGAGCTTGGCGTCGTTGACCATCGCCACCGCGGCGCGGCGCTGGCCCTCGAACCGGCAGTCGAGCAGCGTGGTCTGCCAGCCGGCCGAGGCGGCGTAGGCGTTCAGGCCGACCTCGCCGCCGCGCACCCGTACGCGGTGGATCAGGTTGGCGTTGTGGTCGATGCCGGCGCGGGCGTCGCCCGCGTCGATGTCGAGGTCCTGCAGCAGGCAGAGCTGCGCGCCGCCGAACCGGACGGCCACCGCGTCCGGGTTGCCGGCCGCGATGGTGATGTCGAGGTTGACCAGGCCGGAGCCGAAGGTGTCGTTGTTGGCGTAGGCGATCGGCCCGCCCACGGGACGCCGTACGAAGGAGAGCACGTCCTTCGCCGTCCCCGACGCGTAGCCGAGGGTGTTCTCCCCCAGCAGGAGACGGGGACGCCGGCGGCCGAAGCCGATCACGCGGACCGAGTCGTACACCCGGACGGTACCCGACAGCCGGTACGTGCCTTCGGGCACGAGGACGACGCCGCCCCCGTCACCGTGGGGGAAGTCGCGCACGCCACCGAGGATGTCGCCGAGCTTGTTGGCGATACCGCGCCGGGAAGCCTCATCGATGGCGGCCTGCAACGCCGCCGTGTCGTCGCCGACGCCATCGGCGTGGGTCTCGAAGCCGGGCCCGCCGAGCAGCACGGCCTGCGGGTCGGGCGGCGCGGTCACGAACACCGACCCCGGCAGGTCCCACCCGCTCGCGAGCGGATCGGCGGCGGCGGGCTCGGGCAGCAGCGGTAAGGCGGCCGCGCCGGCGGCCAGGGAGACGAAACCACGTCGGGAGTACACAGGACATCACTCCTTAAGCCCGGTGTGCGCCAGTCCCTCGATGAACTGGCGCTGGGCGAGGACGAAAACGATCAGGATCGGCACGGCGGTCATGGAGGCGGCGGCGAGCTGGACGTTCCACATGGGCCTGCCGTAGGCGTCGACGAACTGGGTGAGCGCCTGCGGCTGCGTGAACATGTCGGGCTGGACAGGCACACGATCGGCTCCAGGTGGAGGTTCCAGGAGTGCAGGAAGGCGAAGATGGCCGGGGCGCCGAGCGCCGGTCTGGCCGGCGGAAGCGCGACCCGGTAGAAGGTGCCGAAGTGGCCCAGGCCCTGTTGAACATCCGGAACAGCGGCACGATCGTGACCTCTCGGGATGAGCAGGCCCTGGCTGTCGTCGTTGAAGATCCGCCGCTTGCCGCGCGTGGCCCGCGCGCTGGTGAACAGCAGCAGGTCGTACCCGGCCTCCTCGGCGAGCCTGCGGGCGGCGGGGTCGGCGATGTAGCCGGTCTCCCTGATCACCCGCAGCACCCGTTGCCGGGTCTTGGGCGAGATGCGCACCGCGCTGTCCACGCGGTTGCTGAGCACCAGCGACACGGTGGTCTGGCTCACCCCCGCCATGCGGGCGATGTCCTGCTGGGTGAGGCGTCTTGCCACCATCCGTCTCCTCGATAATGCGCATTAGCAGAGAGTGTGAGACTTCACGAAGGGTGGGGTCAAGAGGTGATAGCCCAGTAATAATCCGTATTAGCAGAAAACGCCCGGATCGCAGCCCTCCGACCGGGCCCGGAGCCGCCGACTCGCCGGAGACCGCAACGACCGCCTCGGGCAGCGGCTCCCCCGCCGCTCCCCCGGTGCGCGCTCGCCCTTCTGACTGGCGTGTTTTCATTAACACGATCAGCGCCACGTACGCAGTGCGCAAGGGCTCAATTGCACAGCTCCCGACCTGGGACGACGCTCCCCGCACCGATACGACATCATCGATCCTCGTACTCGTGCGACTGCTCCACCTGATCGCCACGCAGATCTTCGCGTGGCTCGTCCCGCTGTCTCGTTCCTCCGCGGCCGAAGACGCAGAGATATTGATCTTGCGGCACGAGATGGCGGTGCCGCGCGAACCAGGGCGACCGGAAGGGCCATGATCGGGCGACACGCCGTGACGCAGTCCGCCACAGCGGACACGCGCTGCTTAACCTGGGCATACGCCAGCACATGAAGATCGATCACTGGATCGGCCGCGTGGGCGTGCCCTGCGCTCCAAGGACGATGTTCCGCGATGCCGCGCACGGGATTTCGATCGTCGGCATGCGGTTACGAAGGAGAAGTCATGACGAGTACGTCGCCGCACATCACTTCTTTGGCGGCTCTGCCACCCGCATTCGAGAACGAGCTCGGATCGGTCACCATGGTGGACGCCACCGTGCTGCCGATCCTCAACCGGCTCTCGCTCAAGCATGTCGTGCTGGAGCCCGGCGCCATCCGCGAGCCGCAGTGGAACGTCAACGCCAACCAGCTCGGCTATTGCCTTGCCGGCACGGTCCTGGTGTCGATCCTGGGCGACGCCGACGCCTTCTCGTCGTTCATCGTCCGAGCCGGTCAGATGTATCACGTCGAGTCCGGCGCCATTTACCACATCGAGAACATCGGCGACGAGCGCGCCGAGTTCCTTCTCGCGCTGCGCAGCGAGCGCCCGCAGCACTTCTCGTTGCACGCCAGTTTCAACGCCATGACCGATGCCGTGCTCGGTAACACCTACGACCTGCCCGCGTCGGCGTTCGCCGCCTTCGAGCGGTCTCCGGCTCAGCAGATCGTCCGGCGCGCCGGTTCGGCCGATGTCCCGTCCACGGCGGGGCTGCCCAACGCCCATCTGTTCGACGCGGAAGGTCAGCATACGCCGCTGTCGTACGCCTACGGCGACGCGCGCCTGGCCCGCAAGCAGTACTGGGCCGCCCTGGAGGACATCTCCATGTACTCCCTGCGTATCAGGGAGAGCGGGATGCGTGAACCGCACTGGCATCCGATCACCGCCGAGATGGGATATGTCGCCAAGGGGCACGCCCGCATGCGCGTCCTGGACCCCGACAACACCCTCGACGAATACCTGCTCGGCCCCGGCGACATGTACTTCGTGCCGCGCGCCTTTCCGCACCACATCGAGGTCATCGGCGACGAGGACATTCACTTCCTCATCTTCTTCGACCAGCCCATGCCCGGCGACATCGGCTACCGGGCCACCGCCTCGGCATTCTCCCGCGAAGTCCTCGCCGCGAGTTTCGACATTCCCGAGCGGGAGCTGCCGCAATTTCCCTTCACCCCGATCGACCCGCTCATCGTCGCCCGCGCAAACCCCGGTGACCCGGTCCGCCGATGACGGCTCACGGCTTGCATCGCGATTCACGCTTCGGCGGCATGAGGAGAACGGAACGGATCAGCTCCGTCCCGCCCAGGATCCCCGCGGCCAGCAAAATGGCGACAGATGTGAGCAGCAGCACGAGGGTGAGCCACACGGTCGCCTCGAACATCGCGCAGCCGACGGTCAGACCGGCGAACACGAAGAACTTGCGCCTTATCCGGCACAGGGAAATCGGAATGAACGTCTCCGGTGAGGCCCCGCCGGAGCCGGGCCCGGTCTGGTCGTGCATCGAAAGATCCCGTTCACAGCTCACAACAGCAGGAAAACCGGCAACGAGCAGCCCAGGGCCGCGACGATCACTGCGGCCGTACCCGCGATCCAGGTCGTGTGCGGGGCGTTGACCAGCTCACCCATCAGCGAACGATCACGACAGAAAGAGACGAGCAGGAACAGCACCACGGGCACGCCGAGGGAGATGACCACCTGACTCAGAACCAGCAGGTCGGTCAGGGAAGCGCCGGAGAACAGGGCAAGAACCGCCGGCGTCATGGTCACGATCCGGCGCACGCGCACCGGCACCCGCCGGCCGAGGAAACCCCTCATCACGATGTCGCCGGCGAGGGTTCCGATCCCGGAGGAGGAGATCCCCGACGACAGCAGCGCGACAGCGAAGGCGAGGGCGGCGGCTCCACCGATCCGGGCGCCCAGCTCCGCATGGGCGGCCTCCAGATCGCCGGTCCACCCACCGCCGGTCGCGGCGCCGAGCCCGGCGCCGAGGGCGATCATCGACACGTTGATGACCGTGGCCACGCCCAGGGCGAGCGAGCAGTCCAGGCGCAGGATCCGGCGGACGAGGACGGGCTGGCGGCGGACCGCCTCGGTCGTCATGCCGCGCCCCTGCACCAGAGCCGAGTGCAGGTAGACCGCGTGGGGCATGACCGTGGCGCCGACGATGCCCATGGCCAGCAGCAGCGCTCCCTCACCGCCAAGGCTCGGGATCAGCCCGGCGGCCAGGCCGCTCACCGACTGGTTGCCCGTGACGACGATGTCGTAGCCGATGCCCGCGCCGACGAACATGAGCGCCGCGGCACTCATGAGCTCGAACGGGCGAGTGCGCCCCTTGCGCCGCAGTTCCAGCAGCGCGAGCGACACCACGGCCGTGGACAGCGCCGACACCGCCACCGGCATCCCGAACAGCAGGTGCATGCCGATGGCCGCACCCACGAACTCGGCCAGATCGGTCGCGAGCACGACCACCTCGGCCTGCAACCACAGCATGAGACGGCCTGCCCGGGTGAAGCGCCGACGGCACAGGCTCGGCAGGCTCTCCCCGGTCGCCATACCGAGTTTCGCCGCCTGGAACTGCACCAGGATCGCGACGAGACTGGCCGCCACGACGACCCACACCAGCGTGTAGCCCAGCGTCGCACCCGCGGTGAGGTTGGTGGCCACGTTCCCGGGGTCGACGTACGCGATCGCCGCCACAAAGGCCGGCCCCAGCATGGCGGCGACCCGGGTGGCCCCCGTTTCCTGCGGCGGGACCGGACGAACGCCCGCACCA
The DNA here is from genome assembly GCF_041950495.1 of Nonomuraea sp. MTCD27. Lineage (NCBI taxonomy): Bacteria > Bacillati > Actinomycetota > Actinomycetes > Streptosporangiales > Streptosporangiaceae > Nonomuraea > Nonomuraea sp. MTCD27. The sequence continues at coordinate 92,068 of NZ_JBGNUW010000027.1, read as the reverse complement.
CCGGTGGACCTCGGCGAAATGGTCCACCATGATGCGCGTCGGCCTGCCCACCCGCGCGAATGCGCTGTTCTGTGACGAGCAATCACCGGGATCCTCATGATTATGCGATGGACATTTCCGTCGGCCACCGAATAGGCATATCGAGTCAGGGGTACCCAGGAAAAGCCGGCTCTGAAACATGCGCCACCCTCGACGGCGACTCCGATGAGAAATGATGTCATTCCATTCAAGCCGTTTTATTTCTTGATTTGTCCACTAAAAGCGGCGATCCGGATACGGTGCACGTGGGACTCTTTTCGCCGCTCCCGCACCAGCCGTTCACCGTTCTGGCGGCGAAACCCTGCCGCCGACCGACCCGCGGTTTGTGCGCGAGACATGGAGCGAGCGCGGCGGCGCTGACCCGCCGACAGGCGGGATGCTGCGGCGTGCGACAGCTGCCGGCAGGCCGGGGGCGGCGATGAGCTCGTGCACGCCCTCGCGCCGCAGGCGGACGCAGCCACCTGTCCCGGCCCGATCGCCAACCGCGCATTGTTGCGGCGGCTGCTGGTGCACGTCGAACACGTCGCCGCAGGCGATCCGACCGCCGACCACCTTGCACGCCAACGGCCGCACCCGGCTCAGCCGGCCACCTCGATGACGGATCGCCGCATGTCGAGGCGGTGCACCGCTGCCACCTCGATTACAGTCAGTGATCGAAAGGAGGCGGTGATGCGTGTGACCGCCGGCCCGTGAAGGAGTGGGCGAAGCGGGTCCTGATCGGCCGCCCGCTGCCGACCGGGAGCCTTGCCACACAGCTCCTGCCCAAGCGGCTGGCGTTGCCCGTCTTCTGCAGCGACCCCATCTCATCGGTGGCGTACGCGACCGAGCAGATCATCATGGCCCTCACCCTGGGCGGGCTCGCCCTGCTGCACGTCACGGGGTGGATCGGGGCGGCCATCGTGGCCATGCTGGTCATCATCATCGTGTCCTACCGGCAGACCTGCTACGCCTACCCCAACGGAGGCGGAGCGTACGTCGTCAGCCGGGAGAACCTCGGCACCAACGCCAGCCTGGTCGCGGCGAGCGCGCTGCTGGTCGACTACGTGCTGACGGTAGCCGTCTCCGTCGCCGCCGGAGTCGACGCCATCACCTCCTATCTACCCGCGCTGGAACGCTGGTCGGCCGCGCTGAGCGTGGCCTGCATCGCGATACTCACCCTGATCAACCTGCGCGGCACCCGGGAGTCCGGGCACGGCTTCGCCGTGCCCACCTACGCCTTCATCGCCGGCATCTACCTGCTGTTCCTGGTCGCGGCGTGGCGGCTGGCCACCGCCGACCTGCCACGCGCCATCAGCGCGGACTTCGCCATCGACCCGCTCTACCAGCCCGCCGGTGTGGTGGCGATCTTCCTGGTGCTGCGGGCGTTCGCCTCCGGGTGCACGGCACTGACGGGAGTCGAGGCCGTCAGCAACGGCGTGCCTGCCTTCCGGCCGCCCAAGAGCAAGAACGCGGCGAACACCCTGGCGATCATGGGCGTGTTGTCGATCACCATGTTCTCCGGCATCACCGCGCTGGCGCTGTTCACCGGCGTACGGATGACCGACCCCGATCACCCTGGCCGGGTCACCGGGATGCCCGCGAACTACGTCGAGCCGACCGCGCTCGCCCAGATCGGCGACGCCGTCTTCGGCGGCGGCGTCCTGTACGCCTACCTCCAGGCCACCACCGCGGCAATCCTGATCATGGCCGCCAACACCGCGTACAACGGGTTCCCCCTGCTGGCCTCCATCCTGTCCGCGGACTCCTACCTGTCCCGGCAGCTTCACAAGCGGGGAGACCGACTGGTCTTCAGCAACGCGATCCTGCTGCTCGCCACGGCCGCGGCGATCCTGCTCGTCGCCTTCGACGCCAACACCTCCCGGCTGATCCAGCTTTACATCATCGGCGTCTTCGTGTCGTTCACACTCAGCCAGGCGGGCATGGTCCGGCACTGGCAGCGCCTCGGCCGGCCGTACACCCTGCAGGTGCGGCGGCGCCAGGCGATCAACGCGGTCGGAGCGGTGGTGACCGCCGTGGTGCTGGTGATCGTCCTGGTCACCAAGTTCCTCAACGGCGCGTGGATCGTCTGCCTCGCCATGCCGGCGCTGTTCGTGCTCATGAAGGCGATCCGGCGGCACTACGACCACGTGCGGGAGGCGACCGAACCGGACGCGCCCCCGGTTCGCCCGGCCATCGCTCACGCCATGGTGCTGGTGTCCCGGCTGAGCAGCCCGGCTCTGCAGGCGCTCGCCTACGCCGCCGCCACCCGGCCGGCCAGCCTCGAGGCCGTCCACGTGTGCACCGATGAGGAGATGACCCGGGAACTGCGGGACGGCTGGGAGCGGTACGCCCCGGATGTGCCGCTGACACTGATCGACTCGCCGTACCGGACCACGGTGGGCCCGGTGCTGCAGCATGTGCGCGAACGACTGGCCCGGCACGACGGCGAGATCGTCACCGTCTACATCGTCGAATACATGACCGGCCACTGGTGGGAGCGGATGCTGCACAACCGGCTGGCCGCGCGGCTGCGGGACCAGCTGCTGCTGATCTCCGGAGTGATGGTCACGCTGGTGCCCTACCGCCTGGCCTCGGGTGAACGCCGCGCCGCCGACCGGCGTCCTCCTCGGCGGGCCCCCCGCCTGGTCACGCTGGCCCGAGGGCTTCCCCGAGACTCAGCATGATGCCGCCTCGCCGGGGGCCCGCCGACCGACGATCCGCCGATCCGCCGATACGAGCCGCCTGGCCCGGGACGGCAATCCGGGCATCGCTCTGCTCGGCGACGCCATCGGCCAGCGCCCGCACCCGAACCCCGCCCTGATGACGACCCTGCGGGGACCACCTCATCGGCACCTGACCGCCCTCCTGCAAACGCCGGACCCCGCCGCCGCGGCCATGGCAGCACCCGGCAAGCCTGACAAGCCCCCGCCGTACGCCTGACCGCCTCCCTACCGCCCGGGGAGCGCGTTTGTAGGAGTCCACGACTCCGATCGCGGCCCATCCGCCATTGATGCACGCGGTCCCGCACCGCCAGTCCAGCGGGTACGAGCCGGTGTTGTGCAGGGCTCCGTCGGAAGTGCGCACCCTGACTTCGCCCGCCTGGACGTTCCAGGTCACGACGTCCAGATTGCCGATGAAACGGGCAGCATCCCAGGCCAGGTCGAGGGCCTGTCACAGGGCAGCAGGCATCCGGGGTGCCGCCGCTCCTGATCACCTCGGCCCCACGCCGCCACGCTCGATGGGATCATCCGCGCATGCCGGATTTCGCGCGCCTCTCGATCGAGCAGGTGCGGAGGATCAGCCGGAAGGAGTTGCGGCTCTCAACCACCTCAAGATCAGCACTTTCGACCGCATCCTGCTCAAGCCGACTCCCTTTCAGGGAACCTGGCCAGCCTCACCGCCTGCACCCGTCCGAGATCGTCAAGGACCTGGACTTGCCCGAGGCCGCGCCGCTCTCGGCCGGAGAAGGACGACGACCCTGGGAAGGTGATACGCCCATCTGGGCCGCTGCTCCGCGAGAAGCTCACGGCCTGGGCGAGCAGCCGCGACGTCGAACTTGTCGGTAGCTTCACGATCATGTCCGATCCCGACTTCACACCCCTTCGTGTCACCCATCTCACCCATGGCCTCGCGGCTGCTTTCCTATAGTCCGATCATGGATTCTCTGTCAGGCCACTACATCGGTGACGTCGCATCCGCGATGGCGGCGGTGCTCGGCTCGCGGCTGACAGGCGTCTACCTCCATGGGTCCGCAGTGCTCGGCGGCTTCGACGCGCGGCGCAGCGACATCGACGTCATTGTCGTGTGCGAGCGTCCCATGACGGCAGATGAGCAGGCAGCCGCCGCAGAACGGCTACGCCGCGACCGCCTGCCTTGCCCTGCTCAGGGGCTGGAACTGAGCGTCGTTACCCTCCCGGTCGCCCGGCACCCCACGGCACAGCCGCCGTTCGAGCTCCATGTCACGACAGCTGCCGATGACACCAAGGTCGTCGATGGTCATGGGCATGAGGGAGACCCCGACCTGGTGCTGCACTTTGCCGTATGCCGCCGGGCCGGGCGCCTGGTCGGTCCCGGGCGCTCCCCCGCCGAGGTGTTCGCTCCCGTCGCCCATGACCTGGTGGTGGCCCAACTGGTGTCCGAGTTGCGCTGGGCCGCGGAACGCGCGCCTGGTGAGTACGCGGTGCTCAACGCCTGTCGTGCCTGGCGGTTCGCAGCGGAGGGCACACTCGTGTCCAAGATCGACGGTGGACAGTGGGCGCTCCACCGCGTGTCCGCCATGAGTCATGAGCTGGTCCAGTCAGCCCTCGATCGCCAGCGATGCCTGCCCGCCGCCGAGCTCGACCCGCGCGAGGTCACCCGATTCGTTCGCTGGATCCTTTCCAGGATCATCGACGCATCGGCATGACGCGGCCTCGGTGTGGAGACAGGGTGACCCCGATGAGCAAGAGCGCTTGTTGACCGTCCGCGACGGTGACTCCCCCGAGCGTCTGGAGCGCCATGGCGAACTGGCGGCTGGAGGAATCGGCCACTCATCTTTGCGAGAGCCACCTCCCCGGGTGGATACGGCAGACAACCAACCACTCTCCGGCGCTCTCAGCGCCTTCCATTTCCTCCGCACCATGAGAACGCGAACGGACCGTCGCCTCGCTGCGAGACGATGAGGCCGTCTGGGCCGCCCCTCCTGAGAGGTGGCTTCGACTCTTCAGGGACTCCCGGAACTGGGAGGTTCACCCAAGGGTCAGGCGCTTGGTGTCCGACACCACCACTTCTGGAAGAACGGACCCCTGCTGAAGCTGAACGCCGGCCTCTGCTTTTTCGCCTCGTTTGATGGTGTTGTAGTTACTGGAGACGGATACGTCCGTGGTGTGACTCTGCCCGTCGCAGGTGAGCGTGGCGAGCCTGCCATACACATTGCCCCAGCTGAACTTGAGCCTTGCCGCGATGAAAGGACTTTCCAGGTTCTGGTCGCAGGTGTAGGTGACGTTGATGGCGGCGTTCTTGCCGCCCTTAGCGGCGGCAGAATTGATGCTGATGGAGTTGGTTTGGGCGATCGCTGGGGTGGCGGTGCCCAATGTCGCGGCTGCCGCCAGCAGGGCGGCGGTACGGGTAAGCGGGGAGAGCATGGACCCTTCCTTCACTAGATGACTTGCTGTAGTAATTTAATTACCCAGTGTAGTTGAATGTATGTTGAGGAAGGAAAGAATTCAAAGTTTGACCGTCTGGGCAAGTCCGCTTGCCACTGCAGATCTCGAGAGGCGACAGATGACCGCGGGACGTTTCCGTCGGCGTGCCGCCTGACGTACGGCCGCCACCATGTGGTCGCGCGGGTGGCCGCCTGTGCACGACGTCGCCGAGGTTGTCTGGAGTGAGGTCATCGATCCCGCCGCACGTTGACCCGCGAGCGTTTCGGCAGCGCGCCGCAGTGCCGCCGCGCTCACCACGGCGACCACGTCCATCGCCACCCGATGGAGACGTGGGTGTATGCCCCGATCGACAAGGGCGCGGTGGCACACCGGCCCACCGGCCGCGCCCGGCGACGCCGCGGACGCGCTCACCCTGCTCGGCGCCGCCCGCGCCCGGCTCGACCGCGATGAACTGGACCTGCTGCAGGCCGCCCGAGCCGACGGCCGCGACTGGGACGCCATCGCCGCGCTGCTCGGCGACGCGGCGACCCCGCGAGCCGCCCGGAACCGGCACACGGAGTTCCTGCGCGCCTTTCCGGACCATCAGCCGGTCCGTGCCGCCTGGCCGACCGTGCCACCGTCGCCGAGCTCGACGATCGCCCGGTCCGGGCATTACTGCTGCCCGATGACGCCTGCGGCATCGGGTCGCGTGGCCGGCGCACACCGCGTACACATGGGGGGCGTTCGGCTCACTGCGGTCCCAGGCGTCGAGTTGCCTGGCGTCGCTGGTGACCAGGTGCCGCATGCTCTGGCGGCACACCTGGTTCAGCCGGTCGCCCGGCCGTCGCCTTCACCGCCCGCCAGGACGGCTTCATCGTGGTCGCCCTCCAGCCTGTCCCGGCCCGTCCTCCGGCCAAGCGCTGGCTCCAGCGGTTCGACCAGGGGGCACAGCCCGACCACGCCCGCTATGTACGCCGCCGCTATGGGCAGCCCGCCGCGAAACGGCTCGGCCGCATCGCGCTCGAGGGCTGACCCGGCACCATCATCGGGTTCTGCGACGCCTACCTGCGCGTCCGCTTCGACGAAGCTCGGGGCCACCCCCTGCTCTGTCACCCCATCGCGGGTGTCACGTATCTGGATGCAGCCAAGGCGCCCCCCGCAGTGAGTGAGAGGCCGGGCCCCAGGGGACCAGCGTCATCCGCATCGCCGGCCGGATGCAGCAGGACCCGACGACGGGGTCGACGCCAGCGAGATGCATCTGCATGGCCAGGACCTCGTCCACCAGGCCGACACCGCGTACTACGCCGCGTTCGGCCTGAGATATCTGCGCGATCCTCCCCGCTGGATCGCAAAGTACGGCTGCGTACAGCACCTGGAGGTTGTGCACCCCACGACCACGGGTCCGTTGACCTGCCCGCAGCTTTCCACGCTGCGGCCGGGTGACCCCGGCCCCGGTCCCCATCCGGACCGCCGGGTGACCCGGCCTGGCTCCCATACGGCAGGTCAGCCCACTCGGCCGCCGTCGAGGTGGGCCTGTTGAGCCGCAGGGGGTTGCCGTCGGAGACCCGCCCGGCTTTCAGGACGGCAACGGCGGCCAGGGTGGTGAGAGCCGCCAAGAGGGCGGCGGCGGCCAGGGTCAGAGCGTCGGGGCGGACGAGGGGCTGGGCGCGTAAGGCCTGCCAGATGAGCAGGGCGATCAGGCCGGTGTAGCTGGTGGCCGCCACGCCGATCAGGCGAGCGCGGAGGCGATCGTCCCGCAGGAGGGGATGGCGCGCCGCCAGCGCGGCCAGCAGCAAGGCGGCGATCAGCATGAACTGCAGGCCGTGCAGCCCGACGAAATGCGGGATCCGCAGGTCGCCGCCGGTGGTGCTCCACTGCGTGAGCGGCAGGCCGGGCCCGCCGTCGGGCACGCCCACGCTGTGCCCGCTGCTCAGGAGGACCCTCTCGCCGCCGGTGGTCAGCGCGGTCTGCGCCGTTCCCTGCGCCGGGATGAGGAAGCCCAGGGCCATGCCGAGGACGGCCAGACCGAGGCCGGTGTGGATCGCCCGGCTCATCGCGCGGTCGGCGTGCACCCGCTGGACGGCCAGGATGATGGCGAGCGCGAGGTTGGCCAGCATGATGCACAGCACGCCGTTGCCGAAGATGACCTGCATGACCCTCTCGGCGGAGGCGGTGGACTTGTTGAAATGGCTGAAGGTGCCACGGGCGGCCTGGATGGCGACGATGGCGGTGTCGACGAACCCGGCGACGGCGAAGACGGTGGCCAGTCCCGAGGTCCACCTCCTGCCCCGATGGGGCAGGGACAACATCCAGGCGAGGGTGGTGCCGTAGACGGCCATCGACACCGCGAACTTGAACGGCTTGAGCCAGACGGGGGCACCGAGCAGGACCCGGTCGTCGAACGCGAGCCCGGCCACCGAGACGACCACCAGGAGCAGCATCGAGGCGACCATGAGCATCAGCGGCCGATGCCACCGCATCACCCGGCCGAGTGGCGCACGGAGAACAGGGGACATCGGACCTCCTGTGGACGACCAGAGCTACGGCCCAGCCTCCCGGTCGCCGGCCCCGGCCACATTGCCGTACACCCCCTTGTCGCAGTGAGGTCAGCCCTACCATCCAGGAACGCCCGCCAGACTCAGCGGCGCTCGCCTGCGGGCGGAGGAACAACACCCGGAGGACGCAGCGCCATGGGCGCGGTGCATGCTTCAACTGACGGGGTGCGGCTGGACCGGAGGCTGTTCACCGAACGGACGCCGGCCAGGGCCGCCGGGCTGGCGTCCTGGCGGTCGCGACCATGGGCTTCAACGACGGCACAAGTGACCCGCCGGCCGGCGCAGCGATGATCCGGGCGGCCTGAACGACCTCGGCCGGTGGTCACCTCCTGTGCAGAGAGCGGCCGGCGTCTGACCGCGAGGCCAGGAAACCATCGCCGCCGCCGACCTGGATGGTGGTGGACGACACCACCATCCAGTGCAGAGCCCCGCGCACGCCGCCGGCGCGGTGGCCGTCGTGGTGACCACGGACGCGGGCGCGGTGACGAACAGCTCCACCTACGCCTGACCCGCTGCTCAGGGGATTGTGATCGGGAGTGCCGAGGTGGATGCCGGCGCCAGCGGGCACCAGCATCCATTCGGCAGCGGTCAGGCTGCTGCGGCGCGGTTGCAGGCTTCCTCTGCTACATCGTTGGGCGCGAAGCTGGCGACGAGTCCCTTGCACGCCTCGATGTCGCCGTTGCTGCCGAACACGCAGCCGATGGGGCCGGTGGCGATGCCTTGGCCTTCCAGGTAGGACATGCATGCTTCGATGTCGGCCTGAGCGGGCGTAGCGGAGACCGTCAGGCTGGCCGCGGTGGCGGTGATCGCGGCGGCGAACAGGATGGTGAGTCGGCGACGTCGGGGGGAACGCATGGTGCCTCCAATGTGCGGGGGATCTTCGGGGGGTTTGGGAGGTTGGCCGGATTCGGCGTTGTACTCCTCGGTTGCTTCTCTACCCATCAACTACTGAAAGTAAACAAATAACTACAATAAGTAGCCTCTGGGTAACGCGAGCATGCCCTTCGCTCCTACGCGACGTTAGCGGCGGCTTCAGGCGCCCTGCCCCGATTCGTACGTCGGGAGGGTGGCCCAAGTGAGCGTGCAGCTCGAACACAAGTCGGTGGCGGTCTCGCCGATCGCCGATCGCCGCGGCCCTACGACCCCGGTCGCAGAGCGGTCGTGAGAGGTCATACCGAGGTCGCGCACAACTCTCCACATTGGGGCCGTTGTCCGGCTGAGGTCACTCCGCCACGGTGATCAACATGACTGTGACCGTATTCTTCGGCCTGACCCTCCCAGAGCTCTTGGCCTTGGCGGCCGCCGTCGTGCTGGTGCTGGCCCGCTGGCTGCCGCCCGGCGCGCGCCGACCCTCGACGTGGGCTGGTGCGGCAGCCCTCGCGGTGTCCGCGATCGTGCTGGCCGTGCTCGGGATCCGCTGGCAGCTCGTACCCGTCCTCGCGGGCGGGGCCATCGCGCTTGCGTTCGCCGCTCCCTGCCTGCTGAGGCGGCGTGCCGGGCGGCCCGCACGGCGGGCTCGGTGGTGGCTGGCCCTGCCGGGGTCGGCGGCATGTCTGGCTCTGACTCTCACGGGCGCGGCGGCGGCGTGGGCGCTACCCCGGCCCGTGTTCCCCACGCCATCGGGCGCATACGCCGTCGGCACCACCGTCGTGCAGTGGACCGACCCCGATCGAGCGGAAACCGCCACCTCCCGGACCGATGACAAGCGGACGGTCGTCGTCCAGCTCTGGTATCCCGCGCAGCGCGATCCTGCCGCCCGGCGGGCGTGGTACTTGGGCCGTACGCCGCAGGAGGCACGGCTCGTCGCCCGCGGCGAGGCCGACTACCTCGGCCTTCCGAGCTTCATTCTCGACGAGGCGGCACGCGCCCACACGCGCTCAGTGCCTGATACCCCCGTGGCCGCCGGAGGCGGCCGGTTCCCCGTGGTCCTGTTCTCGCCCGGGCTCGGAGGCGTGCGCACCCAGAGCACCGCCTGGGCCGAGGAACTGGCCAGCCGCGGCTACGTCGTGGCGGCCCTCGACCACCCGTACGACTCAGCCGTGGTCACCCTTGCCGACGGCCAGACGATCCGCACCCGGGTCGCGTCCACCGGCGACCAGGCGGAGGACGACAGGCGCGCGGCCGGGTGGACGGCGGTCAGGGCCGCCGACCTCGGCTTCGTCCTCACCCAGCTCGGCCGCCTGGACCGCGGTGAAATCCCGGGTCTCTTGACCGGGCGGCTCGACATCCACCGGGCCGCGGCGACCGGCCACTCCCTGGGGGGCGCCGCCGCCCTGCAGGCCGCCCGCCAGGACCCCCGGTTCGCAGCCGTCATCGACATGGACGGCTTCCCGCGAGACCCCGCACCGCAACCGTTCAACCAGCCCGTGCTCGCGCTCACCCACGACGTGGAGCCGGGCGAGGAGCCGGACTACATCCCTCGCCTCACGCGGGTGCTCCAGCTCAGCACAGCGACGAGCTACCGGCTCACCGTCCCCGGTTCGGCACACCTCACCTTCACCGACGCTCCGCTCTTCCTGCCGCCGCTGCCCACGCTCGTCGGCTCCCTCGGTCGGAACGCCGGGCCACGTATCACCGCAGCGGCCACCGTCGCCTTCCTCGACGCCGCACTCCGCGGCAAATCCGGCGACCTGGCCGCAGCCCTGTCCAGGTACGGCCACCTAACCGTCCTGTAGGCGGCCACGGCCACGTACGGGTCGTGGCCATCCCGGGGGGCGAAGATCTCCCGCTGCTGCGCACTGCCAGGGGACCTTGCCACATTCGAGTGACAACGTCAGGACCCCACGCCCTTGGCCCGACGAAGCCTCAACGCGGTAGTGCCATACCTCCCAGCGGCGCCTCGTACGGCAGGTCCCGATCCCGCCACCACTCCCGCGTCGCCGCCCACGCCTCCAGCACCGCGCCCACCCGGTAGGTACGCGCCCGCCGGCCCCGCCGTGTCCACGTGAACCATGATCGCCCCGCAGATGTGAGAAGTCGGTCCGCGATGGCGATGGAGGTGCAAGGCAGCAGGAGCCGCAGCGGCGTTGACGCAGGACGCGACGACCGCGCTCGTAGCCTGGCGATCCACACGCTCGGCCGTCCGGATCCGCAGAACGACGCGGTTGCAGCCAGATTGACGCGCCCGGGAGGCGAGACGGCCGGCAGCCGGGTCAGGTGCCGCCGGGGTGAGGTTCAGCCGGTCAGGCCGGCGTCGTGGGCGAGCAGGGCGATCTGGGTGCGGTTGTTGAGGTCCAGCTTGTCGAGAATGCGCGAGATGTGGGCCTTCACGGTCGCGATGCTCATGAACAACTCACCACTGATCTCGGCGTTGGACCCGCCCCGGCCCACGGCGACGGCCACCTCCCGTTCCCGTTCGCTGAGCAGGCTCAGCACGCGTACGGCGTGCTGCCGCCGGGCGGCGGCGCCGGAGTCGGCGACGTGGGCGATCAACTGGCGGGTCACCGTCGGCGACAAGATGGGCTCCCCGGCCGACACCCGTACGATCGCGCGCAGGATCTCGGCGGGCGGCGTGTGCTTGAGCAGGAAGCCGCTGGCCCCGGCGCGCAGGGCGCGCAGCACGTACTCGTCGGCGTCGAAGGTCGTCAGCACGACGACCTCGGGCGGGTCGGGCCGGGCACGCAGCAGCTCGGTGGCGGCCAGGCCGTCCAGCACGGGCATGCGGATGTCCATCAGCACCACGTCCGGGGCGCAGGCCTCCACCGCGGCGGGCACCTCGGCTCCGCAGGCCGCCTCGCCCACCACGCTCAGCTCGGGCGAACCGCCGATGATCATCGCCAGGCCGGCCCGTACCAGCGGGTCGTCATCCACGATGAGAACCCGGATCGCGGCGTTCACCTCGGCCACGGCAGCCATGCCCACAGCCGGAACTCACCCGCGGCGGTCGGGCCGTACTCCAGCCGTCCACCGGCCAGGCCGGCCCGCTCGGCCAGGCCGATCAGGCCACTGCCGCCGCCCGGGATCCCGGCGACGGCGGTGGCGCCGGCCGGGTTGCGCACCTCGACCGTCAGCCCCTCCCCCGCCGCCCCGCCGACGGCCACCGACACCTGGCCGTCGCGGCCGTGCTTGCGGGCATTGGTCAGTCCTTCCTGCACGATCCGGTACGCGCCGCGCCCGATCGCCGCGGGCGCGGCCGCCGGTTCCCCCACCCGGCAGTCGAGCAGCACCCGCATGCCCGCGCGCCGTGACTGATCGACCAGGTCGGGAAGATCGGCCAGGGTGGGCTGGGGCCGCTCCGGCCCCTCCTCGGACCGGTCGAGGCCGGCGCGGAGCATGCCGATGACCTCGCGCAGATCCTCCAGCGCCCGGTACGCGCTGTCGCGGATCACCCCGGCGGCCCGGGCGACCTCCTCGGGCGCGGCGTCGGGACGAAGCTCCAGTGCCCCGGCGTGCAGGCTGAGCAGGGACAGGCGGTGGGCGAGCACATCGTGCATCTCCCGGGCGATCCGGTCGCGTTCGGACTGGCGGACCTGGGCGAGACGCAGTTCCCGCTCGGATTCGACCCGCCGGGCCCGTTCGCGCAGGGACTGCCGCCGGGCTCGTACGAACATCCCCCAGGCGAGCACCGCGGCGACGCAGGCGAAGCCCAGCAGGACCTGCCACCAGGGCGGCACCGGGACGTCCGGCCGGACCAGCGGTGTCAGGAACGGCACCAGCACGCACCCGGCCACGATCGGGCCGGCCACCGCCACGCGCCGGTGCGCCGCGACGGTGAACAGCGCGATCAGCGCCACCCCCGCGGCCGACATCGAATAGACGCTGAACGCCACCGCGACCGCCGCGAAGCCGACCGGCCGGCGCCGGCGCAGCCACATCCCCAGGCAGCTCAGCCCGCCGAGGGCGACGTCCACCGCGAACGGCACCGGTGCGGGACGCTGGCCGAGGCCTTCCACCACGCCGAGCGCCGTGAGGCCGATGGCCAGCAGGAACAACGCCACATCGGCCGCCCAGTCGCGCCTGGTGCGTCCGGCCGGGCGCGCCGGGACGGGCTCGGGCCCGCTGAGCGCGCTGGCGGAGAGCAGGATCCGATGGTCCAGGCCTGCCGGGGTCGTCACGACCAAAGGGTACGGCCGCCCCAGGTCCAGCGGAATCCGACCAAAGTAGATCCCGTACCGCCAACCTTCGGCCATCCGGGCGCCGACCTGCGGCCGTAGCGATGCGCCCGCCCGTCGCGCCAGCCTGTCCCCATGACCGGTACGGGCAGCTTCCGTCATCGCCGGCAGCCGCGCGGAACCGGCCGGGAATCCCCGGACCCCCCGTCCAACGACCCAGAAAGGCGCCGAGGCCGAAATGAGTGACGTGCGAGCAAGACTCTCCACCCTGTGGATCGTCGTCATGTTCACCATGCTCTACGCGGATGTCCTCAGTTTCCTGGACGCCGGATTTCTGCGAGGGCTCATGGCGGGGCATGCCGAGGGCGTACCCGTCACCCCGCTGCTCCTGGTGGGATCCGCGGTCATGGTCGAGATCCCGATCGTGATGGTGGTGTTGTCGCGTGTGTTGAAACCGGCGGTGACCCGGCGGGTCACCTTGGTGGCGGTCCCGCTGACCGCGGCGTTCATCATCGGCGGCGGATCGGCGAAACCCCACTACCTGGTCCTGGCCGCCGTGGAAGTGGTGTGCCTGGCGGTCATCCTGCGGCAGGCCTGGCGCATGGACACCTCACCCGCCGTGAGCCGTCCTGCGGGATGAGGCTTCGCCGATGCCGGGCCCGCACCGGGCCCGCACCGGCCTCGCGGAAGCGCCGGACGGCTGTGACATGAGAATGAGCATCATGACGACCTTCCCCGGCCCGCGCTCGTCGGCCGAGATCCGCGCCCACCTCAAGGCCCGGCATGTTCGGTGGTGAGATGGCGCTGCGCCTCCTGCTCGATCACCTGGCCTACGCCGAACACCACGATCAGGAGTGGGCGCGAGCACTGCGGACGCTGGAATCCCGGGGCGTCTTCAACTCCCTCGGCGTGACCGGAGCGCTCAGCACCGTACTGCCTGTTCCCGGCCAGGACGCCGTCGCCTCGATCTACGCCGAACTCGCCCACGATCATGGATGGTTACAGCCCGACACGACCCTTACGGCGGAGGAGCACGCGTCCCTGCGACGGAGACTCCTCTGCTGGGCTGCTCAGGATCGCCCACTCACCGACGTACTCGAGCCGTCCGCTTGGGAAGAAGAGCATTCCAGGACGCTTTCACCTTCACGCCGGAAGGAAGCAGACTCCGCCCGGCCTGACCTCTGGTGGCCGGCGGAACGGGCCGCGTTCGATGAGGGGATCGATGCGGGATGCATGCTCGGCAGCGCCTCCGAGAGCAGCCCAGGCGAACGGTGTTCAGCCCTCGGGATGCGGTGGCCGGTCAAGGCCCGGCGAGCTGGTACGACGGTGCCAACGGCGGCCCTCAGATTTATCGGCCTGAATGTGGGTTTTGGGCATATGTGGGCCGACCCCCTATTGAGTCGTCCGGCGGCGGGTGGATTTCGGCCAGCGCACCGGGACAGCGAAGTCGCGATCAAATCGCCATTGAACAGCACTGGGGGTTGACAGGGGTGGCGTTCAGGCAGAGATTTATCTCTGCAACACGCGCGCGAATCTGTGAGGGGGGGCTCGTTCGAAGGAGCCTGGCGATGCGAATCGGTGCGCGATCTCTGCTGCGTGGATGCGCGGCATTCACCTTATTAGCAGCCATCACTTCTGCGCCGCTCACCTCTGCGGCGGCGGCGAGTTCCGCGCCGGATGATGTGCCCGCAAGCGTGCTCGACAGCGTTCGCCATCTCGCGCAAAGCGCGAATCGTCCCGACATCCGACTGGCTGGTCCGGCTGCACAAATGCATTACCTGGGAAAAGATTCAGCTCCGGTCAAAAGCGGCGCCCCTGACCTCGAAACGCATCGCTTCCTGCTGACGGCTGCGCGATCGCCGGGCGCCGGCGGCTACTCGGGGAGCTTCGTCGACCTCACTCCCCTGCCCAACGAGACCTGGGTGGGAAGGATGTCCAGCGAGACGGGGTCCCTTGCGGCCGATGGCGTCGCGAGGACATTCCCCACACTCGAATTCTCCATGAACGCAGACGGTGAGATGATTGCGTCGTCCGTGGATCCGGATGGCCTCTCCCTGATGCGTCTCGCAGCGGAGGGCTCAGAAAAGCAGACCAGCGCCGCTGCGCAGGCGCAGTTCACCTGCACATTCGGCGTATGGGAGCCGGACGTCCGACTGTTCTATACATTCGTCATGGTTGGCGATGATTTCCACATATGTAATCTGCCTGGTGGCTCGCTGGACAACATCTCCCTCATCCGCGTTTTCGTGGACGTTGTTCGGTCAAACGCGGGCGGGGGAATGCGAACCGTCACTGGGTATGGCTGGTACGTCAGCAACTCCGTGTCCGTATGCGTGATCGGAACAACGTCTCTTTATGCGTGGACAACCGAGCAGCAGGCTGTCGCAACAGCGCCATTGTTTCCGAATCTCTCCGCTGTGCACCAGTCGCCGTACCTGACCATCGAGCTACGGCCGTCGCCCGGCTGCTGACAGGGGTGGCTCATCTCGTCACCTATCCCCAGTTGCCGACCCAGGCGCTGCCCACCCCACCTGGGGTCCCTGATGTCGGCGAGAGTTCCAAACGGCCCACCTTGGTTGCCCGTTAAGCCAGGATGTCCCTCGGATTCGATGTTCATCGAGACTCTTCGTTCACCCGTCTGATCAGACTCTGCAAGTACGAGAGGCAGGGGCAGTCGAACGCTGAACTGCTGGTCAGAGATACCCCTTTGGGGGTGGGGGTGGTGGAGAATTCTGTCGAGGTCAGCGGGCCTGCGGTGACCGTCGCGGAGGCCCGCACGCCTTGTCGCGCCGGAAGTCCTCGCGGTCCAGCAGCAGGACGTCGGCCTGCGGACGCGACTGTTCGGCCGCAAGGCGGCCGCGCTTGCTGGACCGCCACCGACGACGAGCACATCCCGCAGCTCTGCCACGTTTCGCCCCTACCCGGCCAGGTACCGGAAATCGCGTCCGGGAATTGAGTACGGGGTACTCATGCCGTTCCACTGTTCCCCGTCATGTACTGAGCCCAGAGCAAATCGTCTGGGTAGGAGCGTCATGAATGACCTGAAACTTCCTCGCGCAATGGCCGTCGCCGCGGCCGTTCTCACCGCGGCGGGCATCATGCTGCCGACGGCCGCCACCGCCGACGCGGCTCAGCAGGCGAAGTCGGCCGACTGCTACGTGAATCTGGGCACCCTCACCTTCGGCGCGGGCGGCCGGAACATCGGCGGATACCCTCCTCGGTACGAGTTCGACGCCAGCCCCTATCTGGGCGCCATCTACGATTCATGCGCCGGCACTATGAAGGTGTACTACGGCGGGTATAAATCGACTCATTACAATATCCGCGGCTACGGGAATCAGCGCGAGGTCCCTGGTGGATTGAAGCGGGTCACGACGTGGCGCGTTTCGGGCTCAGAGCCGCGGGCCTATCCCTTCACCGTCCAGGCCTGCAACCGCGGCAGCGGGGGTGGCAGGTCCAAGTGCACCCAGTGGTCGCCGACCGTCTGGCTGCAGATCAACGCGGAAGTGGTGCGGTAACTCCGGCACCACAAAAGCCCACCGCCAGCCCGCCTCAAGAAGATCCTCTGGAACGCCGTGCCGACCGGGCCGCTCGGGGCCTTACCCGGCCGGCGACCAAGTACCGGCACGGTCGTTTCAAGATCATGATATGAGCCCGAGGATGGTGAAGGGCCTGGTCATGTAGCGGCAGGCCCAGCGGGTGGCTTCGGCGATGTCGGTACGTCCGGCCAGGCTCCTCCAGCCACGAGTTGCGCACCCCGATCGCCGGAGTGTGCACGCAGCTGGAGGAGGAGCGCGCTGATGGCGAGGTTGCGCAGGGATGCCAGGACGCGGGGTCCGGAGCGGATGCGGACGCGGGAGTCGTCCTCGCGGAACAGGGTGTCGCGGATCCAGTGCACGACTTCGATGCCCCACCGGACGCGGACCAGGCGAGCCACGCGGGCCAGGTCGGCGGGGGTGACCAGATCGGGGCCGGCGCTGGTGACGCCGAGCTGGGCGATGGTGGAGATCGGGGTGCCGTCGCGGGTGGTGACGTAGCGTTCGATCAGCCGGATCTGGCTGACGTGTGGGAACGGCAGGCGTGCGGGAGCGGGCAGGACCTGGATGGTGTGGGTGGCGATTCGCCGGTGTCCGATGTCGATACTGGTGTGCGCGTGCGGGACGGTCGGCCAGGGCAGGGCGTTGAGCGCGTCGAACAGCGCGCGGCGGTTTTCTTTGACCGGTAAGACGAAGTGGCCGCCCTGGGCGCGGATCAGCCCAGCGGTGGCCTTGACGGTGTGGAGCGCGTCGCCGGTAACGATCACGCCGGTCAGGTCGCGGCCTTCAGCAGGTTGCGGGGGGCGATGGTCTCCCGCGGCTTGGCGCCGTCCACCTCGGCCGAGGCCGCCACGACAGCTTGGTCGGGCGGGCCGAGCAGGGCGGCGATCAGGGTGCCGCTGGGTGCCGTCGGCGTTGGTGGCGCCGCGAATGATCTTGCCGTCCAGGCGCAGGTGTGTCAACGCCGTACGCCCGCTGTCGCCGGTGTCGCCGCTGGTCACGGTGTCGTGCTCGTTCTGGCGGGTCAGGAGGGTGGCGGTCAGCCAGGTACCGATCGCGGCGTCCAGGGCGTCGGCGTCGGTGGCCGACAAGATGCGCCAGATTGTGGACCTGCTGGGCGGGCGGCGGGCGTGGCGCCCGCGCGCATGTACAGGTCGGACTGGACCTCGGTGGGCACGTCGGCGATCCAGCCGCTGACCGCGGTGTAGCCCTTCATCCCGGCCACGGTGGCCGCCGCGGCAAGCGCCAGCACGGCTGCCACCGGGTGGTCCCTACCTTGATCCGAGCGGCCATCGGACACTCCTTCCAGCAGTTTCATGTCATCCCTGCGGCCGAGCCGGTAGCGGCCGTTCCGATCATTTCGGTCTCTCTTGACCATGCCTGCCGTGACCTGCTGCCGAGAGTGATCACGCGTCCGCAGTAGCAAGGGTCTTCCACAGATCATCTTGCACGCGGAGCTTCGCTGTGGCCCAGGGGCACTGCTAGCGGCATACGCACCGGTCGAGCTGAACAACCTGGGCCGCACACCCGATCCCGAGCAGCGGACGTTCTGGCCGACGTCGGACAGAGTGATGGGCTGATGTCACAGCTCCCGGTTGTACGCCGCCACGGCACACCGGCGCCATCCCGCGAAGCGACGACCTGGCGCCTGCGAGGATGCGGTAAGGAAGAATTCCCGTTCTCAGGCTCGTCCTGGGCTGGTCCATGAGCAGATGCCTTTGTCGCTGCGACAAGCGAGTTTCATGCCGTTGCTGTCCACGGCTGAGGAGCACACGTATCACCCGTTGATCGCCGAGGTGCTGACCCGGGCCGGTCGGCAGCTTTGACCGGCGCGAGCCGGCCAAACTCATGCTCGCGTCGTGAACTGCGCGCGTACCCACAGGTAGCCGAGCAAAGAGAGCCCGGCGCACCCGGCGATCGCCATGATGACCTGGCCCGCCGACGGCGGGCCGGTCAGCAGGCCGCGCAGGGTCTCGATGAGCGGGGTGAACGACGATGGAGCTGATGGCCGCGCCCTCGGCCCCTTCTTGCCAGCCGGCACGAGCCCGATGATGACCCCGATGGCCACGAGCCTCCCAAGCATGGCGTCGTAGCGGGCCAGCGGGCCCCGCATGGTGTGGCGAAAGTCGATGCCGTTCAGGACGATCTTGTCCTCGTACGCCTTACGCGGCGTCGCGGCCGCGATCACTGAACCGTTCATGGTCGTTACGGTCCCGGACCGCTCTGATGCCCGGCCGATGTCGCGCTGACACGGCCGCTGACGCGGCCGTCCGCCGCCGATATCTGCCCGTACACCGGCCGCGCCCGCCTCGGGTACACCGCGCCCGCGCCCTGCTGGACGCGTCCGTGCCCCGGCCGTCGCCCGTGATGGTCTGGACGCCCTCGCACACCTACACATTTCTAGGCCAGGCGGCCACCCACCGGCTCCTCATCCAGCGCCAGCAGCGCCCGGGCGTGCTCCAGCTCGGCCTCCACCTCCTCGAGCGTGGCAAAGCCGCGCCGTCGCAGCGGGTCGCGCCGCCGACCGTCCGCGTGCGCGGGCAGCTCGAGCTGGTAGGCCCACCGGCCGTGGGCACTGCACCACTTCCCGCCTCCGCCCGGGCGGCGCAGCTTCGGGCAGGCCTTGCCCAGCCGCTTGCCGGTCGCCTCGTCCCGGCAGGAACACGTCTTGAAGGTGGTTCCATTCACCGTCGCTGTCGCGCCCTTCCTCTTGTTCGCTGATATCACGCCGCCGGCTTGCCCGACGCCGCACTTCCTGCGGCCCGCCCCGCCGCCGAGGACCACAGCTGCGTTGTCGCCCGTGCGGGACGCCACCGGCGGCCTTACTCATCGGGCCGATGCCCGCACAGGGTCACCGCGCAGCGTCCCCCGGGAATGCGGCATGCGCATGCTCCGCCCCAGACCGACTGGGCCCCTGTCGGCCCACACAGGCCCGTAGGGGCCGCAGCGGGACGGTCGGGAGCCACCGATTGGCCCGGGGCGGTCGGTATCGACGCCCACCTCCACCGCCCACGTCAAGCGATATCCGCTGGTCACGTGTCCCGACCCACGTGCAGGCTCCGCCTGGGCGCACTGTCGGTATGGGCGTGATGGAACAAGGCCGGCCTCACGCACATGGCCAGCCGCTTGCATGCATGACGGCTTCGCTGCCGCCCCGGAACATGAAGGCATGAGGCTTCGGCGATGCGGGCGAAATGTACTGTCGGCATCATCGTCCCGATCCGGCGGACGAGCTTGTCCCTGTCACTTACCTAAATACCGACCCGCAGAGCCAAGTTAGGACAGGGCGGCAGGCCAGGCTTTGGTCAAACCGACATGAGACTGCTCCGAGGGACCCGGGCGATCAACGGTCTCACGTGATCGCAAAGCGTGACATGCAAGGACGAACCGAGTCATGCACGCCTCCCCGGCAGCATCTCCAGAACGGCTGCCATGAGCGAGGCCTGGACCGACAGCGGATTCGTGATCACTCAGCGCGACAGCAGCCGCCCATGCCCTCAAGGAATCTCCAATCCTCCCTGCGGCCGGCCTGCCTCACGGGCCTTTCCGCCCACCCCTTCCACAATTTGCGCCATGGCGTCGCCGCGCTGAGACTGCCGCCCGGGATGGAGATGAAGGTGAGGCTGGAAACGCCGGACACACCTCCGGCACCTTCGCCCCCAATACCGCGGATCCACCCGCAGGTGGCCGCGGCCGAGAAGGCCGCCGCCCTGTTGTACGGCGATAAAGACTAGACCGAATCGGGGAACTCATCTCACTGCGAGGCTGACAGTCGGATTAAGCGTCCGGCCCCGCACCGGCCGTCTTCTCTCAATGGCTGCCGGGGCCACCGCCCTTACCGCAGAGTCCGGGGACAGCGAATCGGATCGAGGCCTGTGCAGAGTTGGCGCCTCCGAGCACACACGGAGCACGCAGCCGCTAGATATAGATCTCTAGACGCATCCGATCCTTCGCTCTCGCAGGTCAGAACCATGCTCAGAGCGCGCCCTACAAAGTTCGTACCTGCAACAATCGGATTAGAAGCAAGATCTTTAAGTGTGGTGGAGTGTCATCTAACGGTGATTTATACCGTCTCGGCGCACAATGCGTGTCAAGTGGTGCCGGGCCCTGACGACGCGTGACGGGGCGTGCGAGCACGCATCGAGCACGGCGAACACCCTGATTTGATCATGCAGGTGCGCCACACGATGAACGCCCCACCGCAGAGCACGCCGACACTGCGTACAGGTGACGATCGCTGTGCTCGGCACGTGCTCCAACCTATACACCACGCCCGTGGACGCTAACGGGCATGTGAGGCCGGGAGAAGGGTGCCGGCATCGGCGCGCCCCAAGTACGGCATCCACGCTTGTCCCGCTCGGAAATACAGTTTCGTGCTGTGAGCTGGGGTTTTGCTGCATGATCAGCGCAGCGGCTGCGACCATCTCGAGGTGTTGTTATCGCTTGTCTACCGGTTGGTGAGGTGCTTGTTCGACGTGCTGACCGTGCTGGTCCGCACTGATCTGTCCAAAGATGTTGAGCTGCTGGTGCTCCGACACGAGAACCAGGTGCTCCGCCGTCAACTCGATGGTCGGCCGCGGTGGGACCACGCCGACCGGCTCTGGCTTGCAGCGCTATCGCGGCTAATCTGCCGCCACCAGTGGACGGAAATCCTCCCGGTCACTCCAGCGACGATCCTGCGTTGGCATCGTCACCTGGTAGCCCGTAAATGGACCTTCACCGACAGGCGGTGCCCGGGACGGCCCCGCACCCGTCAACCCGTCAACCCGTCAAGAGACTGATCGTTCGGATGGCGCGGGAGAACCCGACCTGGGGGCACCGGAGAATACAAGGCGAGTTGGCTCGCCTGGGCTATCCGATCGCGGCCTCCACGGTGTGGGAGATCCTGCACACAGCCGGTATCGATCCGGCACCCCGCCGGGCCGGGCCGACCTGGCGACAGTTCCTGACCGCTCAAGCCCACGCGATCGTTGCCTGCGACTTCCTCGTGGTCGAGACGATGATGCTCAAACGCCTGTACGTGCTGGTCTTCATCGAGCACGGCACCCGGAAACTGCACCGTGCCGGAGTAGCCGCGCACCCAACCGGGGCATGGACAGTGCAGCAGGCCCGCAATCTCATGATGGATCTTGGTGATCGCCACTCCGGGCTACGGTTTGTGATCCACGATCGAGACCCGCTCTTCACCTCCGCCATCCGGGAGGTCTTCACATCTGAAGGGCTGGGGGACATCACCACGCTGCCGCGGACGCCGAGAATGAACGCCATCTGCGAGCGCGTCATCGGCACCCTACGCCGCGAACTCCTCGACCGGATCCTGATCCTCAACGAACGCCACCTGGCCCTTGTGCTTCAGGAGTACCTGATCCACTACAACGGGCACCGGCCGCACCAGTCCAGGCACCAACGTCCCCCGGACATCGCAACCCAGCCCGCCCGCGACGTAACCGACCTCAACGACCAACGGATCGTCCGCCGAAAATCCGTCGCCACAGGCACGATCAACGAATACCACCACGCCGCATGACCGCAGCTCAGACCACGTAACTCAATAATATTCGAGCGGCACACCGCCAGCCTGGCGAAACCAGCGCGTCCCGACCACCGGCGACACGCCGATCTCCGCTGCGGCGTCCTCCGAAGTCGCTCCTCGAGCGATCGCTTGCCAGAACCGGACGCGGTCCTGTCGCCAAGCGACAGTCGGCCGTCCCGGTGAGGGAATCTGACCGCGATACAACCGGACAGCCTGTTGTTTCTTGCCCAGGCCCATGCACCAACACCTCCACCGATGAAGTGTTGCGAGCACCGGTTGAATCCGCCCGGCGAGCAAGCGTCACAGTGCGAACGGTCGATAGGCGAGCGCCTTATCGACTATCCGCTCCGCTGAATCATCTTCATCGTCGTCGGGCTTTACAAATAGCAGCTCCCCTATGTTGGGGTGTGGCACGTTCGCGTCGAACAGCTCTTGATAATAATCCGAGTCCTCATCGCCCTCCATCATAAGCTGTACGATCTCAATAAGATCATCTCTAGTTACATCCGAGACCTTTCGAGGCACAGGACGTGCGGCTTGCCGAGCAAAGTCTTCCGCGTCCCATGCCTGCCAGTACTTCCTAAACGACGTAATGTCATAGTGTCGTCCAGTGAGTTTATTAAACTCGTCGACGGCCCACCTGACATCTTCGCCGCGCTCGATAGCGTTTGCGATTTCGTCAATCATCGTTGCCAGGCGAGCGAGGAAACCGGGATCGATCGCCGGTGCGCGCAACTCTGGCCGTAGGGTCATGTCCACACTCCTATCAGCAATAACATGTTGACCGCAGTCATAAGGGTACCAGACACGAGTATTCGCACAAGAGACCGGCAGCCCAGGGCTTCGCCGCCCTGGGCCGCTCTAGTATCGCTGCGCGCTATTCGGCGGTCGCCCTTACGCTTCCGTTGTGGTACCCCTTCTCGAGGATTTCATCGTGTACTTTTTTGGTTACAACAATAAGATTATCTAGATCGTAAACCGCACCCCCTTGCACTACGGGCGTCTTGTGGTGGATTTCATATTTGGCTCCCTCGCTCGAGCTGGGAGCCTTACCCTTGCGTATGTTGCCTTGGTTTTGTTTGGTAAATTGCTTAAGTAATTCCGGGGTGTCGGCCACGGCCTTCCAGAACGCTTCTCTGAATTTTCGCCAGCTCTCGAATTCTCGTCCACGCAATTTGTCGGCCACTTGGCGCGGGATGGCTCCAGCGTTTCCATGGGAGCCGCGCATCCAGTTCCCGGTTATTTCTTTGGTCCGGTAGCCCCCGATGGCCACGCCGGGTGTATTCTTTTGAGTTTCCGCCTTCTTGGGAGCTTCAATGGCCTTGGGGGATGGCGACCCATCGCGCCACCGGATCTCACTCATCCGACGGCCAGCGTCTATACCAAGCCCTGCTCCCACCGTTGCGAGTGCCGCACCTCCGGCAATCATTCCGGCGCTTACCGCGCACCCTCCACCGGCTGTGATGACGCAGAGTCCACCCCCGGAAATGACCAGCATCCCGCCGCCGACCATCCCAAGCAGGCCCAGCGCAGCTTCGGCACCGGCTTGGGTGGATTGTGCGATTCCGTCCTTATTGGCGTCGAGCCAATCCCAGAAATCGTGGCCGTCGAGTTCGACGTTTGTAATGGGGTTGCCGCCGGCAAAGGCATAACGGTTGCCAGTCCAGGGATCAAGGGAGAGGGAGAGGTCCTCCAGCGCGCCGTTGTAGTTGTCGAGGGTGAGAAAGCGGTTGAGGTTGGGGTTGTAGTCGCGGAACCCCATGTCGTACATGCCGGTAGAGTTGTCCCAGCGCTTGGCATTGAAGCGGTAGGGGTTGTACTCCTCTTTGGCGGCGGGGTCGATGGGGTCGGGCTTGTCGACGCCAGTGAAGAGTTTGTCGTCGTTTGTGCCGTAGGCGGTGTAGCCGTAGGTGGCGCGGGTGTCGCCGTTCTCCTTGGTGATCTGTTCGACGTCGGTATGTGGGTTGTAGCCGTAGTAGGAGGACTCTTCGCTGTTGTCGGCGTTGACCTTGACCTGAGACAGGCGTTCGCCCCAAGGGCTGTATTGGAAGGATTTGGTGAGTTTGCCGGCCACCACTTCGTCTAAGACCTCGGCGGACAGGCCAAGGTAGGAGTAGTCGGTGGTCTTGGCGGAAGAGGTGCCTTCCTTCTCGGTCTTGCTGGTGGTGCGGTCGAGTGGGTCGTAGGTGTAGGTGGTGACAGTGTTGGTGACGCCGTCGGTGCCGAGTTTTTCGTGGCGGGTGACGTGGTCGAAGCCGTCGTAGGTGTACTTCTCCCTGGTCTTGCCGCCGCCCTGGATGGTGCGCAGTCGGCCGTAGGGGTCGTAGGTGTAGATGGAAGTCTGGCCGTTGGCGACCGACGTCATCAGGCGGTTGCGGTCGTAGGTGAAGGTGGTCTTCTTGCCGAGGATCTCCTGCTCCCAGACGTTGCTGTTGGCGTCGTGGGAGTAGGTCTCCGTCTCGACTGGTCCACCGCCGACGGGGGTCTTGACGGTTTTGGCGATGCGATCGCGGGGGTCGTAGGTGTAGGTGTAGTCGTGTTCGAGATACGCGCTCAGGTTGTCGGCGTTTTGTACCTTGACGTGGTCGCTCGCGCGCTGCAGGTTGCCCTGGTAGCCGATGGTGTGCTCGGATACCACGGTGGCGTTGGGCTTGGTCTCCAAGGAGTGGCGCAGCGCTCCGGACAGGAAGTAGTCGTAGGTGACGGTGTTGCCGTTTGCCTTGGTCTCCGTCTCCCGCTCGCCGCGAGAGGTGTAGGTGTAGCCGGTGGTCTTCGGCGCCGGGTCGGTGGCCGACTTCTTGTTGACCACCTCATCGACCAGGTCCCGCACGTCGTAGCCGTAGGTGGCGACGGTCTTGTCGTGGGTGCGCTCCACCACCGCGCTGTTCTCGTTGTACTTGTACCCGGTGGTGTTCTTCACCGTCGGGTTGGTGTCGCCGACCTTTTCCAGGATCTGCTGGATCTGGTTGAGATTGGTGTAGGAGACGTCCCAGATGTCGATCTTGGCGGTCGGGGACGCGTCGACAATCGAGGTGAGGTTGGCGTTGGCGTCGTAGGTGTAGGTGAAGTCCTTCTTCTCGGTATCGGTCTCGCCGCTGTTGTCGCGCACCAGCTTGACCGCGTCGGCCGCGACCGTGCCGTTGGCCTCGTCGGTGAGGGTGACGCTGCCGGCGGTGCCGACGGTGCCGGCGGTGAAGGTGTAGGAGCCGAGGTCGACCCAGGTGCCGGGGTTCTGGGTCTGGTCGAGGGTGACGCTCGCCTCGCCGCCCTGGTGTTTGATCTTGTATGTGGCGTTGGTGGCCGTGGCGCCGGTCGGGTAGCGCACTTGCACCGTGTACGTGCCGTCCGAGGGGGTGGTCAGGTTCCAGGTGAAGGCGGACTGGCCGGTGCCGGCGGGAGCGGTGGCGTAGTCGTAACCGACAAAGCCTTCCACGGTGGTCTGCGGGCCGACGATGTTCGACGCCGACGTGCCGCTGCCGGCGAGGGTCCAGGTGCCGGTGGTGACGGTCTGGCCGGTGTCGGAGTTGTCGGACAGGACGACGTCCAGGCCGAGGGGGACGCCGTCGTCGGAGTGGGTCTTGAGCTTGCCGTCGGGGTAGTACGACCAGTCCAGCGCCCGCTGGGAGGAGCCGCCCGCGCTGGTGACGGTGCGGTTGGTCTGCAGGCCGAGCTGGTTGTAGTCGTAGGTGGCCTTGATGTCCCACGGGTCGGTGGTGGTCTTGGACCAGCCGTTGTCCCAGTAGGTCACCGTGGTGATGTTGCGGATGCTCTGCCCGTGGGAGGGCGGGTGGGAGATCTCCTTCAGTCGGGATACCGCGTCGTAGGCGTAGAAGACGCTGTCGGGCTTGTTGTAGACCGGGTCGTCGGGGTCGAACGGGTAGATCTCCTCGACCGGCCGGTTCAGCTCGTCGTAGCGGGTTTCGGCGATGAAGTCGGCCGCATCGTCCGGGGTTTCCACGCCGCGCGGGGTGATGACCTTGGTCCGGTTGCCGACCTGGTCGTAGGCGTACTCGGTGACGACGTGCTTGACGCCGTCGGAGGTGTCGGCGTGCGGGACGCTGGTGCGGATGACCTCGTCGCGCTCGTTGTAGTCGGTGCGGGTGACGTTGTCGTCCTGGTCCTCGGTCTCGACCACGCGGCCGTCGAGGTCGTAGCGGACCTCGGTGACGAACCCGGCGGCGTCAGTGACCGTGCGGACGCGGTGGTTGAGGTCGTAGGTGTAGAACGCGGTGCGGTCGGTGGTGTCGGGGGTGGCGTTCTTGCGCGGGTCGATGATCTTGACGGTGTTGCCGACGTTGTCGTACTCGTAGGTGATCTTGTTGCGGCGGTTGTTGTTGGCGACGTCGGTGGCGAAGACGTCGGTCAGCTGGTTGATCTCGTCGTACTCGTAGGTGGTGGTGTAGTCGGCCGGGTTGGCATCCGGCAGGTGGCCCTTGGGCTCGGTCTGGGTCTTCAGGTTTCCGGCCGGGTCCCAGGTGAAGGTGGCCTTGCGCTCCGGCCCGTCAGTGGTGTCCTTGGGCAGGAAGGAGCTGAGCAACTGGTCGGCGCGGTCGTAGACGGCGGTGGAGACGGCCCCGTTGGGGGCGGTCATCTCGACCACGTTGTCGTTGCGGTCGTAGACCGGCGCGGGCGTGGTGATGAGGACTGGTGGGGAGGCGTC
This sequence comes from Nonomuraea sp. MTCD27, assembly GCF_041950495.1. Taxonomy (NCBI): domain Bacteria; kingdom Bacillati; phylum Actinomycetota; class Actinomycetes; order Streptosporangiales; family Streptosporangiaceae; genus Nonomuraea; species Nonomuraea sp. MTCD27. The sequence goes on along the minus strand of NZ_JBGNUW010000027.1, from coordinate 65,592 downwards.
CTGGTCCTTGGGGACCTTCGACTCCAGCGGGCGTTTGAAGATGTCGTAGGTCTGGGTGGTGGTCTTGCCGAGGGCGTCGGTGACCGTCAGCACGTTGCCGCGTATGTCGTAGGCGGTGGTGGTGACGTTGTTCTTGGCGTCGGTGATCTTCTCGGGGTAGCCGGTCGGGTGGTAGTCGCCGAAGGTGGTGGTGTTGCCCCGGGCGTCGACCGACGTCTGCAACTGGCCGAAGTCGTCGTAGGTGTAGCGGGTGGTGTAGTCGGCCGGGTCGGCGGTCAGCACGCCGAGCGGGTCGGTGACGGCCGTCAGGTTGCCGCGTTCGTCGTAGCCGAACTGCCAGGTGTGGTGCTTGGGGTTTGTACCGGCTTCCGGCCGGTTGCCCATCGGGCTGGTCTTGAACACCAGGTCGGCGACGAATCCCTTGAAGTTGTCCGGGCCCTGGTAGGTCAGCGTGGTGGACGCGGTGCCATTCTTGTTGGCCTCGGCGTCGGTGATCTTCAGCGGGTAGCCGGTCTTCTGGTCGTACTCCCACGTGGTGAGCGCGCCGTTGGCCTCTTTCAGCGCGCGGACGTTGTGGTCTTCGTCCCACTCCAGATCGGTGAGCTCGTCCTTGGCGTTGGTGATGACATCGGGACGGCCGTAGGCATCCAGCACGTACCGCGTCGGGTTGCCGCGTGGGTCGGTCACCGTGGCGTGCATCACCCCGTCCTGCGAGCCGTCCGGATCGTCGTAGACGAAGCCGGTCGGCCCGTTCAGCCGGTCGGTGAGGGTCTGGACCTTCCACAGGTCTTCGGGGTCTTCGGTGGCGTCGTAGTAGTCCAGCTTCGTGGCGTACTTTTCCGGCTGCGGCGTGTCCTCGGCGTTGGAGCGAGGGTCGATGACCCTGACGAGTTTGACGTTCTTGTTGCCTTGGGTGGCGTCGTACTCGAAGCCGAATGTCTTCGCGTCGTCGTCGCCGGCCCCGTCGATCATGCGGGCCATCAGGCCCTTGTCGGTGTAGGCGAAGGTGACCTTGCGGCCGGCGATGTCGGTGATCGACTCGACGGTGTCGATGATGTGCGGGTTGGTCAGCTTGGTGGCCTCGACCGGCTGCCAGGTGGTGTCGTCGATGTAGGTGTAGTCCTGGCCCTTGGTGTAGTAGTCCAGGGTCAGGGTGTGGCGGCCGGTGGCGTCGGTGATGTAGCGCAGGAACTTGGTGGGCTTGTTGTTGGACTTGCGGCGTTCGTAGGTGAACGACATGGTGTTGCCGTTCTTGTCGACGATCGCGGACTGGAAGCCCTCGTCGTCGAAGAAGAACTGGGTGCGGTCGGGCTTGGTGAACACCCACTGGCGCAGCGGGTCCGGCGAGCCGGTCTTCTGCAGGTACAGGTGCACGCCGCGGGGGTGCTTGTACTCACAGTTGGCGGTGCAGGTGGGCGGGTCGCGCTGCCACACGTGGGTGGTGCCGTCGCCGTCGGTGAGGCGTACCTGCTCGGGCCAGTCCTGGCCGGGCGGGTGCAGGTAGAGCTGCGAGCCGAGGCGTTGCAGGGTGGAGGTCTGCAGGGACCAGCCGTAGCCGAGTGAGGCGGCGCTGGTGTCGAGGCTGTTGTAGGTCATCCGGGCGAAGGTCTGCACGCCGCGGGAGGGGTTGGAGAAGGCGTTGTAGCCCCATACCACGTTGCCCGCGTACAGGTTGACCAGCGCGGTGCCGCCGGCGCCGGTGTTCTTGCCGGTGTAGGCGTAGAACTTCTCCAGGCCGAGCAGGTCGCTGGTGGGCGAGTCGACGCGGATCTGCTGCGGGAGTTGCGGCAGGTGGTGGGTGGCCGACTTCCAGTTGTTGGTGACGGTGTCCTGGATGTCCCAGACGAGAGAGACGGCGTCGGCCAGGTTGCCGGAGTTCAGCACCGGCGCCTTGACCTGGGCCTGGACGGTGACCGTGTCGGAAGGCTCCAGGTCGGTGGGCAGCGCGGTGAACAGCTGGGTGGTGCCGGTGACGTCGGTGCCGTCGGGCAGCTTCCAGAAGTAGCCGAGCCGGGTGGTGCCGGCGGGCCAGGTCTCGCTGGTGGGGTTGGTGATCGTGACGGGGATGGTCTGCTGCTCACCGCCCTCCAGCCGGGCGGGGGTGGCGGGGGCGTGGTAGATCTGGGCCGGGTCGTAGTAGAAGACCGACAGCCACGCCCGCGTCTCCGGCTCACCCGTCTCGGAGGAGCTGAAGGTGGCGCCGTTGCCACTGGTCGGGCAGGCCTTGCTGTTCTCCTGGTCGGCGCGGATCAGCAGGCCGTGGTTGCTGGCCGGGTCGTTCACCCAGCGCTGCGCCAGCGCGTCGAAGCCGTCCATGACCGACCAGGTGGAGTCGTCGGACGGGAAGCCCATGTACGGTTCCCCGACGGGGCTGGTCTCGTAGTCGCCGCCCGCTTTGCTCCAGGGCACGCCGGGGGCGGCGTTGGTCCAGGTGGCAGCGGTTTCGTCGAAGGCGCGGGTCAGCGGGTAGAAGCTGAAACTCTGGTCGCTGCCGCGGTAGCCGACCTGGAACAGCCGCACGCTGGCGTTCACCCGCTGGACGTTGGCGGGGATCATCGAGGTGTCGAACTTCAGCAGCGCCCGGGTGTTGCCGTAGGCGGTGCCGCCGAAGCCCGCGGACACGTTCGGGCGGCCGTCCAGGACGTCATGTCCCGCGGTCGGCCGGCAGCTGGACAGCGTGGTGTCCACACTGGCCGGGATGGTGGCGCGGGCCACGCCGACGTTCGGCAGTCCCTCGCGGATCGCGTTGGACGCCGACGCGGTGCCGTCGTCGCGGACGGCCACGATGCGGTAGACCACGTGGCCGGTGGGGACGGCGGAGGTGTCGGTGTAGGAGGTGGTCTCGCCGTCCAGGGGTGCCACCAGGGTGGCGGCCGAGGGGGTGAAGTCGTTGTCGGTGCTGCGGTGCACCTGGTACTCCACGATCTCGCCGGGCCCGTCGTACGGTGTCCAGGACAGCTCCGCGCCGGTCGCGTGCACGATCAGCGCGCGGGCGAGCTGCACCGACGGCATGCCGTAGGTGATCGTCAGCTTGGGCATCGGGTGCTCGGGGAAGCCTGCCCCGTACTCGCCGCTGGTGTAGCTCGGGCCGCCGCCGGCGACGGTCTCGTTGACGGCCTTGATCATGACGCCGTGGTTGGGCTTGGAGCCGTCCAGCCAGCTCCGGACCAGGCCGGTGATCGGGTAGGTGTGCCACAGGCCGGCCTGCGGCGGCTGGTAGGTGGCGGTGCCGGCGACCTCGCCCATGGCGGCGTTGATGGAGTTCCAGGTCGCGGTGTCGTCTTCCCATGCGCTGGTGACCGCCCGGGCTTCCAGCGGTACGGCGGTGGTGCCGGTGACAGGCAGCGTCTGGTCGTAGTAGAGGCCCAGCTCTGCCTTGTCGACCACGGTTCCGGCGGGCACCAGGCCGCTCAGGTCGAACTGCAGCAGGGACCGGTTCACGCTGGTGCCGGTGCGGCCGGCCATCAGCCGCCAGTCGTAGTAGTAGTTGGTGGTCGGCGCGGAGGAGACGATGGAGACGTCCTTGGACTGGCCGGCCGCCGGGGTCACCACCACGGTCGGGTCGATCGTCACCGGCCAGGCCCGCTCCGGTGCGGCCAGCCAGGAGGCGTCCGCGGTGATCGTGACTGTCACCTGGTCGCCCTGCTGGCTCACCGTCTGGGAGACCGCCGCGGAGAAGCGTTTGCCGGTCGGCGCGGCCGGGTCGTCGGCGGCGTCGGTCATGATCGGCTTCGGGATCGTGAACAGGGGCCTGGTGCCCTGCTCCAAGGTGAACGTGATCGATCCGTCCTGGCCGGCCTGGGCTTTCAGCCCGTCCGTGACCGTCATCGTGAACGCGTACGACGGCGCTCCGGAGGGGGCGTTGGACAGGACGAGGTTCTCCTTCACGCCGGTCGGGGTCACCTCGTAGACCAGGTCGGCGCCGTCGCCGAACGCGCCTCGGTAGGTCACCTTGGCCCCGTCCACCTCGGGCGTGATCGCCCTCGGCTCGCCGGGCAGCGCGTACGTCACCCGTGCCGTGCCCTGCCCCACTCGCAGCACCTTGTCGCTGCGGTCACCGAAGCGCGCCTCGAAGGCGGTCCTGGTCGCGGCGAGGGTGAAGCCGTCCTCGGCCTGCTCGCGTACCCGGGTGTCGATCGGCTGCCAGCGGCCGTGCTCGTCCTGGGCGTGCTGCCGGACCGGGGAGATCTCGATCTGGCGGCGGCCGTCGGCCAGCTCGAAGGTCTTGCTGGCGGCGGTGCGTTGCCCGGTCAGTTCCTTGACCCGCTTGCCGGGCTCGTTGACGGGGTCCAGTTTCAGCGGCTGCGGCGGGCTGTCCCGCCCGGGCAGGATGATCTTCTGCCCGGACGGGCGCATCTCGCCCTCGGGTTCTTCGGCGAACCAGCCGGCCACCCAGCTTGACACGCGCGACAGCAGGCCGGGTTCTGCCGGGCTGAGTGCGGCGGTCTGTGCGGTGGCGGGCGGCGCGGGGGCCATCGTGATCAGGAGCATGGCGGCCACTGCCACGCTGATCAACTTGCGTAACCGTGTGTGATGGAAACGTCGGGTCGGTCGAGGTCGATCGAGGGGTAATTGCGACACGGGCACACTCCACGATGCATGCAGCCCATAGGGCCACAGATAAGAAGGACCTAAAGATCCTTCGAGCAAAAACACCCGCATCACGCCACAAATCTGGACATTTGGTCAAGAGTTACGGAATGTGGCTTACCTCAATTTGCGAACACACTGTTGAATCCACCGGTACGGGCGGCTCCCGCTGCGGAGATCCAGTACACAAAGATCATCCGATATGATCCCGCCCAATGTCACGCACAGTGAAAACTCCTGGTCGCCGTAGCACCACACACCACTACGGCGCCCCGATTCCCAGCAAACTCACAGCAACTGACGAACTCACCGCCACGGGCGCCTAACACCCACCTCACCTGCGCGAACACCGAGCATCGGACCTTTCAAGTCAACGGCTCTTGACCACCGTCAGCATCCGTGTCTAGATCAATAAGCCCCGCCGCACCGCCTGGAGGACCCCCGCACATGGCCGCAGCAGCAACTCCCAGACCACGATGACCCGACCGGACGACGACCCCACCACGAAGCACCCACTCCACCGAGGACAGGCCTTACGGATCTCCACCATCCTGGCCGGGCTCCTCCACCTCACCCTCGCCGCACTACTGGCCAGCATCCCGTCCAGCTCCCCCACCCTCGACGAACTACCCACCCCCGACAACCACGCCGCCGCCCGACTCCCCGCCAACGCCACCCGCGTCCATCTCACCGCCTCCCCCACCAGGAGCGCCACACAGCCGCGCCGCATCACCACCACTCCGACGATCACACCGCCCCGCAAGCCCAGCACCCATCGCCCGACGGCCACCTCCAGCTCTCAGCGCTCCACACGGCCCGCCGCCATCCGCACGACAACGGCCAGGCCGACCCTGATGGCCGCCGCACCGACCGCGTCGCACCGCACGACGCCGGCAACACCCAGCCCCGGCAAGGCCGAAGAGACACCTGAGTCGCCGCCGTCTAACACACCAGAGCCGGAAGCGGCATCCCAGCACACCCCCCCGGGACAGACCCGGGAACCGCCCGGGCAAACCCGAGAACCGCCAAGGCAGGCGGGGAAGGAGCAGAGGGCAGGCATCACCCAGAACATGTGGGGTTTCAAAACTCGTCCACCCTTCCTGACCTGCGGTTCCGTTGCATGATGACAGGTAGCAATCGGACAAGCTTGAGCAAGCGCTCAATTGAATTGAGCGTCTGCTCAACATCGTTTGAGCACCTGCTCAAAATGCGATCTCTGTAAATCGAAGACTTGCAGGTCAGACTATTGGACGTAATTTTCGGCACTCGCAGCATGAGATGAAGCGCCTGGGCCGGGGCGCGGCCGAACTGCTCGCCATCGCCGAGGAACTACGCCGCCACGACATCGAGCTGGAACTGCTGAGCGGCCCGCTGCAGGGCATCTACAACCCCTCGGGGCACGGGGCGGCGTTGTTCGCGTTCTTCGCCGGGATGGCCGAGTCCGAACGCGAGTACATCCGGGAGAAGTCGCTGGAAGGCCAGGCCTCGGCGCGCGAGCGCGGCCGGCACGGCGGCCGTCCCAAGGTGTTCGACGACGACATGATCGCCTATGCCCGGTCGCTGCGCGCCCGTGGCGTGGCGGTGCCCGACATCGCCCGCAAGCTGGTCATCCCTGCGGGTAAGAACAAGGGCCGGCATCCGTCGGTGGCCAGTGTCTACCGGGTCCTAGCCGACGAGGACGGCGGGATTCCGGCCGGGAGCTGATCGCCTTCTGCGGGGGCGATCATTGCGAAGGGCCGCTGACGGGCGCCACGGCGATCGTCGCCTCGGCAGAGGTTCCGGGCACCAGGCGGATGGAGTCGCCCGGCTGGGCTGAGGCGAGCGCGATGGTTATCTTGGGTTCTTAACCTCTTCGCAGGTCAGAGGCCGATGATCTTGTAAGGCACGTAAGGCATGAAGCGCGTGCGGAAGAGAGCGACCGTGGGTGAAGCGGGGCTGGTCGTCAGCGATTGCGGCGCCAGGGGCGGGGTCATGCTCGGTGGTAAGGCGAGCGGAGGTCGCCTGGCCGGGGCTGGCCGAGTGTTGGTGGTGGCACTCTGGGCCTGCAGTTCGGGCGCGATGCGTCCGGTCTGGGCCAGATGCTGCGGCGCTGGATCGCTCACGCCAGGTCAGTGGCGCCCCGCGAGGGCGTGCTCCACGCTGAGGTAGCAATGCAGGTGCCGCCAGGCGCCGGTGAGTTGCAGCAGGCGGGCGGGCGCGGCGCGCACGGCGGCCAGGCGCAGGCCGCCGCCGTACTGTTCGGTCCGGGCGTGCGCGCGGAGGAGGACGCTCAGTCCTCCACAGTCGAGGAAGCAATCGTCTGCCCGCGGCTGACATAGATCAGCGTCGCCGCCAGGGATCCAGTAAGCTGCTCGGCCGCGAAGCGGGCATCGGTCGGCATCTCGCGGGCGTCGGAATCGCATTGCCCAAGGCTTAACGGGAATTTCCGGCCGGATATGACCAGGACCCGTTCCGACGCCTGCGCGCCATCCCTCCTCGCCCGGGTATCCCGACCACGGGTAGGACGAGCGCCGCCGCGGCCATCACGACGGCCGACACGATGAAAGCGGTGGTGTAGCCGGACTCGGCCGGGAAGGAGGTGCCGGTGGCTAGGGTCGACGTGACGATCGCCGGCGCGGCCTGGGCGCCGAGCGATCCGCCGAGTGTGCGCACGATGGTGTTGACGGCGGTGGCCTGGCCAGTCTCGTTCGGCTCCACGGCGGAGACGACGAGGTTGACCACCGAGGAGAAGGAGAAGCCGACGCCGACTCCAATGATGCCCGCGCCGGTCGCGATGATCCACGCGCAATCGAGTCCCGCGGCGATCACGGCGAAGCCGGCCACGCCGATCGTGCAGGCAGCCACGAGCGTTCTCTTGGAGCCGCTGCGTGCGCCGAGCCAGCCGGCCACGGGACCGGCGACGAGCATGGTGAGCGCCATCGGCAGCAGGAACAGCCCCGATTCGGTCGGTGTGGCGCCGAACCCGTAGCCCGCGCTCGTGGGTGTCTGGACGAACTGTGGGACCAGACTGAAGGCGCCGTAGAGTCCGAAGCCGATGAGCAGGGCGACGAGGTTCGCGCCCAACACCGGGCGCCGGCCCAGCATCGACAGGTCGATCAACGGCTCGCTGGCCCGCCGCTCGACCATCACGAACACCACCAGCGCCACGGCGCCGCACCCGAGCAGCGCGGCGATGGCGGGCAGCGTCCACGCCCGGGCCTGGCTGATCGCCAGGAGTACGGCTGCCAGCCCGGCCGTCACCAGGATCGCGCCGGGCCAGTCGATGCGGCCGGGGCGTCGTACCGGGGTCTCGGTGATCGACGCGGCGACGGCGGCGAATGCGATCGCTACGGCGATCAGGCTGACCCAGAAGATCCACTGCCAGCCGAGGTGGTCCAGCAGGGGACCGGGAATGACGAGCCCGACGCCGAAGCCGATGCCGAAGACGGCGCTGATCGTGCCGATGGCCACCGGCACCTGGTCCCGGTGGAAGATGTCCCGCACCAGGCCGAACGCCAGCGGGAACGTGGCCGCGCCGAGTCCTTGGACGGCGCGGCCGGCAATCAGCATCTCCGCGGAGAATGCGAGGGCAGACATGAGCGTGCCGAGGCCGAGGATCGCGAGGCTGACCAGCATCATCCGCTTCTTCCCGACCATGTCGCCCAGCCGGCCGAGCAGCACGGTGCCGACCGACGAGGTCAGCAGGAACGCGCTCAGCACCCAGGCCATGACAGACGACGACGTGTGGAACTCGGCCCGTAGGTCCGGCAGCGCGGGGATCACCATGGTCTGCAGGAGCGAGAACGACAGTACTGCGCACAGCAGAGCGGCGAACGCTCCCCGTGACGATCGGACTTCTGGTCTGGCCAGGACTGGGGATGTCACAACAGTTCCTTTATGCGGTGCTTGTCCTGGGTCGTCTCCCGGCGTAGCACGGGAGCCACCTCGGTGGCGAACCTCTCGAGGGAGGCAAGTACGTCGTGGCGCGACAGTCCGCCGAGGTCAATCTGGCCCATGAAGCGGTCTAGGCCGCCGAGCACGGCCCGCTGGCGCATGATCTTGTCGACGATCTCCTGCGGGCTGCCCACCATGAGGGCACTGTCCGGCTCGGCCAGCGCGTCGAAGTGCGCCCGGCTGAGGTGCACCCCGCGGCCGTCGGCGAAGTACGAGCGGTAATGCGGATAGAACGTGTCTCGGGCCGCCTGGGAGGTGGGGCCGACGTACATGTGGGTCACGACTCCGACGCCCAGTTGTTCATTCGGGTGGCCGGACTCCTCGGCGGTCTGCCGGTACAGCTCGGTGAGTGGTCTGGCCTGCGACAGGTCACCAAGGAGGGTGGCCAGCGTCATAGGCAGTCCGAGGCGCGCGGCCCGGGCTGCACTCTGCGGCGTGCCGCCCACGGCGACGCGTATGGGCAGCGGGCGCCCGGGCCACGGTGTGACGAGGGCGTCGCGCAACGCGGGGCGGTATCGTCCTCGCCACGTGACGGTGCCGGGTGTGCGTAGCCGCAGCAGCAGGTCGAGCTTCTCCTCAAAGACCTGGTCGTAGTCCTCGACCGGTACGCCGAACAGGCCGAACGGCTCGGTGTAGGCGCTGCGCCCTGCCGTGATCTCGGCACGCCCGGCGGAGAGCAGATCGAGCTGCGCGAAGTCCTGATAGAGCCGGACCGGGTCCAGCACACTGAGCACCGACACGGCGCTGGTGAGCGTGATGGATGACGTACGGGCGGCGACACCGCCCAACACCACGGCGGGGGACGACACCGCGAACCGCGTGGTGTGGTGTTCGCCGACACCGAAAACATCGAGCCCGAGAGCGTCCGCGCGGGCGCCGTACTCCACGATGTCGCGGACCCGGTCCGTTGCCTCGGCACCGCTTGACATGTCCGTCAAGGAGAAGACGCCGAGTTTCAGAGCACTGGTATGCATGGTTCTCTCTTTCCTCCAGTGCGGGGCCGGGCGGCCCGGCCCCGCACTGGGTCAGCCGAGCTTGAGCAGCAGGTCGGCGAGCTCGGCCGGCATCGTGATCATGCAGTCGTGACCGGTGGGCAGCTCCCAGACCTGCGCCGGGTCGCCGTTGGGCTGTACCGGGGCCACCGGCCGCCGGTTCGGCGGGGCGCCGACGGTGCACTCGATGTGCGTACGGGGAATCCTCGTCGTAGCGGGGTTGTTCAGCCGGACCGGCTGCTGGAAACAGCGGATTGCTTCGTCGGAGAGCATGGTGCGCAGCCAGGCCTGGTCCGCGGGGTCGGTGACGCCGAACAGGCCGGCGGGCGGTGGCATCTCAGGCAGCGGCGGGATGCGCCACGGGGTGGCGGTCCCCGCGGCCTGGTCGATTAGGAACTGGGTCATGGGGATGACGTCGATCGCGGTCTCGCCGTGCTCGGGGACCATGGCATCCAGGTAGACCAGGTGCGCGATCCGCTCGGGGACCTCGTTGACCACGGAAGTGATGACGAGCCCGGCGTAGCTGTGACCGACCAGCACCACGTCGGTCAGGTCCTCGCCGGTGATCAGCCGCACGACGTCGTCGACGTGCGTGTCCAGCCCTACCTCGGGGCCGAGCAGATGCGCCTTGTCGCCGTGGCCGGTCAGCGACGGCGCGACCACCCGATGCCCGGCTGATTCCAGCAACGGGACCACCCGCTCCCAGCATTGCCCGCTGTGCCAGGCCCCGTGTAACAGCAAATATGTTGACATGGTGTAGCTCCTTGCTTGCGGAAGGCACCACCGGCCGAGTTCGCCGGTGTTCGTCCTGGAAGTGAGGTTTCCGCTCGCCCGCTGACGGAGCCAGAGTCCCCGCGATCCTGGGGGTGACAGGACCAGGCACGCACGAAGGTGCGCGAATTACAGTGGGGACATGAGCGACGAATCTAACCTTCTGGGCGAATACGTACGCGCCCGCCGGGAGCTCGTCACTCCTGAACAGGCCGGCATCCCCTCCGCGGGCGTACGGCGCGTGTCGGGCCTTCGCCGGGAGGAGGTCGCGATGCTCGCCGGCATCAGCGCCGACTACTACCTGCGTCTGGAGCAGGGCCGCGACCGCAACCCCTCCACGCAGGTCCTCGAGTCCCTCGCCCGCGTGCTGCTGCTCGACGATGACGCGACGGCCTACCTGCTACGCCTCGGGGCGGGAAAGACCCGGCGGCGACGGCGGCGGCCCCGGAAGGAGACCGTCCCTCCGGGCGTCGCCAAGCTCGTCGTCACGCTTCCGCTGCCCGCGTATGTGGAGGGCCGCTACTTCGACGTCCTCGCCGCCAACGCGCTGGCGACCGCTCTGTCGCCGCGACTCGTGGCGGGGGGCAACCGCCTGCGGGACGTGTTCCTGGACCCCGCCGAGCAGGCCCTCTACCCGGACTGGGAGGACGCCGCGCAGGGCATGGTCGCCGGTTTCCGCGAGTCCGTCGGCACCGACACGGACGACCCCCGATTCATCGAACTCGTCGGTGAGCTCTCCCTCGCCAGCCCTCGCTTCAGCAGGCTCTGGGCGCGCCACGACGTGAACACGTGCGAAGGCACACCCAAGCACATCGACCACCCCCAGGTCGGTGACCTGTGGCTGAACCGGGAGAGACTGGGCGTCAGCGGTGCGGCAGGCCAGACGCTCGTCGTCCTCCACCCGGACCCCGGCACCGACAGCGCCGACAAGCTGGCGCTCCTCGCATCCGTCACGCAGACATGACCCCGCCCATGCTCAGCCACTCCAACCGCCCTTGAGGCCGGGCAAGGGCGGCCAGCGTTCCGTTCTCGGCCTGCTTTCGCCAGTGCTCGATGTGGGAGTGATACAGCCGCTCCTTGCGCAGCAGCGCACCCCGCTCAGGGCTGCCCTCCGGCAGCGCGTCGAAAGCCGCAAGGATCCGCGCCTTGTAAGCCTTGGTGAACGTCCGCCGCTTGGGCCGGCCCGGCTGCTCATCGGTCACCCGACCATCCTGCCCCGTCATGGCGGCCTGGTCGGAGAGGGTCATCGTCACTGTCGCGATCGTCCTGTCTCGCCCTGCTTCACATCAAAAGGACTCGTACGTCCCATGTCTCACAGGAGTCTGACAGAGAGGGTGGCGGCCTGGTCAGCGAGGGTCATCGCCGCTGTCTGGATCGTCCCGTCTCACCCTGCTTCACATCAAAAGGACTTGTTCGTCCGTGTCTCACAAGAGTCTGACAAAGAGGGCCTGGGGGTTGCGGTGCGGCAGGGTCGCCACGCGTCCGCCGGTCTGGACACCTAGGCCTGGTCGCCGGCATCTGCGAGCCGCGGTCTTCCCGTTCTCGCCGAGGTGGTCGACCACCTCGGCGAGCGTGCGGAGCCGAAGGCCAGACCCTGCCGCCGGAAAGCGGCCCAAGGCCCGCACACCGTGTGCCACACGGGATACCCGTCTACAGCGACAGCGTTTTTGAGGGCCGACCGGCCGTCGAGCAGAACCTGCACCACGGCCGGTTGCATGTCACCTTCAGGCTCCGGGGCCCTGCTGTCGGCCGACGACCTGGCTGGGCGCCAGTAGGGCAGGCACATCGGGCACCATACGGAATCGGCTGTCGTGCCGCTGGACGCGGCCACCGGTGGGATGCGCGAAGTGGGTGCCCAGAAGGAGGTCGTCTGTACCGGCCAGTTCCGCGAGCATACGATGGCGGGTGTTTTGCGCCTCGACGGGATCGACGTCGCCGACAGTGCTTATCTGAGGGTGAGCCAGTTGTACGGGATGATGCACGCTGTCGCCGCTGATCAGCGCGTTGCGGTCGGTGCCTGTCAGCCGAACCGACAGGTGGCCGGGAGTGTGGCCGCGTGTCGGCACCAGACGGACGCCGTCGGCCACCTCAATGCCTGACGCGGGAACGTCGAGGAGGTCGTACAGGCCGTTGTCACGGATGGGCCTCAGAGAGTCCCGGTGCGTTTGGGCGACTTCTTCGTCGGTCTCGGCGGCGGCGGTCCAGTAGTCCCATTCCCTGCGGTCGGTGAGGTAGCGGGCGTTCGGGAAGGTCGGTGTCCAGCGGTTGTCGACCAGGTGAGTGTTCCAGCCGACGTGGTCGACGTGCATGTGTGTGGTGATCACCAGGTCGACGGTGTCCGGGGCGAAGCCGGCGGCGGTCAGCGCGTGCAACAGCGGGGTCTGCAGGTTGTCGGCGTCGGGTATCTGGCGTGGTTTGTCGTTGCCGATGCCGGTGTCGACCAGGATGCGTTTGCCGTTCGCCTCGATCGCGAAGATGTGTACGTGCATCGCAAAGGTTGTGCCGTCGGTGAAGGCGGGTTGCAACCAGGAGGTTTGCAGGTGTTGCGGTGTGGCATCCGGCAGCAGCCACTGACTGGTAGCCGGTGACATGTTGATCTCGTCGATTCGGCGTACAGCGACGTCTCCGAGGTCCCAGCCCAGGAACGCCGGGGATACACGGCTTGCGCGCATTTTGAATCCATTCGTCTTGTTCGACCGCTGGTTGTCCGTGGGATGAACTCTAGGAGAGTTGGTATCTAGACGTAAGTACGTACATTTTTGTAAGCTGGTGGCATGATGGTGAGCGAGCAGTTCCAGGATGTCTTCTCTCAGCTTCCGGCAGAGATCTTCGGCAGGGACTGCCCGACGCGACCGGTGATGGCCCAGGTGACCGGCCGGTGGGGCGCGTTGATCATCGCTGCGCTGGCTCCTGGACCGATGCGCTTCTCCGGCCTTCATCAGCACATCGGTGGCATCAGCCAGAAGATGCTGTCGCAGTACCTCAAGTCTCTGGTGCGGTACGGGCTGGTCGAACGCCTGGTGGAGCCGACCATCCCGCCGCAGGTCACCTACAGCCTGACGCCACTCGGGCAGAGCCTGGCGCAGCAGCTGTGCACGCTGCTGAGCTGGTTCACCGCCAACACCCCGGCACTGGAGGCCGCCCAGCAGCGCTACGACGCCGCCGATTCCCCAACCCGGTAGCGTGTCACGGGACTGCTTGCCAGCCCCTCCCTGTCAAAATGGACAGAGGCAGGAACCTTCGACGTGGCTGTCCGGCGGCGCGCCTGTCATGCACTGGCCCTCGCGATATACGAGTCCTCCGACTACTGGCGGCTGCCGGTCCAGGAGTGCGACAGCCTCCTGGGCGCGATGATCGCCCTTGATTCCCGCCATGGCGGCATGTTGCGGGACGAACTCGTCCATGACACCACGATCGTCTCCATGGTCGAACAACACGCGATCGGTTTCACACACCTGTCCTTCCAGGAGTACCTCGCCGCCGAGGCGCTGGAAAACGATCCATCGGCTGTCATCGAGCGATTCGCGGCCCTGCGCCTGCCGAAAATTGCATCCGTGCAGGTCAAGCGGCATGTGAGTATTCGTGGAGGACTCCGCCGAGCCGGTCTTGTCGGCGTATGTTCAGGTCGGTGATTCGCTCGGGGTCTGTGATCGGGTCCGGGGTGGGACGCAGTGGGGCGGCTTGGTTCAGGGCTTGGTGGGCTCGGTGGTGGTTATAGAAGTGGTCGTACTCGCGCAGGGCGTGCCGCAGGTGGTGTTCGTTCCAGAGCAGGCAGCGGCCGAGGAGTTCGTGGCGGCAGGACTGGAGCGCCCCGGGAATGTTGGAGGCTACGATTCCTGTGAACTTGCGAATGACGTAGCTGATTCCTGCGCCTTATAGAAGGCTTCCTCATACTCCTTCGGCGGAATATTACCACAGAATGAGTGGAGCCTTGTCTCGTTGTACCAGGCAACCCATTCCATAGTTTCCAGCATCACGTCGGTGACACCTTGCCAGCCGCCGCGAAAGTCGATGATCTCTTTCTTGTACAGACTGTTCAGCGATTCGGCGGCAGCGTTGTCGTAAGAATCGCCTTTACTGCCGACCGAGCGCACCGCGCCGATATCCGCCAGACGCTCACCATAGCAGATCGACGTATATTGCACACCCCGATCAGAATGATGAACCAGATCGCCGTCCAGGCTCTCACGCCGCGACCATATCGCCATTTCGAGCGCCGATAACGCCAGGTCGGCCCGGAGATTATCGGCGACCTCCCAACCGACAATCATCCGCGAATATAAATCCATGACGAACGCCGTGTAAACCCACCCCGAACCGGTCGGCACGTACGTGAGGTCGGCCACCCAGCGACGGTTCGGCGCCAGCACAGCGAAGTCCCGCTCCAGCAGGTCGGCGGGCCGCTCCCCGCCAGACGGCAGCGTCGTGCGGGGCCGCTTACGGCGCGCGCACGCCCCCTCGATACCTAATTCGCGCATCAGTCGCTCGACGGTGCACCGCGCCACCATGATTCCCTGACGATTCAGTTCACGCCAGACTTTGCGCGCCCCGTACACCTTCCTGCCCGGATTTTCCCATACGCGCATGATCTCGACTTTCAATTCCTCATCGCGCCGCGCCCGAGCCGACGGCTCGCGCTCGCGTCGCTTGGCCTCGTGGTAGGTGGACGGGGGAAATTCCAGGACCGCGCAGATCGGTTCGACTCCGAACCGATCCCGATGCAGGTCAATGAACTCGATTAGCGCGGCAGTCTCGGGTCGAGTTCCCGGGCGAAAAACGCGGATGCCGCCTTCAGAATCTCGTTCGCCCGGCGCAGCTCACGATTCTCCCGCTCCAATTCCGCGATCCGCTGCGCGTCGCTCGATGTGGTGCCCGAACGCCTTCCCTCATCTATTTCCGCCTGCCGGACCCATGAGCGCAGCGCCTCGCGATGCACGCCGAGCCGGTCGGCCACCCGGGCGATCGCCCCGGCCTTGCCACCGGTCTCCTCACGCAGGTCGAACACCATCTTGACGGCGCGATCACGCAGCTCTTGGGGATACTTCCTCGGTGCGGGCACGACTCCCAGCCTTCCAGTCTTGGGAGCCTCCAACCAAACCGGGGCAGCTCAGCTGCACGTCGCCGGAGTAACGGCGACTCCTACAGGTCCGTGGGTGGCTCAGCAGGCCCGCAATCTAGCCATGGACCTGGGCGCCAGGATGGACACGTTGCGGTTCGTGATCCGTGATAGGGATGCCAAGTACACGCAGGCGTTCGATGCCGTCTTCCACGCCGAGGATGTGCGGGTCATCCTCACCCCGCCGCGAGCGCCCAGGGCGAACGCGATCTGCGAACGCTTGGTGGGAACGCTACGGCGCGAGCTCCTGGATCGAATCTTGATACTGGGAACAGGCCATCTCCGACGAGTGCTCGCCGAGTACGCTGCCCATTACAACGCACATCGCCCCCACCAGGCCCCTAACCAGCGGCATCCAGACGCAGACCCGACGAAGCCCACGCCCATCGTCGACCTTAACCGACCGGCGGATCAAACGAAGGCCTGTACTCGGCGGCCTCATCAACGAGTACGAGGCCGCATAGGTCAACCGACGAAGTCCCAGGTCAAGGACCCGACCCTAATTTCGAGCGGCACAGGATGAAGAAGCTCAGCGCCTTCGGACGGCTGGGACCGGGCCGCATGGTGGTCGTCAGCGGCATCGGTGGGCTCGGCGGCTATGGCGTCCAGTACGCACGGCTACTCGGCGACGGAGCCACCGTGGTCGCCTTCGGTCGCAGCGACGACAAGCTCGCGGTGGCGCGGCAGAACGGCGCCGACCACACGATCAACACCCGCGGCAAGGTGCCCGACCAGGTACGGGCGAACTCATCGAGCTGACCGGCCGCGGCGGCGCCGACGGCGTCCTGGACTGCTCGGGAGCGCCGCAGGCGCTGCAGCTCGCCGCCGCCCTCCTGGCAGCTGAGGGAAGCCTGGTGACGGTGGGCCTGATGGGCCAGCGCTTCGAGCTGCCCATCTTCCCGTTCGTCTCCGGCGAGCGGACCTTCGCCGGCTCCTTCGGGGGCAACTACAACGACCTCACTGAGGTACTCGCCCTGGCGGGCCAGGGCCGGATCAAGCACACCGTCACCCCGGTCGAGCTCGACGACATCAACGATAAACTCCACGCGCTGGCCCGAGCGACGTGATCGGCCGGCAGGTGGTCGTTTTCGGCTGATTCCCTATAGGAGTTGATGTGTCAAGACCATCGTGGAAGAGGTCGTAGCTCTGGTTCTGCCCTCGCGACGGTCTTGATGCTTGGTCTGGTCGACGCAGGGTTCGGGCAGGTCCCGCAGGTCGTCGATGGAGTCTTCGGATGAGCCGAGCGTGGTGGGCACGGCACATGTCTCCTGATCGCGGGCAGGGCCCGTTGGCCTGGCACCGCCGCCTGGTCAGCCAACGCTGGACCTACCCAAACACAGCCGGACGTCCACCGATACCGGACGAGCTGCGTGATCTGGTGATACGACTGGCCGACGAGAATCCCCGATGGGGGCACCGGCGGATTCGGGGTGAACTGCTCGGCCTCGGCCATCGGATCGGCGAAGGCACCATCCGCCGAATCCTCGCCGCGGCCGGCCTGGGCCCAGCGCCTGTGGGGTGCCAATATCCCATTCATCAGTCTGAGCTGCGAAGTCCAGGCGAGCGGCTAACCAGGTTTGCGCGATCGCTCAAGCGGTGATCGAAGGATCGATTGAGCGCCTGGTCAGAGCGACGGCGCAATTTTCGGCACCCACAAGCAACTGCCGCAGCGGTGGCGCGTCGATCAGTCGTGCGTGCTCCTGCGCCGCCTCCAGCCGTCCCGTGACAGATCGGCGCAGCCGGCCCGGCAAGCCGCCTCGACGAGGTCGGCGACAGCCAGCAGGCCGTAGTCACGGTGGGCGTCGACCGCGGTACCGAGCTCGACGTATGCGTCCCAGTGCCGGCCTCCCCCAGGGCAAGCAGGCCGGCCGTCCGTCCGGCAGAGTACTTGGAAACGGCCTATACGGGAGCCTCTGGCCGGCGCAGCACCATGCCCGGGCCGCCATGAAGGGACCCGGCGTCGAGGCGGAACCCGTCGCCGGCCGCCATCCGCCGGTCGACGGTGACCACCCCGTTGACCAGCACGACCTCGATGCCGTCAGGCGCGGCGGGCGCCTCGAACGTCGCCTTCTCCCCGACGGTCGCCTCGTCGAACACGACGACGTCGCCCCGCATGCCCACCCGCAGGGTGCCCCGGTCGGCCAGGCCCATCAGTGAGGCGGGCACCGCGGTCATCTTCCGCAGCGCGGTCTCCAGGGGCAGCGCCTGCTTCTCGCGTACGTACTCGCCCAGGACCTTGGGGAAGGCACCGTAGCTGCGCGGGTGGCACGGGGCCAGCCAGGGCTGGTTGAACCCGTCGGTGCAGATCGCGACGTACGGCAGGGAGAGGTAGCGGCGGACGGCGCCGTCGCTCGTGCTCAGGTCGGACCCCATGACGGCGTCGTCGCGTTCGTCGGGCAGCATCTCCAGGATCAGGTCCGCCTCCGCCTCGGGCGTCGGGGTGACGCCCCGTGCGGCGAGGATCCGCGCCAGTGACAGCCCCTGCCACCGCCGCCCTTGGCCGTCGGTCCAGTCGAACACCACGACCAGGTCACCGTCTCCGCCGTGGTAGCGGACGATCCGGTCGACGATCCCCGCCCTGATCTCCCGGCGGCGTTCCGTATCGCCCAGGTAGGTGCCGATCAAGGTGGCCTTGCCCGCCGCGAGGTGCTCGCCGGGGATGAAGATGGACGGGTTCCAGCCGAAGAAGGGGTAGGGGTACTGGTCCCCCGCCACCTCGATGCCGTCGGCCCGCGCCGCTTCGATGGCGCTGATGACCGCCTCGGTCTTCCACCAGTTGCAGGCGCCGTCCG
Organism: Nonomuraea sp. MTCD27; assembly: GCF_041950495.1. Taxonomy (NCBI): domain Bacteria; kingdom Bacillati; phylum Actinomycetota; class Actinomycetes; order Streptosporangiales; family Streptosporangiaceae; genus Nonomuraea; species Nonomuraea sp. MTCD27. The sequence goes on along the minus strand of NZ_JBGNUW010000027.1, from coordinate 47,398 downwards.
TCTTGAGGTGGGAGAGCTGGACCCGCGCGCCCGAGTCGCGGCCGATCCGGATCCCCTCCTCGACCGCGGCGAGCAGGTGGTCGCCTTCGCTGCGCATGTGGCTGGCGTAGAAGCCCCCGTACTCCGCCACGACCGAGGCGCACGCGATCAGCTCCGCGGTGCGGGAGGAGAGCCCGGGAATGTATTCGAGCCCAGTCGACATGCCGAACGCGCCGTCGGCCATCGCCTTGCCGATCACGCCTTTCATGGCCTCGATCTGCCCGTCGGACAGGGTCTCCTGGCCGGCCTGGATTCCGCAGGAGGTCCGTACGTATCCGTGGCCGACGAGCGTGCCGAAATTGACGGCCGGCGGCCGGAGATCGAGGCGCGAGAGGAGGTCTCCGGGCTCCATCTTGGCCATTCCGCAGTTGCCTGCCAGAACCGTCGTTATTCCCTGCATGAGGTAGTTCTTGAAAAGCAGGTACTGCGGGTCCTCGAAAAGGTCGAGATCGGTGTGCGTGTGAATGTCGACGAATCCGGGACAGGCGATGCGCCCGGCCGCCTCGATGACGTCGGTGGCCGGGCCGATGTGCCGTTCGGCCTCCTTCCGGCCGCCGACGTGGCTGATCCTGCCGCCCGTGATCGCCAGTGCCTCCGCGTACGGCCGCGCGCGGTCCATGGTGATCACGGAGGCATCGAGGACGACGATGTCGGCCGGCCCGGTCATCGGGACTCCTTCGCACCGCGACGGGGAGAGGGCATGTGGGTCCATTTCAGCTGGGACGACGGTAATTCCCGGAATTCTCGTCATGGCCGCGAACCGATGTCAAGGTAAGTAATGCGCCGGCGCGCAAGTGACATTCTCCGGTGAGATGATGACGGTTGGGCCAAGTACTCACGCGTTCATTCCGCGTCGGGATCGAGCTGACCGACCGGGATGCCGAGTTGCTCGGCCGTGAACCGGGCGAGCACGCGGCGTGCCGTCCCCTCCGACATGTCGCTGTAGCCGAGGGTGTTGCGCAGGGCCAGGCTCTCGGAGATGGCGACGTACCGTTCGCACACCTCGCTGAGCGGCGCGACCGGCGTGAACGTCCCGTCCTCGACGCCCGCGCCGAACACCCCGAGCACCGCGTCCGCCCACCGTCTCGACATGCGGACGCACTCGTCGAGGAAGGCGGGATGGCGCCGGACCCGTCCCCACACCTCCAGCCACAGCAGGTACTCCTCGAAAGTCCCCTGGTCGCTGGGGATGCTGAGCTCGAGCAGGTGGCGTACGTGTTCGAGGGTGCTCACGTTGTCGTCGCGCAGGCGCTGCAGGGTCGCGTGCAACTGGTCACCCGCCCAGCGGAACGCCGCGAGCAGCGCCTCATCCTTGCTCCGGAAGTAATAGTGGATGCTGGCGTCCGAGACCCCCGCCTCGCGCGCGATGTCCGCGATGCGCGTCGCCTCGATGCCGCGCTGCGCCATGATCCGGCACGCGGCGATCCGGATCCGATCTTCCGGGCTGCCCGGGTCGGGGGCCCGGTCAAGGCGGGTGTGGCCCTGGTCCTTCCAGCGGCCGGCGAGTCGGCGCAGCAGCTCAGCGCCGTCGCCGCCGGCCTGGACCGTCTCCTCGATGCGCCGCGTCATCCGCCAGGCGCGCCGGTAGTCGACGCCGAGGGCCCTGGCCACCCGGTTCGGCCGGGCCTTGCCGGGTGACTCCAACACGATCACGACGGCGTCCAGCCATGCCGCGAGCGGCACAGGCGAACCCGCGAACGGCGTGGTCGAGGCCGGGTAGACGTGCGCGCCGCAGCTGTCGCAGGCATACGCCCGCCGGCGCGAGATCCGGTGGAACGTGCGGTGCGTCCCGCACTTCCGGCAGAACGGCGTCCCGCCGTCGGGTGCGTGGACGACGGTCCAGAGCAGGGCCAGCGCGGCCTCCTCCTTACCCGCGTCCGGAGTCTGTCGGGCTGTACTTGCTTCTCCGGGTATGTCCATGTCTCCGGCTCTCGGTAAATACAAGGTTATTCATTCCTTGACAAGCCATCTGGGCGAATGGGATTGTTGCCCGCACCAAAGATATACCCCTAGAAACATCGGAGAAATAAATGACGGGCGCCGTTTCGTGGCCGTCTCCGCAAGGTGGACGGCCTGTGAAGGGACGCGCACGTGCGTACGGACGGTGACACCGCGCACCACGTGACCGCCGGCCAGGCGTGGACGAGCGCCGAGTCCCCGGCGGCGACGTTCGTCACGCAGCTCACGTGGGACCTGCTGCCCCGCGAGGTGATCGACCGGGCCGTCATGTGCCTGACCGACACGCTCGCGGCCATGCTCGCCGGCCGGATGTCCCGGTCCGCCCGCGTCGCCGACGACCTCGCGCACGCCTGGTGGCCGGCTGGCACGGCGACGTCGATCGTCAGCGGCAACAGCCTCGCCACCGGCGGCGCCGCCTTCGCCAACGCGATCGCGGCGAACGCCGTGGACATCGACGACTGCGGCATCTACACCTGGGGTCATCCGGGCGCCCAGGTCGTCCCCACCGCGCTCGCCCTCGCCGAGGAGCGGCATCTCAGCGGCCGCGAACTGATCACCGCGATCGTGGTCGGCTACGAGGTCGCCTTCCGGGCCGGCCGGTGCGTCAACCACGAGCAGAGCGCGGTCCATTCGGCGGAGCGTACGTACCGGGCCTGCGGGTCATGGGGATCGGTGGCCTGCGCCGCGATCGCCTGCCACGTCCACGGGCTCGACGAGGCGACCACCCGCCACGCGCTGGGCATCGCGGAGTACGACTCCCCCGACCTGCCGATGATGCGCGCCATCGACACGCCCGGCATGGTCAAGCACGGCGTCGGGTTCGGCGCGCTCACCGGCCTGCTGTCGGCGGATCTCGCGCGGCGCGGCTTCACCGGGATCGTCCCCAGCCTCGACCTGGACGAGTTCCGCCCGTTCGCCGCCGACCTCGGCCGCGACTACTACCTGCCGCACGGCATCACCTGGAAGCGGTTCTCCAGCTGCGCCTGGACCCACCCCGCCCTGCTCGCGGTCGAGAAGCTGCGGACCCGGCACCCGCTGCCCGCCGAGGCCATCGAGCGCATCGTCGTCGAGACCTACCCCGATGCCGCCCGCCTCGGCACGCGGCTTCCCGGGACGACCGAGGAGGCGCAGTTCAACCTGGCGTGGCCGGTGGCGGCGCTGCTGGTCGACGGCCGCGTCGGGCCCGACCAGGTGGCGGAGTCCCGCCTCGGTTCGGCCGAGATCGCCGCACTGTGCCGGCGGATCGACGTCGTGGTGTCGGAGGAGATGACCCGCCGCTACTACCTCTCCGAGGTGAACGACCCGGACGGCAGCGACTCGGCCGCGGTCACCGTCACGCTGACCGACGGCACCGTCCTGTCGTCGGGCCGCGTCGATCACGTGCTCTACCCTGAGCCCGGCTGGACTCAGGACGAGATGCGGGAGAAGTTCGCCTGGCTGGCCTCCGGCCGGTTGGAGCCCACGTCGATCCCACGCCTGCTGGACGCCCTGGCGAACGTGGAATCCGCCGACGACAGCTCCGTCCTCATGCAGGACCTCGCGTCGTCTCTCATCCCGGTGCCCAACGAGCAAGGAGCAATTTCATGAAGGCGGCACCGAAGCGCACGTACATGACGACCGTGGTCGCGCTGGTCCTGGCGCTCACCGCGTGCAACCTGGCCCCGAGCCGGCCCGCCCCCGGCGCGACCGGTCAGGCGAGCGATGCCCCCGCTGCCGGGACGCCCGCGGCGGCCGACGCCGCCCTCCATGATCTGCTGCCGGAACGTATCAAGTCGGCCGGCGTGATCCGGGTGGCGACCAACATCCCCTATCCGCCATGGGAGATGTACACGACAGCCGGCGGGAAGCAGCCGACCGGCATCGACTACGACCTCTCCCAGGCGCTGGCCGCCAAGCTCGGCGTGCGGGTCTCGTTCGACAACATGGCCTTCGACGGCATGATCCCCGCGCTCCTCGCGAACAAGGCCGACGTCGTCATGGCGGGCCTCTTCGACACCCCTACGCGGCGCGAATCGCTGAGCTTCGTCGACTACGCCAAGGACGGCTATTCCATGCTCGTCGCGAAGGGCAACCCCGGCGGGCTGAAGGACGTCGCCGACCTGTCCGGCAAGACCGTCGCGGTGCAGAGCTCCACCTCGGAGGAGGCCTCGCTCAACAAGCTGAGCGACCGCTTCAAGGCCGAGGGGAAGCCCGGCGTCACGGTCCTGCGGTTCCCGGGTGACAGCGAGGCCTTCCTGGCCATCAAGAGCGGGAAGGCGGTCGCGCGGGTACAGGCCACCTCCGCCGCCGCGTACGCGGTCAAGACGTTCGACAACGGGAACACGTTCGAGCTGGTCGAGGCGCCGTCGGTCACTGCGGAGTTCGGCGGCGGCCTGGAGGGCATCGGCGTCCCGAAGGCGGACACCGAGCTCCTGACGGCGCTGCAGAAGGCACTGCAGGCGCTGATGGACGACGGGACGTACCTGAAGATCCTCGCCGAGTACGGCGTGGAGAACATCGCCTTGACGAAGGCGGAGATCAACCAGGGGACGGCGTAGGCGGCGCCCGCCGCCTGCTTCGTCTCTGAGAGAGAGAAAGTGTTGTGACCCCCTTGGCATCCGCCGACACGACCTCCGACCGCACCGGGGCACGGCCATCCCGCGTCGATGTGGTGCCGGTCCGCCGGTACGGCCGATGGGCTGCGGCGGCACTCGTCGCGTACGTCCTGTTCGCCCTCGGCTGGTCGCTGTGGCACAACCCCAACCTCGATGTCGCGACGATCCGGCAGTACCTGTTCGCGCCCTCGATCCTGCAGGGGCTGGTCGTCACCGTCGAGCTGACCGTCGTGGCGATGATCGTCGGCGTCGTCGGCGGCGTGCTGCTCGCGGTCATGCGGCTCTCGGACAACCCGGTGCTGTCCGGGGTCGCCTGGGGCTACATCTGGTTCTTCCGCGGCACGCCCCTGCTGGTCCAGATCATCTTCTGGGGATTCCTGGGCGCGCTCTACCCCAACCTCTTTCTCGGGATCCCGCTGACCGGTGTCGTCTTCGGATCCGTACCCACGAGTTCGGTCATCGGCGCGGCCACCGCGGCCGTGCTGGCGCTCGCCACCAACGAGGCCGCCTACTGCGCCGAACTCGTCCGGGCTGCGATCATCTCGGTCGACTCAGGGCAGCGCGAGGCGGCCCTGTCGCTCGGCATGTCCTCGACGCGGCGGATGCGGTTCGTCATCCTGCCGCAGGCCATGCGGGTGCTGATCCCGACGCTCGGCAACGAGGCCATCTCGATGCTCAAGATGACCTCGCTGGTGTCGGTCATCTCCGGACTCGACCTGATGACCAGCGTCCAGCAGATCTACCAGCAGAACTTTAAGATCATGCCTCTGCTGGTGGTCGCGTCGCTGTGGTACCTGCTGCTCACGTCGGTGCTGACCATCGGCCAGCACTACATCGAGCGGTACTTCGGCCGAGGATTCGGCAGCAGGCACTCCGCCTCCGCCGAGCGGCGGATGCGCCGGCGGGCGGCCAACCGGGCGAAGGCGAAGCCGTTCACCGCGCCCGGCGACGACGTGCGGGAAGCCACCCGGCCGGACGACGAGCCGATGGTACGGGCCGAGCAGGTGTGGAAGTGGTTCGGCTCCGTCGACGTGTTGCGGGGCGTCGACCTCACCGTCCACCCACGGCAGACCCTCGTCCTGCTGGGCCCCTCGGGAAGCGGGAAGTCGACCCTGCTCCGCTGCGTCAACGCCCTGGAGACGCTCGACTCGGGCCTGATGGAGGTCGACGGCGAAAGGGTCGGGCTGCGCAGCAGCGGAGGTCGGCTGCACGAGATGACCCAGGCCGAGCTGTGCCGGCAGCGTACGCGCATCGGCATGGTGTTCCAGCGGTTCAACCTGTTCCCGCACATGACCGCCATCGAGAACGTGATGCTCGGGCCGCGGCGCGTACTCGGCCTCTCCCGCGAGCAGGCCGAGGCGGAAGCCGAGCAGTTGCTGACGAGGGTCGGCCTGCGGGACAAGCTCGACGCCTACCCGGGACAATTGTCCGGAGGGCAGCAGCAGCGGGTGGCGATCGCTCGTGCCCTGGCGATGAAACCGCACGTGATGTTGTTCGACGAGCCGACCTCGGCCCTCGACCCCGAACTGGTCGGCGAGGTGCTCGACGTCATGAAGGATCTCGCCCGGCGCGGCATGACCATGATCGTGGCCACTCACGAGATCGGGTTCGCCAAGGAGGTTGCCGACACCGTCGCCATGCTCGACGGGGGCGTCATCATCGAATCCGGCCCTCCCGCGGAATGCCTGGTGGACCCCAAGGAGGAGCGCACCAAGGCGTTCCTGTCCAAGGTCCTCGCGTAGTCCCCGCACCCACCCACCCCAGCCTGAATCCAGGAGGTCTCAAGCAGTGCCCGAGGTCATCGTCGTCGGAGCCGGCGTCATGGGGACGTCAACCGCTTTCCACCTTGCCGAACGCGGTGTGCGGTCCGTCACCGTCGTCGACACGCGACACGCCGGTGAGGGCATGAGCAGCCGCTCGTCGGCCCTCGTACGGATGCACTACACGTTCGAGCAGGAAGTACGCCTGGCGGTCGACAGTCTCGCCTACTTCCGTGACTGGCCAGAACGCGTCGGCCGGCCCCTGGTCTTCCGCGAATGCGGGTTCGTCCGCATCGTGTCGCCCGGCGAGGGCGACCTGCTCCGCAAGAACGTCGAGATGCAGCAGGCCTGCGGCGCCGAGGCCGAGGTCATCACGGCCGACGACGTGCTCGCCCTCGAACCGCGGTGGCGGGTCGACGACGTGGTCGCCGCCGCGTACGAGCCCCGCGCCGGCTACGGTGACGGCGCCGTCGTGGCGGGCGACTTCCTCTCCCGGGCACGGGAGGAGGGCGTCACCTACCGCCCCAACACCCCCGTACGCTCACTCCTCGTCGGGGACGGCGGCCGGGTCCGCGGCGTGACCACTGACGAGGGCGACATCACGGCCGACGTCGTCATCCTCGCCGCCGGGCCCTGGACCCGGCCGCTGCTCGGCACGGTGGGCGTGGACCTGCCCATCGAGTCCGAGTACCACGAGGTCGCGGTCCTGCGGAACGCACCGGACGGCCCAGCCGCCCGTACCGCGTGCATCGACTCGGGCACCCGCACCTACTTCCGCCCGGAGGCCGACGGCGGCCTGCTGCTCGGCGACTTCATCGGCCCGCGCGACGGGATCGACCCCGACGACTTCCCCCAGGTCCCCCAAGAGCCGAACGTGGTCGAGATGATCGGGCGAGCCGCGCGCCGCGTCCCCGCTCTCGCCGAGGCCGGCATCCACCGCGGAGTGACCGGAATCTACGACATGTCGCCGGACGCGCGGCCGATGCTGGGCCCGGTGGCCGGCCTGGACGGGTTGATCGTCGCGGCGGGCTTCTCCGGGATGGGATTCAAGATCTGCCCGGCGGTCGGCCGTGCGCTCGCCGAAATGGCGGTGGGCGCACCACAGACCGTGGACGTCTCCGCGTTCACCCCGAACCGATTCGCCGAAGGCAACTCCATCACTCCCCCGTACGGCTACTCCGACGACTGAAACCGGTTGGCGGCGGCCGACGTATCGGTGATACCGCCGGGAATGTTCACTGACGCTGACGCCCTGCACGACCTGCTCAACCCGTGGCACGCGACGCGCGCTCCCGGCAGCGCGTTCTTCAACGAGCCGGTGACGGCCGTGGACGCCGTGCCGGACGTGGGACGCGGCACCGGCTGTCCACGTCGCTGACCGCGATCCTGTGGGTGCCGAAAATCGTGTCACAGGGCACTGATCTGGGATTTCGCACTACCAGACGGTTCGGTTGCAGCAAGCTCGTGGGATGGCTCTGCGACTGTTGTACTTGATCGTCTGGTGTTCGGCTGGATCGTGTTGCTCACCCGTTCACAGGCGTCCAAGGATATGGACATCCTCGTCCTGCGTCACCAACTCTCAGCCCTGCGCCGCCAGGTCGGCGCACCCCGCCCGTCATGGGCAGACCGGGCGATCCTATCCGCCCTTGCCCGGCTATTACCGCGACATGGCCGGCACCGGTCGTTCGTGACGCCGCGGACGCTTTTACGCTGGCACGCCGACCTAGTGGAGCGACGGTGGACATACCCAGGCCGCACGCCGGGACGACCACCGATTCGTCGCACGATCCGAGCCCTGGTCCTGCAGATGGCCGGCGAAAATCCGACCTGGGGTCACAGGCGCATCGCCGGGGAGATCGCCGGACCAGGCCGCAAGGTTTCCCCGCCACCGTGTGGTCGATCTTGAGGAAGGCCGGAATCGATCCCGCGCCCCGGCGCGGCGACCAGACATGGGCGCAGTTCCTGAAGGCCCAGGCATCCGGGATGCTGGCCGCTGATTTCTTCCCCGTCGAGACGATCACGCTCGCCCGCCTGTACTGCTTCGCCGTAGTCGAGCATGCCACCGCCGTGTTCACGTGCTGGGTGTCACGGCGAACCCGACCAGCACGTGGGTAACCCAGCAGGCACGCAACCTGATCCTCCACCTGGGCGATCGAATCAGCAACTACTGTAGCGCGGTGTGACGCGATTTCCGGCCACCAGGAGAGGGACCAAGTGCGGCATGATGATCGGCCGTGCTCCTTCGCCTGGCCTATCTCACCGTCACGAACACCGTCGCCGCGCTCCGGTTGCTACCCATGGGCGATCGGGACAAGGACGTGGAAATTCTCGCCCTGCGCCACCAGATCACCGTCCTTGAACGCCAACTCGGCACCGACACCAGAGTCAGATTCGCACCCGAGGACCGGGCCTTTCTCGCCGCACTCCTGACCTCGCTGCCCCGCGAGGTCCTACGCCAGCTACGGCTTCTCGTCCGCCCGGACACCGTCCTGCGCTGGCACCGCGATCTGATGCAACGGCGCCATGCCCGTACCTGCCGACCGAAGCGGCTTGGCCGCCCGCCCACGGTCCGCTCCATCCGCGCTCTCATCCTGCGTCTGGTTCGGGAGAACCCCGGTTGGGGATACCAGCGGATGCACGGCGAGCTCAGCTGGCAGCAGCCGCGGCGTGGCGTGACCTGCGGCCAACGTTTTCGGGACGATTGTTCTCCCAAACTCCGAATGATCACGCGGCGGCCGTCGCCATGTCACCCCAACACCTCAAGATTGCGAAGTGTCACTGGAGTACTGGAGGCTTGCGTCCGGCCGTGTGGCGGACGCGGCTGAAACGGCCGTAGCCAGTGAATCGCGGCCCGCGCGGCCAAGAAGATCCGTGAGGTCGGGTGTGGCGCCATCCAGGAAGCCATGTCGGATACCTGTGGCGATCGAAGCGAGCATGGGCGGCTGGAACGGCAGGAGCCCCGGCGTCTCATCGAGGAGCCTGCGCCGGTACTCGCCTAGCCCGATGGTGCGGTGCGGGACCCCGAGCCGGTCGGCCACCTGACCCGCCGTGATCGGCGTGCCGACGAGGTCGTAGATGCGCCCGCTGTGTGGGGCCGGATTCGCCGCAACGGCCGCCGCGGCATCGGCGAGATCCTCCCGCGCGACCGCCGCCAGGGCACCGTCCCCGAAGGCGGACTCCACACCACCGTCGGCCCACATCAGCAGGCCGCCGAAGAGTTCGGCGTACAGGCCGTTCCGCAGGATCGTCCACGGCAATCCGCTCGCCCGCACAAGACGCTCGGTGGCACGGTGCGCCAGCGCGAAGCCGAGATGGTCACCGGCCGTGGTCAGGCTCGTGTAGACGATGTGGTCAACGCCGTCGCGAACGGCTGCGTCGAGGACCGCCGCGTGCCGCCCAACGACCTGATCGTCCTCGGTATAACCGGCGGAAATCAGCACCAGGGTTGATACCCCGGTGAGATCGAGGCTCGTGTGGTCGTCGAAGTCGAGGTGCCGCGTCCCCCCGCCCGGCATGCGGCTGCCGCCCGTAGCAGCGGCGCCACTGGCTGTTAGGCGTCATTCGTTCTGGCCACTGAGCCGCGTTGCCGCGTCGCTCCAGCTGGGCATCTGAATCGATCTTTGTGCTCTTGTTGCTGTCCTTGGTGCGCGACGACAGCGTGAGCATGTCCATGGAAGACAACGGCCCTGCCCGATCTTCCTGTCGTGGCGCGACGTGATCGGGAAGGGCCGTGGTGCGGTGCTTGGAGGCACCGATGCTCACGGTAGGCAAGGACGAGGCTGGCGTCGAGCGCCGGTTACGCGAAGGCGTGCTGCATTGCCCGGACTGTGCCGGTCATCTGTGCCCGTGGGGCTGGGCGCAGCCGCGGACGGTGTGGGGTATCGGCTGGTGGCGGCGGATCCGGCCGCGCCGGTCGCGGTGCCGGACGTGCGGGCGGACGCATGTGTTGTCGCCGGTCAATGTGTTGTGGCACCGCCGTGACGATGTCTCGGTGATCGGGGAGGCACTGACGCGGTCGGCGCTGGGTGAGGGGTTCCGGTCGATAGCCCGGTGTTTGGCGCGGCCGGAGGCGACGGTGCGGGGCTGGATCCGCCGGATGCGGCAGTTGGCCGAGCCGATCCGGGTGGCGTTCACGCTGGTGCGTGCCGGTCTGGTGGTCGCTGCGCCGTTCGTGGTGGCGGCGGCCTCGCCGCTGGCGGAGGCGGTGGGTGCGGTGCTGGCGGTGGCGGCGGCGGCCGGGGAGCGGTTCGCCGAGCTGGCTGACGTGGTGGCGAGCGCGCCGTGGGAGGTGGCCTGCGCGGTCACCGGCGGGAGGCTGCTGGCTCCGCCGTTCATCGGTTTTCCGATCAACATGAATCACACTCTGGTCGTTTTTGGTCGCTGACCGTCAGCCTCGTGGGGTTGTCCGACCCCACGATCAGGAGGACGAACGGTGACAAAAGCCGAAGATGAGCGCCGGCGGCGGGCCGAGCAGGCTCGCCAGGTCGGCTTGTGGCGCTATCAGGTGATCCAGGACCTGATTGATCCGGCGCTGACGGCCAAGCAGCGCGGCGCGCTGGCCCGGGCCGCGGCCGAACGGGTCCACATCGGCCTGTCCGGGCAGCCAGAACGCATCTCACGCAAGACGATCGAACGGTGGCTGCGCTGGTATCGCATCGGCGGGTTCGACGCGCTGGTCCCGCGCCCGCAGGTCGCGCCGCCGCGGACCGCGCCGGAGGTGCTGGCGCTGGCTGAGGCGCTCAAGCGGGAGAACCCGGCCCGGACCGCCGCCCAAGTCCGGCGGATCTTAACGATGAGCGTCGGCCAGGCACCCTCCGATCGGACCCTGCAGCGCCTGTTCGCCCGGCTGGAGTTGGCCGCGCCGCCCGCCCCGTCCCAGTTGTTCGGCCGGTTCGAAGCCGCCCAGCCCAACGATCTTTGGGTCGGGGACGCCCTGTACGGGCCGGTCATCGGCGGCCGCCGGGCGATCTGTTTCGCCTTTCTCGACGATCATTCCCGGGCGGTGATGGGCGCCCGATGGGGTTATCGCGAAGATGTGGTGCGCATGGCCGCCGCGCTGCGACCGGCGCTGCAAGCCCGCGGCATCCCCCGAGCGATCTTCGTCGACAACGGCGCCGCCTACATCGATGCCTGGCTGCTACGGGCCTGCGCGTGCCTGGGCATCAAGCTGATCCACTCCACCCCGCACCGGCCAGAAGGGAAAGGCAAGATCGAGAGATTCTGGCGCACCGTCCGCGCCCAGTTCCTCATCGAGCTGGAAGGCGAGTCCGCCCCCGCGGTCGCCGACCTGGCCGAGCTGAACAAGCTGTTCGTCGCGTGGGTGGAGACCTGCTACCACCAGCAGATTCACTCCGAGACCGCAGCCAAGCCGCTGAGGCGCTGGCAGCAGGGCATGCCCGCCCCGCTGGTGGTCCCCTCCAAGGCCCAACTGGCCGAGGCGTTCCTGTGGACCGAACGCCGCAAAGTGTCCAAGGTCGGCACCGTCACGCTGCACAACAACGCCTACGAAGTCGATCCGCTGCTGGCCGGCCGCTACGTCGAGCTGGCCTTCGATCCCTTCGATCTCACGCGCATCGAAGTCCGCCACAACGGCCGACCGGTCGGCGCTGCGGCCCCCTTCAAGATCGGACGGCATTCTCATCCCAAGGCCCGGCCCGAGCTCCCCGGCACCGACGATGACGGCGACGCCTCACCACCCGTGGCGCTGACCGGCATCGACTACCTGAAGCTCATCGGCGACGCCCGCGACGCCGACCAGCACCAGCCGATCAATTACAGCGCTCTGCTCCAGCCGCCCGAGGAGACCACGCCGTGAACTCCGACAGCCATAACGCCCACGCCAGTGCACGAGAGCCAGCTGACCAAGAACCTCCTCGCCCGCGCCGCCGCCTGGAACGGCAAGAACGCCGAGGCGCTGGTGGACGGCGTCGGCGCGGCGCCGCTGTCGGGTATCGGGCTCGGCGAGCGCACGCTGCACACCCGATCTGCCAAGCTCGCCTACATCAACAAGCTGGTCGGCAAATTCGAGGACGACCAGGACGACACCCCCGCCGGCAAGCTCGAACCAGGGCAGACAGTCCGCACCAAGAACGCCACCTATCAGGAGTGGTACGGCACGGTCCGCAGTCAGGGTCGTGACATCACCTTCGGCATCATCGAGCGCTTCGGCCACCGGGACGGCAGGGTGACCGACTGGAACCTGACGTTCGACACGCTGCCGCTCATCGCCGACCAGGCGAAGATCAGCAAACTGTACGGCCTGCTTGCGGTCAAGCAGTGATCCTTACCTCACTATCGAGACGGCCTGGCTGACCGCCGGGCGGCCGAGCCGGCGAGCGGGTCCGTGTCGGTGCTGATCGTCATCATGGTCTTTCCCGTGTCCGTGATGGCATCGAGCCCGGTGCGGACGCTGCCGGGAAGCGTCAGCCTCTCGGGTAGCCCCTCGCGCCTTACTCGCCGGCGCAGTCGCCGAGGCGGCCTGCGGGTTAGGCTTGCACGATCGGGCCTTCCATCCCTCGTTGCTGACCTATTCCGGCGGCGGCCGGCATCGGGTACGGCCTCGGCGAGGTGAGCGCCCGGGCCCGCCATGCGTCCAGGGCGGCCTCGTCGTACAGCTCCGGGTCCGGGCCGGTGGTGTGCAGGTCGGCCGTGATCGAGCGGTGTCGGGTCAGTAGGAGCACGGCCAGCAGCCAGCGGATCTCGGGCACGGTCAGGGATGTGGTCCTCGCTGTGGCGTGACCGCGTGGCCGTCACGGGGCCAGGGAAACGTCACGACCATCGTCGCGGGGGCTGGAACGGGCGCGAACGTTCGGCACCCCCGCGATCGAGATGGTCGTTCTGGCGTCCAACGCGTAGACGGGCCGCGCTTCGCGCAGGCACACGGGTTCGTCGAGGTCGAGCGGTACCTGCTGGAGGGTGATGAGCTCCCGTGGATCATGCTGCGGCTCTCCTGATCAGGCTTTCGGCTGGCCGAGGATCAGGTCGGCTGCGGCGGCCAGCCTGTCGGCGCGCTCGCCCGGCAGCGCGCCGGGGCCTGAGACGTATTCGGTGTACGCCTCGAACTGTGCGATGCCGCACAGGGTGAGGGCGAGCGTGTACGGCTCAGTGCCGCGCGGCAGCTCACCGGCCTTTTGGCACTCGGCCAGATAGCGGGCCATCTGGTCGAGCGCCGGGTGGGGGCCGGTGCCGTGCTTGCGGTTGGTCGCCTGGTAGGCGGCAAACAGGTCCTGGTCGGCGGCGGCCCCGGCCATCAGCGGCAGTGACGCCGTGTAGAAGGCGATGCCGCGCTCCAACAGATCGACGAGCACGGTGCGCATCGGCCGCTGCCCGGGCGGGGTGGCGGCCTTGTGCCAGGCCCGCAGCTCCGGCAGTTCCTGCGACAGCAGCGCGATCAGCAGGCCGATCTTGCCGCCGAAGTTTTTGGTGATGCTGCCCTCGGCGGCGTCCGCGGCCTGGGCGATCTCGCGGGTGGTGAGCCTGGCCAGGCCGCGTTCGCGCAGCAGCTGGGTGGCGGCGTCGAGAATGCGCTGGCGTGCGGGTGGAGCCATTGGTGATCTCCCCGGATTGACAAGTGAGGTGAGCGCGCACCACAGTAGCAAGGAGAAAATCAGGTGCGCGCGCACCTCACTATTGCTGGAGGGATTGTGAGCGGCTCCCCCATCGTCGGCACCCCCGCGCGGCCGCCGCGTTTGCTCGGATACTCGCTGATCCTGGGCCTGGTCTTCGCTGCGGCCTGGCTCGGCTTCACCGCGGTCAGGGCCCGAGACGGGCGCATGCCGATCACCGACTGGCTGGATCCGATGCTCGCCGGCTCGACCCTGCTGGTCCTGCTCGGGGCGATGGCGGCCCTGATCGCCCTGTGGCCGCAGGTGCCCGCCACCCGGCTGCGCACCGTCGTCGTCGCCCTGCTGATCACTACCGAGTGGGTCTACCTGGCCGTGGAGATCCTGTCCAACACCCTCACAGTCGGCGAGCCACCGTCCGACGTCGGCAGCCTGCTGGAGATCTCCGCCGGAGCCGTCGCCGGGGTGGCCCTGACCGTGGCCGCCGTCGCGCTGTCGGGACCGGCCTGGCGCCAGAACCGTCCGGCGACCGCGGCCGTCACCCTCGCCGCCGTGCTCCTCGCGCTCGGCATGACCTGGTGGTTCACCCACCCGATCGACCAGAGCACCGCGGGGGCGCCAGCGTGCATCCCCGGTAACGCCCTCTACAACGCCTTCCACCGGGCGAGCTGCTGATCGCCCGATAGGTACGGGCTCATTCCGGAAACTTTGGGGAGGTGGCATGACGACGGCCACCACCTGATCATTCGGAGTTTGTGAAGACACTCGAAGATCGTGTGATGGCCGAGGCCGACGGCGTAGACGCCCTGCAGGCCGAGGAAGTGGGCGGGCATCAGGGCGTCTCCTTCGGCGGGATGGCCGTGCCGGGCGCAGCCCGAGCAGGTCACTGCGGCCGGTCGTGGGCGGGCGCCGGTCCAGCGCTGCGGCGCGCGACTGCTGGCCAGTTGCCGCCCCCGTGGGCTGCCGGCGTTCCCGCCTGCTGACCGACAGCCCGCACACCGGTTCGCACGCCAGTCCACACGAGGGCCAGGACGCGCATGAATTTCTGACAGGTGCACGCCGGGTATCCGGGACTGTAACTGGGAAAGGAACGAAGGCGCCGTCTACGACCTGGACCGGTCGCGTGCGGCCAAGCCGTACCGACCCGCCAGACGCTGCCACGTCAGCTGAACGGTGAGGGTGCCGACGGTAGCGAGGGCGAAGCCGGCACCCACTCCCCAGGGCCCGATCAGCAACGCGGCCAGGAGGCAGAACACGGCGAAGCCGATCAGCCCTTGCGGGATTCCACGCAGCACCTGCACTGCGGCGGCAGGGCCTCGCTGCGCCAGCACGAACGCGGTCAGCACACTTGTCGCGATCGGGAACGGCGCCAGCACGCCCGTCGCCTGAGGGCCGAGGGCGCCGGCCGCGGTGGTGAGCGTCACCACGAGCACCGCGGTGGCGGCGGCTCGGCCCGGCAGATCCCACCACGGCCACGTGGTCACCGTCGGATGACGGCTCGGTTCCGGAAGCCGCCGGGGGAGGAGCCTGGCGACCGTCCAGGCCGATGCCAGCACCAGGAGGAAGGCAGCGCCCGGTTAGACCGTCGAGCGTGCCAGGCCGATGTCTGAACCGTGCCGGGTTTGTTGGAGACCGGGTTACGTGGCTGGGGTGAGAGTAGCCGAGTTGATCTTTGTGCGGTAGAGGGTTTCGTATTCGGCGGGTGGAAGGTCTTGGCAGGCGCTGTGAAGGCGGCGGTTGTTGTACCAGTCGACCCATTCCATGGTGGCGAGTTCGACGTCGTCCAGGCCCTTCCAGGGGCCGCGGCGGTGGATCAGTTCGGTCTTGTACAGCCCGATGGTGCTCTCGGCCAGCGCGTTATCGTAGCTGTCCCCGCGCGAGCCGACCGAGCTGACTGCGCCGGCGTCGGCGAGTCGGTCGGTGTAGCGGATCGACAGATATTGACAGCCGCGGTCGGAGTGGTGCACCAGCCCGTCCAGCGTGTCGGCCTGGCCGCCGCGACGCCAGATCGCCATCTCCAGCGCGTCCAGCGGCAGGTCGGTACGCAGATGGTCGGTCAGCCGCCAGCCGACGATCATCCGGGAGAACACGTCGATGACGAACGCGGCGTAGACGAACCCGGCCCAGGTGTGGATGTAGGTCAGATCGGCCACCCACAGCCGGTTCGGCGCCGGCGCGGCGAAGTGCCGCTCGACCAGGTCGGCCGGGCGCGGGCACAGCGGCTCGGCGATGGTCGTGCGGCGCTTGTGATCGCCACGGACCGCGCCGGACAGCCCTAACCGGCGCATCAGCCGGGCAACCGTGCAGCGAGCCACGGCCACGCCCTGGCGGTTGAGCGCCTTCCACATCTTGCGCACCCCGTACACCTCGAAGTTGTCGTTCCACAGCCGGATGATCTCGGCCGACAGCTGCTCATCGCGCCGCTCACGGGCCGAGCGCGGCCGGTTCCTGGCCGCGTAGTACGTCGCCGGTGCGAGATCGAGCACCTGGCAGATCGGCTCGACGCCGAATTCCTCGCGGTGAGCGTCGATGAAGGCCACTATCTGGGCGGTCGGGGGTCGAGTTCCCGGGCGAAAAAAGCAGCCTTAGATTCAAGATCTCATTCGCCCGGCGCAGCTCACGGACCTCCCGCTCGAGCTCGGCGATCCGCTGGGCATCGGCCGTCGAGGTGCCCGGCCGCTGTCCTCCATCGACCTCAGCCTGCCGGACCCAGCCGCGCAATGCCTCGCGGTGCACGCCGAGCTGCTGGGCTACCCGGGCGATGGCACCCGGCGCATTACCGGTCTGCTCGCGGACCTCAAAGACCATCCGAACCGCGCGCTCGCGCACTTCCTGCGGGTACTTCCTGGGGGCTGGCATCGTGTGTGTTTCTCCCTTCCGCCAGCACGATCATGCTGGCTTCAGGGTCTCCAAGAAAGTCGGAGCGGTTCACTCCAAGCTGTGCCGGGGTTGCTGGTGGCGCAGGCAGCACAGCAGCAGAGCGGTGCGCACGCCAGTGACGGCGGCGCCGTGAGCGAGTCCGGCGGCCACGGCGTCGATGGCGTCGTCGATGCTCATGCCGGCGCGGGTGTGCAGCTGAGGCGCGAAGCGCACCTCGCCGTACACGACGTGGTCATGCCGCCAGTCCTCGACGAACTCGGCGGCGGCACGGTGCAGTGCGTCGGGAGTCTGCAGTACGTCGAGAGCGACGTCGATGTACGCCAGGAAGGCGGGCAGGCTGCCGACGCCGGGCGGGGCCACGGCGAGCCGGCGGACGCGTGCGGGCAGATCGATGGCTTGTTCCGCGGCGAGGGCGGCGATGGTCTCGGGGCGTACCGAGGCATCGAGGTGGCAGTGCAGCTCATAGCGCCACGGCTGGTCGGTACGGATCACGACGCTGCGGTGTCCCGGCAGGCGGCCAGCAGCATCCGCTCGAACTCGTCGTTGTCGACCCAGCGGACGAGCCTGAGGTTGGGGCCGGTCGCGGTGCGGCGGCGATCGACGAGCAGTTGCCCGCGTGCTTCGTCGCCCGTGGCGACGCGCACCTGGGCGGTTTCGCTGTAGCGGACGAGGCCGGGGTGGAGCGCCACGGCCATGGCCAGCGGATCGGGCAGATCGTAGCCGGGCAGGCCGGTCACATCGGTGGCCCAGGCATTGACGGCCTGGTTGATCCGGTCAGTGAACAAGGCCAGCGGTGTGCCGAGTTCGCGCAGGCGGCGCTGCCGGTCGGGAGTCATGACGGCGTACCGGCGGGAGGCGTCCCAACCGATCCACGTGACGCTGTCGGGAGTGGCGGCGTCGCAGACGATCGCCGCAGCCTCAGGGTCGGCCCACACGTTAAACTCGGCCGAAGCGGTGATGTTGCCACAGGCATCGGCCGCGCCGGCCATGCAGTACGTTCGCCGGAAGCGGCGTAGCAGGTGCCGGTCGCGGACCAGCGCGGCCGCGACGTTGGTCATCGGGCCGAGGGTGACCAGCGTCAGCTCAGGTCCCCGCTCACGGGCCAGGCGCAGCAGAGCGTCGACGGCGTGCTCTCCGGTCGGCGCGCCGACCGGGTCGGGCAAGGGCGCGCCGCTCATTCCGTCCGCGCCGTGGACGTGCTGAGCGGTCGCCAGCGGGCGGAGCAGCGGCCGTGCACAGCCGGCGTGCACCGGCACCTCACCGGATCCCGCAAGCTCAAGGGTGATCAAGGCGTTGCGGGTGGCCACCGGAAGCGGCACGTTGCCGGCCACGGTGGTGACCGCCTCGATCGTCGCCCCGGGATCTCGAGCGGCCATCAGCAATGCCACGGCGTCATCGGAGCCGGTGTCGGTGTCGATCACCAGTCGCATGCGGTACGTCCTTCGCGACGTCTAAACGATTAGAATGACGCTGGCATGATAGACGACACCCAAGCTCTCAGGAAGGGGCACCCACGGCCACCGGACCGACGATCCGGGATGTCGCCACGCGCGCGGGCACCTCCACCGCCGTGGTCAGCTACGTCCTCAACGACGGTCCCCGGCCGGTGGCGCCCGACACGCGGGCCCGGGTCCTCACCGCCGTCGCCGAACTGGGCTACCGGCGCAACAACCTCGCCAGGGCACTACGCGCCAACCGCACCGGCACCCTGGGCCTCGTCGTCCCCGATCTGGCAAAGCCGTTCTTCGCCGAGTTGACCCGCGCCATCGAGGATGCCGCGTTCGCGCGCGGGTTCCGGCTCCTGGTCGGCAGCGCGCACTTCGACTCCGACCGTGAAGGAGAACAACTCCAGGCGCTGCTCGACGCCCGCGTCGACGCGGTGCTCCTGGCGCCGTCCCAAGACCCGGCACCCGCGGTGGCACTGCTTCGCCGGGCCCAGATCCCGCACGTGCTCGTGCACCGCGCGCACCCTGAGGCTGTCTGCGTCGCCAGTGACGACGTCGACGCCGGTCGGCAAGCCGCGTCACACCTTCTCGCGCACGGCCATCACCACATCGCGGTGCTCGGCGGCGACACCGGCACCGACCCGGTCAGCCTGCGCACGCGCGGCGCCAAAGCGGCATTGACCGGAGCACGCCGGCCCGTTCCGTCATGGTCGGTACTCACCTCCCCGTTCCCGAACGGTCAGGCCATCCTGGCGGCGGCCGTCATCGAGGTCGGCCTGGCGCACCCAGGTACGGATCGACTGCGCGGAGGGCTGGAACTCCTTGGCCAGCTCCTCCGGCGTCCGTCCTGCGCGCACCAGCTCCACCATCTGCCAGCGAAACTCCGGCGGATAGTTGTTCGGCACAGCAGACTCCTTCTTCCGGGAACCGGAGTTGCCCAGAGATCAGGTGTCCACCAAACCGGGTCAACTCCAAGAGGGTAGATCTTTCCGTCACTGACACAACCGCAGTAAACCCCGGATTTACTGCGGGAAGGGAGCGCCCACCTGCGCGAACGTGCGCCACAGGCAAGATCAGGTCTACGCGTTTACTGCGGCAGTGCATTCTGGCGTTCAATTCGGGCCGGATGGCCCCAGCACCCGGCCCTGGCGCGCTGGTTGTACGTCGGCTTGAGGTGCTATTCGCCCAAGCCCGCGCGGCGGGCGCGGACCACCGCCTGGGCGCGGTCGGCCACCTGGAGTTTGGCGAAGATGGACGTGAGGTGGTTCTTGACGGTCTTCTGGCTGAGAAACAGGGCCCGTGCGATTTCGGCGTTGGACTTGCCGGAGGCCAGCAGGTCGAGGATCTCCCGCTCCCGCTGGGTCAGCTCGGGGAACGGGCCGCTGTCGGGCCCGCTGGTGAGGAAGCGGCGGATCCTTCGCGCCACGCCCGGCCCGTACACCGCCTCTCCCCGGGCAACGGCGGACACGGCGGCGAGGAAGTCGGGGCCGGCGGTGCCCTTGAGCACATACCCGCGCGCGCCCGCCCGCAGCGCGGCGAACACCGACGCGTCGTCTTCGCTCATGGTGAGCACGAGTACGCCGAGGTCGGGGCGGCGGTCGATGAGCTGCCGGGTCGCCTCGGTGCCGGACATGCCGGGCATGACCAGGTCCATCACGACGACGTCGGGGTCGAGGGAGAGCGCGAGCTCGATGGCCTCCTCGCCGTCGCCGGCCTCGCCGACGACCTCGGCGCCGCCGATCTGTTCGAGCAGCGCCTTGAGGCCGTGGCGGAGCAGCGGGTGGTCGTCCACCAGCAGCACACGAATGGAATCTGTGGGGCCGTTCATAGGGGAAGCACCGCCTCCACGAGGGTTCCGCGTCCGGGCTCGGACGAACGTCGCAGGTCACCGCCCACTTCGGCGGCACGTTCTCGCATGCTGCCGGATCCTACGCCCTCGCGCAGCGGCTCCGGCAGGCCACGCCCGTCATCGCGGATCCGCAGTACCAGCCGGTCGGGCACGGCCTTCGCGGTGATCTCCACGTTGGCGGCGCCGGCGTGCTTGAGCGCGTTGGACAGGGCCTCCTGCGTGATCCGGTACGCGGCCACCTCCACGGCCGCGGGGAGGGCTGGCAGCGGTTCGGGGATGGTGACGGCGATGTTCGGGCCCTTTGGGGTGTCCAGTGCGAGGTCCTCCAGGGCTCCGGACAGGCCCAGCTCGTCCAGAGCGGGTGGGCGTAGGTCGTGGACGATCCTCCGGACGTCTCCGACGATCGCCTGCGTCAGCTCCCTGACGCCGGTGACCTGCTCGCGCAGCTCTGGTGGTGCCGTGGCCTCGATCACGTACAGCCTGAGTCCGATCGTGGTCAGGTCCGCGCCGAGGCCGTCGTGCAGGTCGCGGCGCAGGCGGCGGCGCTCCTCCTCGCGCGCCTTGACCAGGCGCTCGCGTGAATCCCTGACCTCCGTGGCCAGCCGCACCGCCGCCAGGGCCACCGCCAAGTGGGGCGCCAGATCGTCGAGTACCGCCCGATCCGCCCTGGTCAGCGGCTCCCCTGGTGACCGGGGCGCCGCCCGCAGCTCCCCTTCCGTTCGTCCACCGCTCAGCAGCGGGATGCGTACGCCATCATCGGGAACGCCGCCGAAGACCGAGATGGGGACCTCGGCGGCGGTGAGCACGGCGACGGACGGCAGCCGCAACGTCCGCGCCACGGTCTCGGCCGCGCCGTCGAGCAGCTCGGTCGGCGCGGCCGTCGCCTCCAGCCGCTGCCCGAGATGAGACAGGGCCGCGGCGGGCTCCCCCCGGTTCCCGAACAGCACGCGGCTCACGGCCCGCTGTACGGCATCGCGCGCCGGCGCGAAGGCCACCGCCACGACGCCGGTGGCCAGCAACGACTCCAGCACACCGCCCTGCTGCCTGAACAGCGCGTTCAGAGTTGTCACGGTGGCCACGTAGGCGCCCAGCAGCAGCCCCGCGACCAGGAGGTACACGACGGTACGCCGGATCAGCACCTCGATGTCGAACAACCGGTAACGGAAGATCGATACTGCGGTGGCCAGCGGCAGGGCGGGCAGGGTCAGCGCCAGCAGCCAGATCCCGAGGGACCACGTACCCCCGGAATGGGTGGAGTCGACCAGCGCCGCCAGCGCGATGGCGACGGCGGCGGGGAGCAACGGCATGAGCTGACGCCGATCCTGAGCCCGCCGCACCCGCACCCCCAGCGCGAGCGCCCCCACGACGGCTGCCGCACTCACCACCACCCCGAAACAGGCCGCGATGATCTCGGTCGGCACGAACCCCACCGGGCTCGGCCGCTCACTCCCCCAAACCCACACCATGTCCCTGAACATGAGCAAGACCTGCAGGATGGCCATGCCCGCGATGAGCGCCCCCATGACCGGCCGCCACCTTCGCGACGGCAACCGCCCGTCGGGCAGGAACGCCGGCAGCAGGAATAACGGCCCGAACCCGGTGAAGAACACCCAGTTGACCACCCAGGAGCTGAATTCGGTGCCCGGCCATCCGTGGGCTTGGCCGTACACGCTGTAGCCACCCGCCAGCGCCTGCAACGCCAGCCCTGTGCCGCCCAAACAGAACAGCCACCCAATGGGATTACGCGGTTGCCGCGCTACGATCAACGCTCCCACCAGCGGATAGGTCAGCCCCACTACGGCGTCCAGCAGAAGGTACGTAGCGTCCTGAACCGGGACGTTGACCGTGAGAACGGCGCCGATCAGGATGGCCGCTGCGCCCGCGCAGGGGATCGCCCAAGGCCAGGTGGGAACACGCACAGGAACATCGTCCCGTTACGCCCCATCTGGGGCAATGGGACCAGAGTCCCGCCCCACCCAGGACCTTGCGGGTCGGCGCCTGCATCTTGTGCCCCGGCAGGTGGCCGGCCGAGGGAGGCGTCCAACGTCGAGGGAGGCCTTCCCCGAGTCGGGACCCGGTGGGGACCGGGTGCTCACGCGGGTGGGACCGGTGGGCGAGTGGACTGCTGGTCATGCACACGACATCGCCACCGATCACACACCGAGTCACCCGACGGCAGCTGACGACCTTCGCCCTCGTCCTTCCCGCGCTCGTTCTGCCCACCGTGGCCTTTGCCGTGGCTCAGGGTGTGGATCTGGATCGGCTCGATGACGCCCCGGTCGGTGCGCTGATAGCGCTGTACGGGCAGGCGTTCATGCCGGCCGTGGCCGCGCTGATCGCGTGGGCGGTGGGAGACAAGGGACTACGCGGCTTCCCGTGGGGATTCCGCCGTACCCCTTGGAGGAACATCGCGGTGGCGTGGGCGCTGCCGGTGCTGGGGACGGGGCTGGCGTACGGGACGGCCTGGGTGACGGGGGCGGCGCGTTTCGACCCCGGCTCCACCAGCCTGCCACCTCTGATGAGCGTGTTGCTGGGCCTCATCCCCGGGGTGGTGCCGTACATGGTGCTGGCGATCGGGGAGCAACTGGGTTGGAGTTCGTTGCTGGTCACGCGGCTGTCCAAAACCAGAGGCGCGGCCGTGATCGTGGGGCTGGCGTGGGCGGCGTTCCACTTCCCGTTGATGCTGTTCGTCCCAGGGGCGGTCCGGGCGGGGGTGCCCACGCCGTACGCGCTGCTGTGGTTCACGGTCGAGGCCGTCGCGCTGGCCTTTCCGCTGGTGGGGCTGCGGATTCGTACCGGGAGCATCTGGCCGGTCCTGGTGCTGCACGCGACTCTGAACGCCTCCATCTACCTCGCTGCCGAGCCCCTGACCGCGGCGACCGCACACTCAGCCTGGTGGCTGGGCGAAGGGGGCGCGCTCACGTCGGGCGCGATGGTCGTCGCCGTGCTGGCCACCCGGCGTTGGTGGCGTGACCCCAGGTGCGTGACCCGATGACGAAGGTAGGGCTGCGCGTGCTGGGCTCGTTCCGTGGCGAGGTGGCGGGCGAGCCTGCCAACCTCGGTCCCGCAGGTCAGCGCGCCGTTCTGGCCATGCTGGTCGGTGCGGGAGGGCGGGTGGTCACCACCGACGGGCTCATCGACGGCCTGTGGGGCGGCCGGCCGCCGGCCACGGCGCTGGCCTCGCTCCAGGTGTATGTCTCCAACCTCCGCCGTGTCCTGGAGCCTCGCCGGCCACCGCGCGCCCCCGCGTCCGTGCTGGTCAGCGCCGTACCTGGGTACCGGTTGTGCCTGGACTCGCAGGACGTGGACGCGTGGCGGTTCAGGGAGCTGGCGTACGCCGCGTTCGCCGAGCAGGACCGTACGCGAGCGGTCGCCATCGCGGACGAGGCCCTGGCGCTGTGGGAGGGCCCCGCGTACGCCGAGTTCGCCCACAAGCACTGGGCGGCGCCGGAGGCGGCCCAGCTGGAAGAACTACGGCGAGCCACCGTGGAACACCGGGCCGAGGCCGCCCTGGACCTGGGATGGCACGCCCAGATCATCCCAGCGCTGGAGCAGCACACCCGCGATCATCCCTTCCGCGAGAACGCCGCGCGACTGCTCGCCCTGGCCTGTTACCGGTCGGGCCGGCAGGGTGACGCCCTGGCGGTGATCGCCAGGACCCGCCGCCTGCTGGTGCACGAGCTGGGCGTGGACCCCGGCCCAGGGCTGCGGGAACTGGAGTCGGCCATCCTCGCCCAGTCCAGGTCCCTGGACCTGGTCTCGCCGCAGCCGCTGCGGCCGGTCGCCACCGCACCGTCCCGGCGCCGCACGCCCGCCCACCGGCTCCGGCGTCCGTGGGGCCGGTATGCGCCGTGCCACCGCTGCCCGCCATGAGGCCGCCCGTGAACAGCTCGCGTAGCCCGCCCTTGGAGCCGCCCCGGCAGCGTCCGTGCGGTCCTCTGTGAAAGCGCAATACGCCCCCAACCCTTATCGCCAGGGCGGACCCACCGCCCGGCGGAACTCCAAGGAGAAGAAGACCATGAACATGCGAATCCTGGCCGGCAGCCTGGTGGGCAGCGGCGGCATCCTGTTCGCCCTCGGAAACGTCCTGCACCCCCTGGAGCACAGCGAGGCCGCCCATTCCGCCCCGACCTGGGAGGCGGCGCACCTCATCTTCGCCCTGGGCGGCCTGCTGATCGCCGCCGGGCTCCCCCTGCTGATCGCCGTGAGCCAGGCGCTCCGGCCGTCCAAGCTGGCCTCGATCGGCGGGGTCGTGCTGGCGATCGCGTTCGCCGCCCTCGCTCCTGGCGCGTGGTTCGAGGCGTACGTCGCGCCACTGCACGGCGTCGCCGAACAGGTGGAGGCCGGTGGCGGCGGTGCGGTCAACGCAGTGGCCGGGATGGTGTGGATGGCGTCGCTGGTGGCGTTCGGGGCCGGCCTCGCGTGGCGCGGGGCGCGGCGCTCGGCGCGGCTGGCCGGCGTGGCGCTGTTGGCCGCGGCACTGGTGCTGATCGTCGGTCCGGGCCTGCCTGTAGTGGAGGGGTTGGTGATCATCCCGGCGACGGTTCTGGCCGGTCTCGGGCTACTGGCCGTGGGCGCGGCGTCGGCGCGTACGACCGCCGAACCCGTCCCCGTGAACGCCTGATAACGCAACACGGGACCGGCGCCGCCTGGGTCACGTCAGGGCTAACCGGTAGGCGGTGGTCTTTAGCCTGCTCGGCGGCCGTGGTCTTGGCGCGGGCGACGCCAGGTTCGTGGTCAGGGTGCGGTTGGCTCGGGCCCCAGGTCACGCTCCCGCCCAATACGGTGACCACCCAGAACCGCTCGGTCTCGGAGCCCACCAACCCCAGCCAGGCCAACAGCAGCTACACGATCACCTGGCACAAGTGACCCCACCTCGCTCCAGGGTCCCGTTCCCGTTCCGGAAACGGGGCCTTTCCGTTGGTGGCCGCGTCCATTGGTCAAGGAGGAGAGATGGGCCGCTCATCTCGGATCGTGCTGCAGCGCGACCTGGCTCGCGTCGCGGTCCAGCGGGTGAACAGGTGGGAGTACCTGACCGGGATTATCGATGCCGAGCGCGAGCAGATGCGCGCCGAGCGGCTGGCTCGCGGCGAGCCCTACGACTATGAACCTGGCCGACGACGACGAAGCCTGACGCGCTCGGTCGTGCACGTGCATGCGTGCTCGACATCCCCTCTTACGCGTGCAGGCGCGCGCTGACCCAGGAGCACCCCGTTAACGCCGGATTCCGTTCCAAATCTCTCTGACCCCAGGCTCCCCGGCGACCAGGACGACCTGCCCGCTCTCCGCCGCCTTCGCCGCGTCCGCCAGGAAGTCCAGGGCGCGCTCGCGCCCGATGAAGAGCCGGTCGTCCACGTGCGGCCGCGCCGCCGCCCCGGGCGTCTTCGCCGGTGGAAGCGGGGCCGGCAGCAGATCCGGGTCCTGGTGGAGCACCGCGGTCTCCAGTTCGCGCAGCCGTGGCCCGGGATCGATGCCCAGTTCGCCGGCCAGCGTCCCGGGCACGTTCCGCAGGCATTCGAGCGCTGCCGCCTGCCGCCCCGACCGGTAGTGGGCCAGAACGAGCAGTTCCCAGGCCCGCTCCCGCCGGATGATCCCGTACGAACGGATCGAGCCGGGCGACCACGTCGGTGAAACGCCGCAGTTCGGGCAGCGCGGCGGCTTGGCCCTCCACGGCGTCGAGCCGCAGTTGCTCCAGCCGCCCGATCTCGGCCTGCGCCCATTCCTCCGACCGCACGTCGGCGTACGGCTCGCCCCGCCACAGGACCAGCGCGGCGCCGAGTCGCTCGGCGGCCTGCGCCCGGCGCCCGCCGGCCAGATCGTCGAGCCCGCCGGAAACGCACGCCGGACTCCCGCACATCGAGATCGAGTCGGTCCGTCATCAGCCCGTAACCGTCGGGGAGACGCGAGAGCTGCGGCCGGACTCGAGGCAGCGGCGCAGGTTGGACACATACACCTGGAGGCTGGCCTGTCCGCTGACGGGCGGCTTGCCCGCCCACAGCCGCTCCGACAGCAGATCGACCGGGACCACCCGGTCGGCGTTGATCGCCAGCAGGCCGCGCTGCTTGGGCGGCCCCACCGATGCGGCCTGCCCGTTCATGACCAGTTCCAAAGGCCCGAGAAGGTTCAGCCGCACCCGCACATCCTAGAAAGGTACGTACCGAGACGTCCAGGTATGGCCGGCGACCCCGTTCAACGCGAGGCATTCCGTACGACATCCGGGCCCGGGGTGGCCCTGGGCCCGGCTTCCGCGTCAGCCAGGCTCACCGTCAGCCAGGCTCACCACCGCGTCGGGGAGCGAGTTGACGACTGCCGCCAAGAAGCGGGCGCGGGGGATCGGACCGGCTCGCCCGCCATTTCCTGGAGCGGCCCTTGCGACGCCCCGGCAGTCGGTTGGCCTGCATGCCAGGTCTTGGACCAATAGTGGTAGAGCTCCGCGTAGCGCTCGCCCCAGTCGATCAACTCGTCGTGAGTCCCCTGTTCGACCAGCCGTCCCTCGTGCAGGACGAAGATGACGTCCGCCGCGCGGATCGTGTCGAGCCGATGCGTGACGGCAATCGTCGTACGTCCGGCCAGCAGCGGGAGCAACGCCTCCTGAACCTGTCGCTCGCTTTCGGTGTCCAGGGCCGAGGTCGCCTCGTCGAGAATGAGGATGCGCGGGTCGTTCAGGATCGCGCGGGCGATGGCCAGACGTTGTTTCTCGCCGCCCGACAGCCGGGAGCCTCGCTCGCCCACCACGGAGTCGTAGCCGTCCGGCAGCCGCATGATGCGGTCGTGGATGCGGGCGGACCTGCAGGCGGCCTCCAGCTCGGCCGTCGTGGCGTCCGGCTTGGCGTAGCGGAGGTTGTCGGCGATGGTCGCGTGCAGCAGCACCGGTTCCTGGGTCACCACGCCGAACAGCGTGGCCAGTGAGTCGCGTGTCAGGCGGCGTACGTCGGTGCCGTCGATGGTGATCCGGCCGTGGTCCGGGTCGTGCAGCCGCATGATCAAGTGCGTCAGGGTGGTCTTGCCCGACCCGCTCTCCCCCACGATCGCGGCGAACTGCCCGGGCTGGACGGCCAGGGTCACGTCCCGAAGGGCGGGCTGCCCCTCGTGCCGGAAGGTCACCCGGTCCAGCCGGATCTCACCGCGGGTCGCCTCCTTGCGAACGGCGAGCGCGTCCGGCTGGTCGATGACCTCAGGCGGGTGGTCGAAATACTCAAAGATGCGCTCGAACACCGCGGTGGCGGCGCGGAATTGGACTGTGACCTGCATGAGCTGGCCCGCGGGGAGGAAGAGCCGGGCCTGCAGCGAGGTGAACGCCAGCAACGTTCCCGGCGTGGACGCGTCGGCGAACCCGGCGGCGAAGTAGACCACGGCAGGCATGATCAGGAAGAGGGCTTGCAGCGCCGCGGTCAGCGCCTGCGCCGACACCGCCGCCCGCAACTGCAGGCCGGACAGACGCCGGCTCTCGCTCTGGAACCGCCGCACGCCGTGATCGACCCGGCCGAAGATCCGCGCCAGCAGGATGCCGGAGATCGACAGCGTCTCCTCGGCGATGACGCTCATCTCGGCCCGAGACTGCTGCACGGCGGCGATGACGCGGCGCTGGTGCAGGGCCACCTTCGCCGTCAGCCAGGCGGCGATCGGCAGCAGGCCGATCGAGACCAGCGTGAGCCGCCACGACAGGGCGAACAAGCCCGACAGGGCGGTCACGCAGGTGAGGACGTTGGCCAGCATCGTGGGCACGGTCGTGCTGACCGTGGTCTGGACCTCGGCCACGTCACCGATCACCCGGGACTGGATCTCTCCGGTCCGGGTGCCGGTGAAGAAGGTCAGCGGCAACCGCTGCAGGTGCGCGTACAGGCCGGTGCGCAGCCCCTCCATCACCTCCTGGCCCATCCGGCTGGCCACGTATGACTGCAGCACGGTCAGTCCGCCGCTCAGCGCGGTGAGCGCGATGGCCACCGCCAGCAGGCCGCACAGCAGGCCGATGCGTGGCCCGCCGCGCGCGAACAGGCCCGCATCGACCATTTCCCTGACGAGGAACGGCAGCGCCGCACCGAGCCCGGCCGAGATCACGATCAGGATGGCGATCAGGAGCACCTGTCGCGTGTACGGTCGAAACAGTGACAGCACCCGCCGGTTCATCGGGTGGCTTGGCCGTACAAGAAGTCGGTGAACGTCTCGATCAACGGCAGGCCGGCCATGCCTTCGACGAACAGCCATTGGCCTTGTGGATTGACCTCCAGCCAGACGTATTCGTCGTCGTCGGTGAGTTTCAGGTCGAAGATGCCCATGGTCAGGTTGAGGCGCCGCAGCACGGCGCGCAGGGCGTTCTGGATGTCAGAGGGCAGGTGGTGCTCGGTCGCGGGGATGTCGAGGTTCGGCCGCCAGTCCAGGTCATCGGACTCCAGCAGGGCGGCCAGCACACGCTCGCCGAAGACCTGCACGCGCACGTGTCGCCGTCCGGGGACGAGCTCCTGGTAGATGGCCGGACACAGGCGCATCGCCGACTCGTTGGCCAGCAACTTCTCGCTGACCGTCGCGGTCGCGGCCGGAGCTTGCACCACCCCGCGGACGGCCTTGACGATGGCGCTCGGGTGGATGCCGCAGAACTTTCGGATCTGGTCGGGTGACTGGCTGATCAGCGTTTCCGGGATCCGCAGGCCGAGATCGTGGGCCGCCCGCAGCTGGACGACCTTGTTCTGCGCCGCCCAGAAGGCCTCCGGGTGATCGATCCACCGTCCGCGGAACTCGGTCGTCAGCATGCCGAGCACGGCGGCCCTGGTATCGGCGTAGATGAGCTCACGATCGCCGGGATCGGTGACCTCGGGATTGGCCGTCGTGCGGGTGTTGCCCAGCCGCCTGAACCAGATCGCGTCGATTCCCTGCACATCCACCGCGGTCCCGTCGTTGGCGGGAAACACCGACTCCGTGAATCCCTGCGGGGACCAGCTGAGACCCGGCGCCCGGCTGAAATGGTCGGTTTCGAAGATGTGCACCGTCGCTGGGTAGCGCCGTTCCATTTCCGCCTTCACGGCGTGGGCGTGCAGGTCGCGCTCATGCGTGACGACGGCAATCCGCGCGGACCTTTCGTGGTTACGCATGAGCGTGAACCTCTCTACTCGATGGCTAATGTGGTGCGGCGCCTAGGCGGCGTAGTCGCAGTCGCCCCAGCCGTCGCCGGAACCGCTGATGGTCTCCTCCGGGCGCATCGACTCGATCTTGTGCAGGTCCCACTCCAGCTCGAGCCGCTCGATCAGGTCGCGCTCCCACAGAGCCAGCTCGGGGGCCGGGGCCAGCGTCACCCGCTCCTGACCCACATAGATGGCGGGCCTCACCCGCGTGTCAACCGTCATGGTCGTTTCCCTTTCGACAGGCCGCGACGTGAGTTCGTCCGACTGCATCGAAGCTTGACGCCCAACACTTATTGATCCCTTGGCGGCGGCTTGGTGGATACCGTTCGCCATGCTCACGCCTGTCGAGGCGGAGGAACATGGCGTTGTCGAGTCTCGGGCGCTGCCCATCGAGGTCAGCGGGCCGAGGTCCTTGGCGGGGTCGGGTGAAGGCCCCAGAGGCTGGGCTGAACGCCTGGTCGAAGTGGATGACCGTGCCGGTCGGCGGGCCGCCGTGCGGGCGGCCAGGGAGCTGGATGTGCGGGTGCCGCCTGTCGTGTCGCCGCCGATGGGGATCCGCGGCACCCTGCCTCCCGCGGATCGGCGCCAGGTGAAAGGGAGGGGAAGCGTCGTCAGGCGCTGGGCCTGGGGCAGGGTCTCCAGTGCGAGAACGTTCCAAGTCGCCGCCAAGTGATCAATTAGCGCCGGACGTCAAGCTTCATGCAGGCGGACGAATCCACGTCCCGCCCTGTCGAAAGGAAAACACGATGACGGTTGACACGCGGGTGAGGCCCGCCATCTATGTGGGTCAGGAGCGGATGACGCTGGCCCCGGCCCCCGAGCTGGCTCTGTGGGAGCGCGACCTGATCGAGCGGCTCGAGCTGGAGTGGGACCTGCACAAGATCGAGTCGATGCACCCGGAGGAGACCGTCAGCGGCTCCGCTGACGGCTGGGACGACTGCGACTGGGACCGCTGATCCGAGTAAGTCCTGAGTCGGGTCAGTCGTTATAGACGATTTGTCGACCGCAGTCGCGGACGGCTTGATGCGTCGTGGTGTCGTTGCCGAAGGGGACGACACCACGACGTCGGCGTTTGTCGATGATTGTGTGGGGCTGATGCTGTCGTCGGGGCCGCCCCGATGACCGGCGCCGACGACACAGAACGTCACTACACGGGGAGCGGGATGACGCTGCCGCCTCTTTCAGCTGGCTGCTTCTCGGCGGCCTGCTGGTCGGTGTGATCTTCATGCCGACCCGCACCTCCACGAAGACGTACATCCTCTACGACGGCGCGTGGGCGCAGATCGTCACGCACAAACGGGACGCCCCAGGATTCCCACGCGCAGCCCGCGAGGGGATCCATGCTGCGCTCCGCAGTGCGACGAACTCCTGACCACTCACTCAGTTACCTGGCGGCTGGGGTCACGTTCGGGAGCGGAGGGCCTACGGCGGTGGCCAGCACGCCGCCGGTCGCGTCCCGGACGCGGCGTAAATAGATCACGAGCGTAGGTTCCGCACTGAACCGCCAAGTTCCGTACGAAGGAGTCCCACGCTCGTGACTCCAGCCTTCAACCCGGCTCTGGCCGAGGTCGACTTCTCGGCCGTGGAGCCGGCCGCCTGAGGGCACCAGAGATGCTCTCACCGGTGGCGCTATGCGACAGATCGGCGTGATCTGGCCAAGTAGTGGAGCCCGATCCCCAGACCGGTGGCGAGTAGGACAAGTCCGATGATGATCATAACGATGACCGTCGGCCATTGGAGGCTGTCCGGCAGATGTAGTGCCACGAACCACGAGCGGTTGATCTCGCCGGTGGCGAGCATGATCGCGGGGACCGCGCCCTGTGCCACCAGGGGCACCCAGCACAGCGTCAGGCTGGCGATGACGTAGGCCCGTCGCCCGGCGGGAGCAAGGTCGAGGCCGAGACGCCGCAGGCCCGGATCGGGCTGGGGGCGGTACGGTGGGCCGGGGTGCTTGGCTGGGGCGATCGTCGGGCGCCTGCGTGCGGGTTGCGTGCCGGAACGAAAGCGCAGGAGAAGGTCGGGTGCAGTGCTCTGCAGCCGGGCGGCCGCGATCCGGCCCAGCAGCCACGCCATGGTCGCCCCGCCGGCTACCCCGACCACCGGTCCGGCCCAGATCGGGCCCTGCAGTACAGCCAGGAAGGCCGGTGCGGCGCTGGCTGCGGTCAGGATCAGCATCAGCAGGACCTGGGCGAAATCGGTGCCATTGTCCAGCAGGTTGCCGCCGCGGCGGTGCGGGTCGCCCAGCGGGACCGGGCGCAGGACCGAGACCAGCGCCGTGGTCCCGGCTCCGCCGCCCAGCACTGCGGGAATCAGAGCGGCCAGCCACGGCCAGGCCTCGTGGTGGCCGGAGGCAACGACCAGGCCGACGGTCAGCACCACGGTGGGTGGCGCGGCGACAAGGAACCAGCCGAGCTGCCGGCCGCGCACGTCGTGCCGAATCGCGCCGGGGATCATGATCTTGCCCCATAGTTCGGTGCCGTCGTCGCCGTAGAGGTTGGCGGAGATCGCCGCGATCCAGACGGCGAACAGCAGCCCGGTCCACGGCAGGAACACCGTGGAGCCGGCGGCCAGCGGCAGCAGGCAGAACACCAGTGCGTACGCCAAGGCGAAACAGAGGAAGTGGAAGCGCTGCAGGTCACGGGCGTAGGTGCGCAGCTCGCGGGCGGCGACCGCGGTGACCGGACCGCGCACCCACCGGTCGGCGGTGGCCCTGGCGGGTCGTCCGCTGGCGCGGCGGGTGGTCAGCCGGCGCTGGATCAGCACGGCCCAGCCGTACAGACATGCCGCCCCAAGCGCAGCCAGGCCCGCCAGGGCGGTCGCCACGAGCGGCCAGTCACCGTGTGCGGCAGCTTCGACGGCGGTCAGACCCCAGCCCGAGGGAAGGGCGCGCACCCACGTGGCGGCCACGCTGGGAAATCCGGTGTCCAGCGCCGTACCGGCCAGGGGTGATAGCACCCAGCCGGAGTGGAGAGCGGCCAGCACCGTCGCGCTGACCAGCGCCGCAAGCGCGGCGCCTGTGCGTGATCGCATGACCTGGCCGAGGGCGGCGGTGACCAGCCGGGAGGCGATCACGGTGAGGACGAGTTGGAGGATGGCCGCCACCACGGCGACCACCGTCGCCCCGAGCCCGGTCGCCACGACCACCAGTCCGGCCAGCGCCACCATGGTCACCGCCGGTGCGACACCGATGAAGGAGGCGGCGGCCAGGCCGACGGTCAACGCGCGCGGGGACATCGCCTGCAGGGAGAAGTGCTCGGGGCGCAGGGTCTCATCCCCGCCGCCGAACAGAGCGGGCCCCACGAGCCAGCCGGCCGTCCAGAGCGCCAGCGCGGCACCGAGCAGGTCGAGCCGCAGCGACGCGACCGGATAGTCCCGACCGGCGAGCAGCACGACCGCGCCCGCGAGCGCCAGGCCCACCACACCACCGAAGATCATCTGAGCGGCACGCTGCCCGCTCAGCGAATTGCGCAGGACGGCCAGCTTCATCCGAATCAGGACGCCAACCACGCCAGCGCCTCCATCTCGGGCAGCTGGCCACCGACCAGGCTCACGAACCGCTCCTCCAGGCTCAGCCCGCCACGCACCCGCTCCAACGGACCCGAGGCGGCGACCCGGCCCGCGTCGATCACCGCGACGTGGTCGCAGAACTGCTCCACGAGGGCCATCACATGGCTGGACAGCACGACCGTCCCGCCGCCGCGCACGAACCGCTGCAGAATCACCTTGATGGTCGCCGCGCTCACCGGGTCGACCGCTTCCAGCGGCTCATCGAGTACCAGCAGCTTCGGCGCGTGCAGCAGGGCGGAGGCAAGGCCGATCTTCTTGCGCATGCCGGTGGAGTACTCCATCACCAGGGTCCGGCCAGCCGTCTTCAGCCCGAGGGTGTCCAGCAACTCCTCCGCCCGGCGATCGACCTCGGAACGCTCCATGCCGCGCAGCAGACCTGTGAAGCGCAGCAGTTCCCGGCCGGTCAGCCGTTCGGGCATCGCCAGCCCGTCGGGCAGCACGCCGATCAGTTTCTTGGCCCGTACGGCATCCGCCCACACGTCGACATCGAAGATCTCGGCACGGCCCGCATCCGGCCGGAGCAGACCCACCGCCATCGACAACGAGGTGGTCTTGCCGGCGCCGTTGGGGCCGACCAAGCCGAAGAACGAGCCGCGCGGCACCTGCAGCTCGACATGGTCCACGACGTGCCTGCGGCCGAACGTCTTGGTCAGGCCAATCAGTCTCAGTGCTGGTGATTCCACAATGCCCATCCTCCATCCTGTACGGCACGTGCCGTACAGGATGGAGGATGGAGGAATCAGGCCACTGCTGTCAATACGGCACGTACCGTGCTGTTACGGTGGCAAAATGAGGGAGAAGAGCGCCGACCGGACCGTAGCCATCATGCAGACCACCCTGGAACTGGGCCAGGAGATCGGCTACGCCAAACTCAGCATCGAAGCGGTCGCGACTCGCGCCGGCGTCGGCAAGCACACGATCTACCGCCGCTGGCCGTCCAAAGGAGCCCTGTTCCTTGATTCCCTCCTGTCGTTGAACGAACCGGGACTGGACTACCCCGACACCGGCGACATCGTCGCCGACCTGCGCACACAGATCCACGCGGCCGTCGACCTGCTGGGCCGGCCGCCGTTCGGCCCGCTGTTCCGGGCGCTCGTGGGCGAAGCCCAATACGATCCCCAGGTCGCCGCCGCGCTCAACGAGCGCTTCATCGACCCGCAGGAAGCCAAGACCGTCGCCCGGCTGGAAAAGGCGCGCGAGCAGGGGCAGATCTCACCCGACTTCGACCTGGACCTGGCGATGGCGATCCTGTCCGGACCTCTGTACTTCAGGTACCTGATCACCAACGAACAGCTGACACATACCTACGTCGACCGCGTTCTCGAAGCCCTCTTCGCCGGACTGGCACTAAGGGCTGGGCAAGAGGTCTGAGCCGCGGTACGCCGGAGTGACCGAGCAGCGACCGTCCCCCAGCGACTTGTCCGACGCCCGATGGGCGCTCAGCGAACCCGTGCTGAGCGCCTGGCGGGCCGGCCGCCGCGACAGAGGCCTCGACTGCGAGCACTGCTCGTAGGCGCCGTGTCGGCGGGCGCACCGGGCCAGGTCCCGGTCGTGGCGGAACGCGCCACCCCGGGTGACATGCGGGTCGAAGGCCCAGTCCTCCGTGCTCGGCACCTCAATGGGAGGACCCGGGTAAGGGCGTAGAGGGCGGTCCTAGGCTGTCCTTCACCTGGCCGATGCCGCTAGACGAAAGCCCACGCCAATCGCCGCCAGGTCCTGCTCGTAGGCGCCGTGTCGGCGGGCGCACCGGGCCAGGTCCCGGTCGTGGCGGAACGCGCCACCCCGGGTGACATGCGGGTCGAAGGCCCAGTCCTCCGTGCTCGGCACCTCAATGGGAGCGCCCGGGTAAGGGGCATAGAGGGTGGAAGTCCACTCATCGGCGTTGCCCACCATGTCCAGCACGCCGAAGGGGCTGGCACCCTCGGGGAACGAACCGACCGGCATGGTGGTGCCGATGCCCAAGTCCACCAGATTGGCCAGGCCCGTGCGGTACTCGTTGCCCCATGGGAACTCGCGGCCGTCGTCACCGCGGGCGGCACGCTCCCACTCGTCCTCAGTGGGCAAGCGCACGTCAAGGCCGCCGAGCTGTTCCCCCAGCCACCGGCAATAGTCCATCGCCTCCTTCCAGGTGACGCCGATGACCGGGTGGCCACCCGGTGCCTGCGGCACCGGCCTGCCGGTGGCCTGCGCGAAGAGCGTCCACTGGCTGACAGTGACCTGGCTGCGGGCGATCCGGAACGCCGGAAGGTGGATCTCTGTGCGCGGGGCTTCCTTCCAGTACCACTCCACCGGCACCCCAGTGTCGGCGTAGCGGTGTGCCACCTCCTCCACCTCTTCGGCGGGTGTACCCCGACGCAGCATCCCGGCCGGGATCTCGACCCAGTCCACCAGTTCCACCAGCATGACCCCTCCACCGCTGATCGAAGAGATTCCATGATCGCTCCGGTGCCCTCAGATGCTCATCGGTCGGTGGACCCATGCTGACAGCGACCTTGGACCTAGGACCACACACGAGCCGGGACGACGCGGTCGGCCACGCAAGAGGCGAGCAGCGGGGAGTCGTGGCGGTTGGCGCCAGCCAGGACGCGGCCCAGCGGGATGCCGTAACCGTCCGTCATGCCCGGCGTTTCAGACCCTGTTTGCCGCGGTCGACCGGGGAGCGTCCGGCGACCTCGCCGCCGCCGGGGGCCTTGGTGATGGAGCCGTCGACAGCGATCTGGTCCAGGAGCAGGCCGATGATCCGGTCGTAGGACTCCAACGCGATCTGCTCGAGCCGGGCGAAGATGCCGAGGCGGATCCACTCGTCGCGGCGGTTGCGGATCGTGGTGGCCGAGCAGGTGATGTCGGCGATCGCCTGGTAGGAGCAGCCGCAGCGCAGGAGTTGCAGCATCTTGTCGAAGATGATTCGGTCACTGATGCGTGGGCGGTGGCAGCCCAGAGGATGGTCCGGGTGACAAACCGGCCGCTCGGGCAGCAGCGCCGAGAATTGATCCCACAGCGGCTCGGTCAGCCATGGCGGAAGGACGGGCACAGATCTCCCGGTGATCACGAAGCGTTGTCCGTTCATGATCATTAAGACCTGCGCCTGCAACACCCGCCGGGGTGCCTCAACCGCGCCTATCCGCTCGGCCTCTTATCTCGAAAGCACATCGGATGATTCGGGAAGGTACACCCCTTCCCCGGAGATCCACAGGCTTCGATCATTGCTCACGGGCCTCGGCCCTGATTGCCATGATGCGTGACCAGCAAAGAGGAGCACACCCCGTGACAGACGCGACATCCCTCCTGCTCGAACGCCTGCACGCGGCCGGCCTGACCGACGTCGTCGCGGTCGAACCGGCCACCGGAGGCCTCGCCGCGACCGCGGGGCTCGCGCGCCGCGGTGACGGCACGTCGGTGTTCGTCAAGGCGTTCGGCGAGCCGCCGTCGGACGACGCCTTCGCCGCGGAGGCCGAAGGGCTCACCGTGCTGCGCGAGGCGGGCGGCGTCGCCACGCCCGAGATCATCCTGGCGGACCGAGACCTGCTCGTGCTCTCCGTGCTGCAGTCCCGGCCGGGCACCGAGGCCTTCTGGGAGCAGTTCGCGCATGCGCTCGCCCACCTGCACACCACCACGCGGCACCCCCGATTCGGGTGGCACCGGGACAACTGGCTGGGCCGTCGTCGGCAGGTCAACACCTGGGATGACGACGGGTTCGAGTTCTTCGCCCAGCACCGTCTGCTGCGCTGGCTCGGCGAGCGTCGCGTCCAGGAGGCGCTCGACGCCGCGGACCGGGCGGCGCTTGAACGGCTGTGCGACCGGCTGCCCGAGCTGCTGCCGGTCAGGCCCGCGTGCCTGACGCACGGCGACCTGTGGGCGCTGAACGTCATGGCCGCCTCCGACGGGCGGCCCGTGCTGATCGACCCGGCCGTGTCGTACACGTGGGCCGAGGTCGACCTGGCCCACCTGTGGACGACGGCGCCGCCGCCCGAGGCGCATGTGTTCTTCGAGCTGTACGCCGAGCTGACCGGGCTCGACCGCGACTGGCGCGAACGGATGCCGATCCTCCAGCTCCGCCAGCACCTGGCCGTGATCGCCCAGTTCGACCCCGACTGGGGCGCCGCCGACCTCGTACGCGCCACGCTCGCCCCGTTCCGGCAGCGGCCCTGAGCACAGCTCAGAAGATCACTGCCTTCCGACCGCTGTGGAGGGAGCGATGGTCGTCACATACTTGATACTCGCGCGGCTACCTGAAGGAGGCTTGTACGCCTTCGACGCTGATGGAGGGGCCGTTTTGCCACTCCTCGCCGAGTATGGAGGACGTCTTGAGCGACGACTGCGCACTCCGGGAGATCAGATCGAGGCCCACCTCATTACCATTCCCGACAGCGAAGATCTCGCTGCCTACCGTGCGGACCACTGGCGTTCTGCCGCTGCATCCCAGCTGGAATTGTCTGGGCAGCAGTCGAATTGCTCGCGGTCCGCGACGTGTAGTGATGGGGTGCAGCGAAAGGGGAGGCAGCCACAAGTTCCGTGATCATGGAGTTGCGACGCTCTGTGATCATCGGGGAGACCTGTGCCTGCGCTGCCATCATGGCTGACGGAACCGCTGTGGGACCAATTCGCCGCCCTGTCGCGGCGGCCAGAGTACGATCCGGCCCATCCGCTGGGCTGCCACCGGCGCCGGATCGGCGACCGGATCGTCTTCGGCAAGCTGCTGCAGGTCCTCCGGTTCGGGTGCTCCTACGAGGCGATCGCGGATCGCCACCCGCTCGGCCACGACCATCCGTAACCGCCGCGACCAGTGGATAGGCCTGGGCCTGTTCGCCCGTCTGAAGGAGATCGTACTCGACGCCTACGACCGCATCGTCGGTCTCGTCCTTGACCAGATCGCCGTGGACGGCGCCATCTCCAAGGCCTCCGGCGGCGGCCAAGCGGCCTTTTGAAGGCACTTGGGCCACTGCCTGACGAGATCACTGTCCACCTCGATGCCGGCTACAACTCGGCCAAGTCCCGCCCCCTGCTCGACGAGCGGGGCCTGCGCGGCCGGATCGCGCACAAGGGAACAAGGCACCGATCCAGGCCGCCCAGCGGTGGCCTGTCGAACGCACCCACGCTTGGCAGAACGCCTTCCACTGGCTGTGGCTCGCCGCTTCGAACGCCGGACTGATCGGCCGACCCACCTTCAAACGCAAGATCAAGCTCGGCGTGCCGGCCGCCCTCGACCAGCGCATCTCCGTCCGCCACCACATGACCGGGATGACGACCGAGGAGACCGCTGACTACATCCGGCACCACATGACCCTCGCCCGCCGTTCCGACCCGCTCTTCAGCGACGACGCCATCGCCCTTGTCCACGAAACCGCCCGCGGCCATCCCCGCTCGGTCAACAACCTCGGACGGCCGTCCATGCTGGCCACTTACGCCGCCGACAAGGCCATCGTCGACGAATCCGCCGCGCCAGGGTGAGCATCACGACCCCGCCCGAGGACCCTCGGCGGGGTCGTTTCACACCCGGCCATGCTCAACGCCGGTGTCACCTTTATCAACATCTTGAGTGACCGACAATCGGGTCTGTACGGTCACTGGCTCTGGCCCACTTTCGGTGGTGACGGAACGCGATAGCTCGTGTCGGTCCACGATCATCTCGCCGTGCTATCCCAGCGTGACGCCGGTGTGACGTTAAGGATCTTGCGGGGCTGCTGTTCCCGCAGTTGGCCGATCTGGTCGTCGGCAGCGTTCAATCCAGGGGCGGCGCGGTCATGGTGCATGTCACGTCCAACGGCGCGCCGGTGGCGTGGCCCCGGCTGTGGAGCAGCCGGCCGGGTGCATGGCTATGTGAACCGGCAGCTGGCGGACCTTCCGTTGGCTAGGCAGCGAGTGCTCGTGCGGCTACGGTTTCGGCGGTTGAGGTGCGCAACGGTCGGGTGCGCGCGGCAGACGTTCCGGGAGCCGCTGCCTGGGCCGGCCGAACCATATCAACGCCGCACGATCGCCTTGGCCACGCAGGTTGGGGCGGTGGTGCGGGAGTTGGCCGGCCGGGCGGGATCTCGGCTGCTGGACGTGCTGGGAGTCAGGATTTCGCGGCAGAGCGCGGTCCGGTCGTTGCTGCGTCTGCCAAGAAGAACGGCAAGCTCAAGGGCAAGCAGCCCAAACTGCCCGAACCCGCCCGCCGTTCCATCCGCCGCCGCTACGCCGAAGGCGAGGTCTCCCTCGCCGACCTGGCCACTGAGTACAGCGTCGGACGCTTCACCATCCACCGCATGATCCGTGGAGCCTCAGAAAACCCCAGGTAGAAGCGGGATCACCGCCTACTCTGCCCTTCGCCGTAGCTATGGGAGTTCCGGGCCGTGTACAGGTAGGAGGCCGGGTCGGCGTACCGGCGCGAGCCCGGCACGAACACATCCCCTGAGCGCAGCCTCACCGCGGCCATGCAACCGCCGCCGCTCGGGAGGCAGCATCGACATCCAGCCTATGGGCGTCCTCCAGGTGGCTAGTGCGGTGACCACATAGGTTCACCGGGCCGCGGACACACCCGACGGCTTGCGCAGGCTTCGCCGGATTCTGCTTCAGTGTCGTATCGACATGCACGATGACGGCAGGAGGATCCGTATGGCCGAACCTGTGCGAGCACGGCGGTTGTCCGATCAGGAGGGACAGACGCTGCAACGACTTGTCCGGCGAGGCCGGCACGAGTCGATCCGGGTCCGGCGAGCGCTGATCATCATGGCCTCGGCCAGTGGCACGCCGGTTGCGGCGATCGCGCAGTTGGTCGCGGCCGATGAGGACACCGTGCGAGACGTCATCCATGCCTTCAACGAGCGGGGGCTGTCCGCGCTGGACCCTAAGTGGGCGGGTGGCCGTCCCCGCCGCATCACCTCGGGCGATGAGGACTTCATCGTCGCGATGGCCAGGACGCGCCCGGAGAAGCTGGGCCGGCCCTTCACCCGGTGGAGCATCCGCAAACTCGTCGACTACCTGGCCGACAACCCGGTGCGGACCGTGCTGGTCGGGCGTGAGCGGCTGCGGCAGTACTTACGCGAGCACAAGATCTCCTTCCAGCGCACCCGGACCTGGAAGGAGTCCACCGACCCCGACCGGGACGCCAAGCTGGACCGCATCGAGGAGGTCACCACGCGCTTCCCGCAGCGGTGCTTCGCCTTCGACCAGTTCGGGCCACTGTCCATCCGGCCTCAGCCCGGCTCCGGCAGGGCGCCCGAGGGCAAACCTCGAGGGCAAACCCGAACGACAACCGGCCACCTACACGCGCACCCATGGGGTGCGCTACTTCCACGGCTGCTACAGCCTGGGCGATGACCAGTTGTGGGGAGTCAACCGTGAGCGCAAGAGCGGCGCCAACACCCTGGCCGCGCTCAAGAGCATCCGCCACGCCCGCCCGGACGGCGCACCGATCTACGTCATTCTGGACAACCTGTCGGCCAACAAGACCCCCGCCATCCGCGCCTGGGCCGCCGCGCACAAGGTCGAGCTGTGCTTCACCCCGACCAGCGCCTCCTGGGCCAACCCGATCGAAGCGCAGTTCGGACCGCTGCGCACCTTCGTGATGAGCAACTCCGACCATCCCAATCACACGGTGCAGACCCGAAAGCTCCAGGCCTACCTGCGCTGGCGCAACGCCAACGCCCGCCACCCCGACGTCCTGGCCTCCCAACGCCGCGAACGCGCACGCATCCGCAGCGAAAAACAGCGCCGCTGGGGACGACCTGCCACCCAAGCCGCATGATCAACCACCACTCCGGTGAACGTTCGTGGCCACCCCACTAGAGACGCCGCTTCGAACGTCGCTGTGCGAGCCGGTGCACTGATGCGGCTCGGTTTCTCCGGTGATGCTCATGCGGATTCTTCCATTTTGCGGGCGATGCCTTCCAGAGCGGACAGGTCCGCGGGCGAGAGCCGATCGATGACGTGGCGGCGGACCGATTCCAGGTGCGCAGGGGCGGCGTCCTCGAGCGTTTCCAGGCCGTGCTCGGTGAGGACGAGATAACAGCCCCGGCCGTCGTCCGGGTCGGGCTCGCGCCGCACGAGACCGCGGGCCTCCATCCGGCTGGCGTGCCGCGACAGGCGGCTGCGTGACCAGCCCATCTTGGCGGCCTGCTCGCGCAGCGTGCTGGCGCGACCCGGACGCTCGGACAGCGTGCTGAGCACCTCGTAGTCGGCTTCCGACAAGCCGATCGCAGCCAGGTCGTGCGCGGTGCGTGACTGGATCGCGATCATCATCCGGCGCAGGGCGCGCCAGGCGCGTTCCTCGTCCGCGTCGAGCCAGCGCACCGTCTCCCCCGAACTTTTCTTTGACATGTAAACAAGTTACCAGCTAGGTTCATTTCCATGTCAACGAAACCTGTGCGGATCCTTGTCCTCGTGTGCAGCACTCGTCCCGGCGCCCTCGGCCCGGTGGTGGGTCAGTGGCTGATCGACGCGATCGCGCCACGAGCCACGGAACTGGGCGTGGATCTGCTGCCGGTGGCCCTCGGCGACCTCGCCCTGCCGTTCCTCGACGAGGAGGAAGAGCCGGCCTCCGGCGTCTACCGGAATGAGCCCACCAAGCGGTGGAGCGCGATGGTGGACGCGGCGGACGGCTTCATCGCGGTCACTCCCGAGTACAACTACGGCATGCCGGCGGCGTTCAAGAACGCCCTCGACTACCTGGGCCGGGAATGGGCGTGGAAGCCGATGGGGTTCGTCAGCTACGGCAACACCTCGGCGGGCACCCGGTCGGTCCAGCACGCCAAACAGGTGGTGACCACGCTGCGACTGGTGCCGCTGGGCGCCACGGTCGCCCTGCGCATCGCCGACGCGGTGGACGGCGGGCGGCTCCGCCCGGACGCCGGCCGCGAGCAGGCCGCCATCGGGGTCCTGGACGAGCTCGTCCGCCTCGCCCACGCTCTGCGGCCGATGCGCGAGCGGGCCCGCTCAGGTTCGGGGGCGGTGCCGGTGCCGGGGTCGTACGTGAGAGCGCTGACCCCGGACGACGCTCCGGAGGTGTTGGTACTCCAGCGGTGCTGCTGGGTGGAGGAGGCGCTGACCAACGACACCCTGGCCATCCCCGCCCTGGAGGAGTCACTGGAGCAGGTACGCGCATGGCTGGCCACCTGGCAGACCACGGGCCTGTGGCGGGACGGCCGGCTCCTGGGCATGGTGCGCACGCGCCGCGTGGACGACGACTGGCACGTAGGCCGCCTCGGCGTCGTCCCCGATCTGCGCGGCCAGGGCGTGGGGCGCTGGCTGCTGCGCGAGGCCGAAGCCGCGGCCGACGCCTCCTGCCGCCGCATCGCGCTGTCCACCGGTGCACGGAGCCGGCACAACATCCGCCTCTACCACGCCCAGGGTTACCGCACGGAGTCGTCCGACGGCGCGACGGCCTTCCTCACCAAGCCAGTGCCCGCGGATGGCGCCGTCGGGGTTCCTGACGAAGAGCTGGCAGGGGTGGGACGAAGAGGCCGCTGCCCCCAAGCGAACCCTGCTGGAGCCGCACT
Source organism: Nonomuraea sp. MTCD27 (assembly GCF_041950495.1). Classification (NCBI taxonomy): domain Bacteria; kingdom Bacillati; phylum Actinomycetota; class Actinomycetes; order Streptosporangiales; family Streptosporangiaceae; genus Nonomuraea; species Nonomuraea sp. MTCD27. The sequence goes on along the minus strand of NZ_JBGNUW010000027.1, from coordinate 5,154 downwards.
CGACCACGTCGTCGCTGAGCCAACGTGAACGTCTGGTGCTGCAGCTCTCGGCTCAGGCGCGTGGGCTAGCGCCGTGCAGCAGAGTGTCGATGATACGGGCCGCGAGGGTGTCCGGGTCGGCGCCGTCCGCGTTGCCGTGCAGGGATTCACCGATGAGTGCGTAGTAGACCCGGCGCACCCAGTCGAGGTCGGCCGCTTGGTCGATGAGCTTGTCATCCTGGGCCCGCTTCAGTACGGCGGTGCAGCTGCGGGCGATGTGCTGGTGGAGGACGGCGGCCTCGCTGCCAGGGGCTGCCGGCAGCCCCAACGCGAACGCCCAGGCGCTCTTGACCTCGAGCACGTTGGCGGTGATCCGGTGCATCGCCACCAGCGGCGGCGCGGTGTCCGGCCGGCCGTCGTCGACCGCCTGGGCGAGCTGGCGGGCCGCGGACGAGGCCAGCGCCTCGATCAGCGCCTGCCGGCTGGCAAACCGCCGGTGAATGGTCGTGCGGGCCACTCCCGCGGCTGCGGCGATCTGCTCCATGGAGGCGCCGGACTCTTGGGCGAGCACCCGCTCGGCCGCCTCCAGGATCGCGCGCACGCTGCGCTCCGCGTCCGCCCGCAACGATCGTGCTGCCGTCCCACCCATCACGCCTCCTGTTCGACCAATTATCCAGCAACACACTACATCACTGACGCCGCCACACTGTTAACTGCATCTTATCTGTTGCAGTTATTTGAATTACTGGTACATTCTCCTTCCAGTTGCCACCGACTCGGGTACCACGGCCAAGGAGAACCACATGCACAACACCGCCCTCATCACCGGAGCGTCGTCCGGCCTCGGCGCGGAATTCGCCTCCCAGCTCGCCGCCCAGGGCCACGACGTGATCTTGGTGGCCCGCTCCGGCGACCGGCTTACCGCCCTCGCCCAGCGCCTGACCGCCGAACACGGCGTTCGCGCCCATGTGCTGGTCCAGGACCTCGCCGAGCCGGACGCCGCCCGCCGCATCGCCGACCAGCTGACCACCCGCGATCTGAGCGTCGACCTCCTGATCAACAACGCCGGCTTCGGCACCTGCGGCCGCTTCGAGGAGATTCCCACAGCCCGCGACCACAACCAGCTGATGGTCAACGTCGTCGCACTCGTCGACCTCACCCACGAGGTGCTGCCCGGCATGCTGGAGCGCGGCCGCGGCGCGATCGTCAACGTCGCCTCCAACGCCGCCTTCCAACCCTCCCCGTACTTCGCCGTCTACGGCGCGGCCAAGACCTTCGTGCTGAACTTCGGCCTCGCCCTGCGACAGGAGTACCGCCGGCGCGGCATCCGCGTGCTCACCCTGTGCCCCGGCCCGGTCGAGACCGCCTTCTTCGACACCATCGGCACCCGCAACGCGGCCGTCACCGGCTCCATGACCACCCCCGAACCCGTCGTCCGCGCCGCCCTGCGCGCGCTGGAGCGAGACCGCGGCTACGTCGCCCCCGGATTCAGCAACGCCCTCACCGCGCACCTGGCCCCCCGCCGCCCCCGAACCCTGGTCGCCGCCATCGCCGAGCGCATCACCCGCAAGGTCCTCACCCCCTCGGCTGCCGCTCCCTCGACCGTGGCGGAGCACGCCGCATGAACTCCTCCGCCGCCTCCCTCGGCGCGGCCTCGGCAATGCTGCTCGTCGGCACCTCCGCCGCGGTCTCCGCCACCATCGCCGACTACCCGGTCTTCACCGGACAGGCCCTGCGCTATGCCATCGCCGCGGCCATCCTGCTCACCGTCGTAGGCCACCGGCGCCTGCCCCGCGTCCGCCTGACCTCACGTGACATCCTGCTCCTGATCGCGCTGGCCGCCACCGGCCTGGCCGGGTTCAACCTCTTCCTCGGCGAAGCCACCCGGCACGCCGGGCCCGCCATGATCGGCACCGTGGTCGGAGCCGTCCCCCTCGTACTCGCCCTTGTCGGGCCCCTGATGGAACGCCGACGCCCGGCCCCCCGCACCGTCGGCGCCGCGCTCGTGGTCGCACTCGGCGCGGCCGTCGCCGCCGGCCTCGGCTCGGGCAGCCTGACGGGCCTCCTGCTCTCCCTCGGCGCGCTCGCCGGCGAGGTGGCGTTCTCCCTGCTCGCCATCCCCCTGTTGCCCAAACTCGGTCCCCTGAGGGTCGCCGCCTATCCCGCCGCCCTGTCCGTCCCCATGCTGCTGGCCGCAGGCCTCGCCGTGGACGGCACGGCCTCCCTGCGGCTGCCCACACCCAGCCAAGCAGCCGCCTTCGGTTACCTCGGCGCCATCGTCACCGCAGCCGCCTTCTTCCTCTGGTACGACGCACTGCGCCGCCTCGGCGCCGACCGCGCGGGCCTGTTCGCCGGCCTCGTACCGGTCGGCGCACTGCTCACCACCCTCGCACTCGGCCTCGGCCAGGCAGGCCCCGCCGACATCACCGGCGCCCTGCTCGTCGCAGCAGGCGTCGTCCTCGGCCTGCGACAACCCAGCCGCGACAGCCCAGGACCACACCATCCCCAAGCGGGTGTTCACGAGTTGATCTGATCAGTGTTGTACCGCACCCGCCCCTACGCACACCTCCGCGCCGAATTCGAGCGACGTCTCCAGGCCCTGTAGCAGGCCGGAGACATCCCCGACCCCCGCGAAGCCCAAATCACCCGCCTCAAAGCTCAGAACGCCACGTTCAAGGAGCGGCTGGCCCAGTCGGAGCGAAGGATCGACAGCTCACGGGCTTCCGCACCCAGGCCCTTGGCCCGCTCGCCGCCCAGCACGAGGAGATCATTCGACTCCGCGAAGCCGCCGGCGCCCGTGGCGCGGCTCCGCCAGACGCCACCACTCGCAGGCTCCCGGCCCCTTAACCACAAGTGAGACGAGGAGCAGCGCGGACGTTCGGGAATAGCAGGTGCTCATGCCCGAACGCCCACGCCCCCGCGACCTGGCTCCCCCTCCGCAGCCAGCCGCCCCTATTGCTTATCAATATCGGCCAGTCACAAAGAGTGATCAATCGGTCTGGGGCTCCACCCTCTCGAACTCCACCCGCCCAGAGGTGTGCCTCGGATCGCTTGGGGTCGTGATTCTTGGATCGGTGTTTGTCGTGGTCGGCTTGGCTGGGGTGGTTTGTCCTGAGTGTTCTGAACAGGCCGCCGCCTGGCCCGGAAACGGGGGCCAGGCAGTAGCCTCAGCTCCTGATCGTTGGTCGTGGATCTCCCTTTGTGGCTGGTGTGATCTCACATCGAGCCGATGACGAGGTTCTGCCAGGCGGCGTCGACGATCTCCTTGGTGACGACGGACATGTCGTTGATCTTCATGATTCGCTCGATCTGCCCGATGAGGCGCACGGTGAGCCGGAAGTTGCCGCTGGTGATGCGGGTGATGGCGGCGACGGCTTCAGTGGTGGCGTAGTCATCGCTGTCGCCGAGGCGTAGATGAGGCCATGAGCGGCCCAGGACGAATACCTGCTCGTTCGCGGACATGGGCTTGTAGTGGTGGACGAACCCGACCCGGGAGTAGAGCTGGGGGTAGCGCGAGAGCCGCTTTTCGATGCCCGGCATCCCGATCAGGATCAGCCCGATGCCGGTCCGGTCGTGGTGGTCGCGTAGTTGCTCCAGTGCCGCGACCCGGAGCCTGTCGGCTTCGTCCACGATGAGGAGCTCGGGTGAGTACTGGCGTTGAGCATGCCGTGCTCGTCGACGCCGCGGCCGGAGTTGAGCATGATCTCCACGTTCCAGCCGAGCCGGTCGCACAGGAAGGAGATCTCTTTGTCGAGGTGGTGGGGGGTGTTGTGGACCTTGGGCGTGTACATGACGGCGCGGGCGGCCAGGAGGTGCGCGGCTGAGGGATCGCCGTCGTCGGAGCCGGCGGGGCGGGTGCCGTCGAGGTGGTGGGCGAGCCGATCCCATTGGGAGTAGTGGCGGGCCGATTGGGTCTTTCCGACGCCCGGGGCGCCGAAGCAGAGACCGACGTAGCGTTCGCGGCGGACGGCGTCGGCGAATTCGACGAACATCCGGTGTTCTTTGGTGATCATGATGGGGGCGGCGGCCCCTGCTGTCGCGTGCCTGTTGCCGTCCGGGCCGGGCCGGTGGGGCGGTGGCGGCCGGTCGCTGATGTCCAGGCGGGGAGTGTGGCCGCCGGGTGCCGGCTCGCCGGCCGGCTGGTCGCGCGGCTGGCCGGGCGGAAGGCCGGGCGGAAGGTCGGCGCCTTCGGGGTAGGGCTGGTCGAGGGGATCAGGGGGTGGGTCGGGGGTGTCGCCTGGGTCGCTGTCCTCTCTTAAGCCCACGCGTGGTGTGTGTCCGGGCGGGGAACGGATCACTCATTCCAGTAGCGTTTGAGTCGCGGACCGTCACGGCGGGTACGGGTGGTGTCCGCGCCTGGCGGCGGCTCGGGGCAGGGATCGCCGGGCTGGGCGGCGGCCACGGTGTCGTCAGTGGCGGGCTGGGTCAGGCTGTGCCAGTTGGCCGGCGCTGGCGTGGGGTAGGCGGCGGGCAGCGGTTCGGTGTGGGCGGCCAGGAGCCGGCCGACGACGGCGGCTCGGCTGGTCAGGCGGCCGCGCAGCTCTTTTCGGCGGGCGTTGCGGGCGGCGGTGATCTCTTTGAGGCTGATGGTGGTCTCCGCGAGCTCGGGGCAGATCGCCCGGCACAGGAACTCTTCGCTGCCATCGCAGCCGCGCAGGTAGACGCGGATCTCGGTGATGTCGCGCGGGTCGTAGCGGATCGTGGTCTGCTCGCCGGTGTAGAAGGCCAGTACCGGATCCAGGTAGCGCAAGGACAGGAAGTGGATCCCATCGGTGTGGATCTTGCGGGGCTTGGCGACCGTGAGCAGCAGCAGGTCCAGCTGCTCGAGTGAGCCGGGCATGCGCGGGATGAATGCGCCGGCCTCCCAGCGTGCCTGCGGCGTTGTCTTGGTCTCCGAATGGGGCCGCTGGTTGTAGACCTGATGGAAGAACCGGCCGATCGCGGCGTCCAGCTCGGGCAGGGTCAGCGTGGCTTGCCCGGCCCGGTCGCAGGTGCCGCGCGGCGCGTAGCCGGGCAGGTGGGCCAGGCACATCTGGTTGACGGTGCCGGTAGGGTCGGCCGAACAGTGAGGTGCCAGTCCTGTATGGGCTGGTCCTTTTCCGTTCGGCCTCCCTCCGAACCGGGCAGACCCGTCTCCGAGTACCCGGCTCTCCAGTGATCTACTGCGTGAGCAGT